>JBLMZF010000093.1:0-2892 GCA_050258655.1 Deltaproteobacteria bacterium | reverse complement strand
AGCACTTCCCTTATCGGCTGGCGTCCGTTGGAAACGACGGGCACTGTCAGCCACATCGAGCCGCCCTTACGCCGTATCCTGTTGCGGTTCTGATACTCGCGCGCTTTGTACTGGACGCAGTCAAGGAAGACGAAGGCGTCGCTGCGCGCGATCTTGTCGAAATAACCCAGCCAGGGTATATACTGCGGCTGATGGACCGAGAGTATCATAAGCTTCCCCCGAAAAAGACAGGGTTAGTGACCACCTGCAGCGCGGACGTGTCTATCTCCGCCCGGTAATAGCCTTTCCCTTCAGCCGCCTTTTCGTCCCTGTAAGTGATTGAGAAAGAAGGGCCCTGGACGTCGAAAAAGAGCGTCTCGCCCCCGAGCCGAATCAATTTTATCTGAAAAGACCTTTCCTGTCCATCCAAAATATGGCCGGCCACCCGCACTGTCGGACGGGAAGACCCTTTGAGTTCCTCCCCCATCCCGGCCTGCCGTCCGTTGTCGCTAAGCGTGAACTCATCGAGCATGAAACCGGGGGCGTCCTTTCCCCGGCTGACGTACATCCTCCCCTCACGCAGGGAGCCGATGACCTCATCCCTGTCAACCCTGTTCAACAACACCACCGTTCTCAGGTCCTTGAGGTTGCGCTCAAGCCCCTCTTTATCAACTGCCAATCCGCCCGCGGCCCAAACCGGCGACCGCCTGCGGCCCTTGCAGTAATCGGTAAGGATGGTATCCCATATACCGTGCGGGACCCCCACCTTCTGATATCCCTCATAGAAGACGAAGAAACCGGTGTAGCCGTCGATGCGGGAAAGGATATCAGCATACTCTTTTGTCTCAATAGCCACGTTTTGATCCCGCTCGACGTTGACCGCTTCCGGATGCGTCCAGAAAGTGACCGCTCCGTGCTGGCTGGCGTAAGCGATATAGTTCTTATAGGGAAGGATGCCGATATCCCCGCTATACTGATCGTATTTCTGGCTGAAAGGAAAGTTATTTACAGCTATCAGGATGCAGAAAAAAGCCGCAGCTGCTCCGGCTCCCCTTATTTTGAATGAAGTCCTTCTGCAAGCGATCAGAAGACCAAGCAGGATGCCTAAATAAGGCGCAAGGCTTAGAGGGCCGGGAGAAGCGGCAAGTCCCTTTCTGTTACCGGCGACCGGGATATTCTCGTAATCCTTCGCCTGCGGGAAACCCGCGGCCAGGATATGCCTGTGCCAGTCGTTTATCTTGAGCGTTCCGTCGAGCGGTCTGCCGGACCAGTAGTAGTAGGGAGCGGATTCCACTCCCGGGATGATCAGCATATCCGTGTTGGCAGCCTGCAGCTCGCGCACGGTATCGAGATACCGACCGACACCGAATGAGAGCAGCGAACCCTCCTCCACCCGTCTCTTGAGCAGATTACGCAAAGGCCAGAGGCCGTACTCCCACCGCATCAAGTCGCGTTCCCCGAGGATGATTATCTTCACGCCGCTTTTCCTGCAGGCAGCGATTATATCCGGGATCGAATAGGAACCGTCACTGACGGTCGAGCTGATCTGCATTGCCACGGGCTCCTGGATCAGCTGTTCGCACCGCCCCTGGTCCCAGGCAGGGAAGACCGCCACGATCGCGGATACGACGATGATAAGGAAATTCTTCATCTTTTCTCCATGAGTCCCATGTACAGGTCCTCGTGGCTCTTCACCATCCGCTCGAGCGTGAACCTGCCCGACCACTCCCTGCCCTTCTGTCCCATTACAACGGCAGCCGCAGGCTCGGAAAGCAGACGGGCTGTCGCCGCGGCAAGCGCGGACGGGTCCGCGGGAGGCACGAGGATACCGGTGACACGGTGGCATACCGCTTCCGCGACACCCCCGACGGCTGAGGCGACCACCGGCACGCCTGCCGCCTGCGCCTGGATGAGGACCAGGCCGAACGCTTCGTTGAGCGAAGGCAGGACCAGCACGTCCAGGGCGGAAAGTATCTCCGGGATATCCTCCCGCCATCCCATCAGGATAAAACGGTCTTTGAGTCCGCGGTTCGCGATCCGCGCTTCCAGTTCACCGCGCAAAGAGCCTTCTCCGACGATAAGGAACCGCGCCCCGGGGAACCGCGCCGAAAGCGTCAAAGCCGCTTCGACGAAATACCGGGGGCCCTTCACTGTCTCAAGCCTGCCGATCATGCCCGCGATCTGCCCTTCACCCAGACCGAGCGCGCGGCGGGCTTCCGCCTTGTCTTTGAACCGGCTGATGAACCCCGGCTCGATGCACGAATAGATCAGAGCGGCCTTCTTCTCATTGCAGACAAGGAAAGCGATATTGTCCCGGCGTTCAAGTTCGGTCAGGAAGACAAAGCGCGAAGTGCAGGTCCCGGCAAGACGTTCGAGCAGGACTACAAACCTGCTCATCAACGGACCGAAATAACCGTAGAAGTTATGGCCGTGAGGCGTGTGGACCGTCCGCCGGCAGCCGGCGAAGAAAGCGGCCAGCCTTCCCAGGAAACCCGCCTTGGCGGTATGCGTATGCACGATGTCAAAGTGTTCCTTCCTGAACAGCAGGAACAGCCTGACGAACGCCGCCAGGTCCAGCAGGGGGTTGATATCCCGTCGCAGCGACGGGACTATGACCACCGTACCCTTGAATCCCTTGAGAAACTCCCTGGTCTTCTCCGACGGATCAAGCGTCTTCCCCGTGACCAGCGTCACCTCGAACCTCTCAGGGTCGAGGTTGGCGCAGAGAAGGCGCACAATGTCCGGCGACCCTCCCCAGTCCATCCTCGTAATTACGTGACAGATCCTTATCATAGACGCTTTACTCAACTCCCTATCCCCCATTAAGTTACAGAACAAATATTCATTTCAGGATTTGTTTACTATACAACGTCTACTAATATCTATAGAGTTCAGTGCAGCGGCAGCAGGCGG
>JBLMZF010000092.1:0-11758 GCA_050258655.1 Deltaproteobacteria bacterium | reverse complement strand
TAGTGGAGGATTTCAGAGGCTTCTTTGCCCTTCATATGGGCGGGGCGCCTGAGGAGGAGGATGAGCGGGATGACGCAGAGCATGATAATGGCTGAGATATAGAAGCAGTCCATAAACGCGTTGAGGTTGGACTGGCGCATGAGTTGGCCATATATTCCGGGATTGCCGAGCTTGCGCACAGCGATCTGGTAGCGCATGTCGTAGGGATTAAGCTGTTCGGTCAGGCGCGCCTGGTGGAACTGGGCGCGCTGGGCGAGCAACGTGGTCATAAAGGCGACGCCGAAGCTTCCGGAAATGTTCCGGTTGAGGTTAAAGACACTGGTGGCGTTGCCCATCTCGTGTTTGGGGATGGTGGAGAAGGCCATGCTGGCCAGCGGGACAAAGACCATGCCCATGCCTAAACCCAGAAAGACGCGGGGCATGACGACCTGGTAAAAATCAACGGAGAGATTAAGCTGGGACGCGACATATGACGAAAACGCGACCATGCACAGGCCGAAGGCCAGGATGATCTTGGGATTGAATTTCCTGCTGATAAGCTGGCCGACGACAGGCAGTGTGCAGAGGGTAGCAATGCCGCCGGGCCCCATGACCAGGCCGGCGAGGTAGGCAGTATAGCCCATCAGCTCCTGCACAAACAGCGGCAGGAGGATGATGCTGGAGAACATGACAAAGAAAGCCGTGGCCTGGATGACGTTGGCCGAGCTGAATGACTTGTCCTTGAACACTTTCATGTCCACGACGGGGTGCTTGGCCCGCAACTCCACAAAGACAAAAGCGATCAGTGAAATAGCCGCGATGACGGAAAGCCACACGATGAAAGAAGACTGGAACCAGTCTTCACGCTGGCCCTTATCGAGGACGACCTGCAGGCAGCCCAGGCCGACGGTGATAAGCCCGATACCCCAGTAATCTATCTCCTCCTTCTCCCTGCCATGCTTGAGGTACGGCGGGTCAAAGATGAACGTGCTGATCATGATCAGGGAAAGGATGCCCAGCGGGATGTTGATGTAGAAGATCCACGGCCAGCTCCAGTTGTCGGTGATCCAGCCGCCGAGCACGGGGCCGACGATGGGACCGACCATGATGCCGATGCCGAACATGGCCATGGCCATGCCGTACTGGTGCGGCGGGAAGGTCTCCAGGAGGATCGCCTGCGACAACGGCTGCATCCCACCGCCTCCTATACCCTGCAGGATACGGAAGAAGACCAGCATCGCCAGGGTCTTTGAGCTGCCGCACATGAAGGAGCTGAAGGTGAACAGGATGACGGAGAACAAAAGGTATCGCCTGCGGCCGAAGACGCGGCTGAGCCAGCCGCTCAACGGGATGATGATGGCGTTGGAGACCAGGTAGGCGGTGATGGTCCAGGTGGCTTCGTCGATCCCCGCGGAAAGGCTCCCGCGGATATGGTTAAGCGAGACGTTGACGACGGAGGTATCGATGACCTCCAGCAGCGTCGGCAGGAGGACGGATAGGGTGATGAGCCATTTATTCATTATTCGCTGGTGGTGATCGTGGGGACGCAGGACATCCCGATGCGAAGCTGGTGCTTGCTGTCCGTGCCTTTTTCCAGGACGATCTTCACCGGTATACGCTGGACGACCTTGACGTAGTTACCGAGGGCGTTCTCGGGCGGGAACAGGCTGAACACGGCGCCTGTGCCGGCCTGGATGCTGTCGACCTTCCCGCGGAAGTGAACTCCGGGATAGGTATCGATAGTGATATCGGCGGCCTGGCCGGGGCGGACGTTCTTAAGCTCGGTCTCCTTGTAATTGGCGGTGATCCAGATGTCTTCGAGCGCGACCACTGCCATAAGCGGCTGGCCGGCGCCGATCTGGTTGCCGGTCTCGACGGATTTCTTGGTCACGTAGCCGTCGGCCGGGGCGGCGATCCTGGTGTAACCCAGGTTCAGCTTGGCGGTGGCCAGGGCCGCCTCCCTCTGTTTGATCAGCGAAGCCTCGAGTTCCTTGAAGGCCCGGGCTTTGGTCAGTTGTGCGGTGGCTGTATTAAAGGCGGTGTCCGCTCGTTCGGAACGTTCCTTCGGGATGACGTTGGCTTTGAAAAGGGCATCGGCGCGGTTCTTGTCCAGGGTAGCCTGGTCAAGGGCGACCTGAGCGGTCTTGATGCTGGCATCGGCGTCCACAAGGCGGGCTTTTTCGGCCTCGAGCGCGGCCGTGGCTTCGTTGACACGCAGTTCGTAATCCTGCGGGTCGACCTGGACCAGCAGGTCTCCCTTTTTGACTGCCTTGTTGTCGTCGACCATCACTTCAAGCACCGTGCCGGGGACTTTGGAGGCGATCGAATGCACGCGGCCCTCCACGTAGGCGTCGTCTGTGGAGACGTGGGTCATGCCCCGGATGATGTGGCCGGCGACGGCAAAGATGATCAGCGCTCCGAAGATGGCGAGGATAATGAAGATCTTCTTCCGCTTGCCGTTGCCATTACCGTTGGGCTTTGGTGAGGGTGCCGGGGTTGCGGGATTCGGATTCGGGCTGGGATTATTTTGAGCGCTCATTCTGTCCTCTCTCCATTCTCTCGTAGACTAATGATAGATCTATCCCCATGGAATACATCAGGCGCGCGTAGGTGCGCTTGAGCTCGTAATCGGCGCTGTAGTAATTGGTCTGGGCCCCGGTCTGCAGGGCGATGGCCTGGAGCACGTCGGTGGTCGTCGAGACGCCCTCGGTGTATTTGACGCGGGTGATGCGGACGTTCTCATCCGCCTGGGAGAGCGCGCTCTTGGCGACGTCCACCTTCTGGCTGGCGTTGCGCAGGCCGACGTATGAGTTCTCGACCTCGAATTTGATGTCCTCGATGAGCTTGCCCTTCTGCTCTTTAAGCTGTTTCTGGCGGGCGCGCTCCTTGTTCAACTGGGCGCGGTCAGCCCCTCCTTCGAAAATGTTGATCTTGGCGCCGATCATCACCTGCGAGTTGCCCTCGTGGGTGGTGAAGTCGTTCTCGGTCTGGCTGTAGCCGCCGCGGACAAACAGCTCCGGCAGGTTCTCGCGGGCCCTGGCCTTCTCGCTGAACGACGAAGCACTGGTCATGTTGTCCAGGAACTTGATCTCGGGGCGCGAGCCTTCGGCGATCTTCCAGGCCTCCTCTACCGCCGGCAGTTCAGGCGGGTGCATCTCTATATCCCTGGCGAGGGTGTTCTCTTTGAGCGGCAGGGCAAGCAGATTGTTCAGCGCGGCCTGGGCGATCTCGCGGCCGTTCTGGGCGGCGATGAGGCGCTGTTTGGCGTCGGCCAGGCGCACCTGCGCGGGCAGGAGGTCGTTCTGGACCACCACTCCCTGCTCGTAGAGCTTCTGGATGTCGTTAAGGTATGACTGGATGCTCTCGACTTCCTTCTGGGCGACCTCGATGGTCTTCTCGGTCTGCAGGAGGTCGAAATAGGTGGCGATGAACTCGAGCACAGCCATGCGCCGGACGCTCTCGATGTTGGCCTCGCGGGCGTGCATGACTTCTTTGGCGGCATTGTAATTGGAGAGGCTCTTGCCGAAGTCGAAAAGGGTCTGGTAGAGGTCGATGCCGAACGAGAACGGGTCCTTATTCTGGGTGAAGACGACCGCCTGGCCGAATTTGGCGGTGGGCTGGTACTGGTAAAAGGTCTGCGCTGCGCTGGCGCTCAGGTGCGGGAAGAGCGCGGAGCGGGCGATCATGCTGTCCTCGAAGGCCATGTCCTTGTCGGGGAGCGAGATCTTGATCAGGCGGTTGTCCTTGAGGACGCGCTGGATGCCTTCGGATATGGAGATGGCCCGAGGAGCAGATTGCTTGGCTTCGGCCGGGAGGAATTTCTCCGGCAAAGGCTGGGCGGAACAGATCGCGGGGGAGATCAAAAGAAGACACGCACCGATGAGTTTACGCATTATTTTTTCCGGGCCCCGTCGAGGAATATGTCGAGGATGAACCCGGACATCTCCTTGAGGCTTTTGGCTCCCTGTTTTTGCTTAAGCCAGTCAAAGATGACTGTGGTGAATATCGAGTGAAAGACATCGGCGATCGCGGTCGCGTCGTAATCGCCGCGGATGAAGTTCTGGCGCTGGCCGATCCTGATCAAATCGGCCAGGAGCGGAAGGTTTTCAAGATGGGCGTTGCGCGTCCTGGTCTGAATGGCCCAGTCGAGCCGGCTGGATTCGGCGACGAAGATGCGGAAGAAGTCCTGGTTCTGGTCGAAATAGTTGAGCACCTCGTCCACGAAGACGCGGAATTTATCCGGGGCTGACTCTACCCTGGAGATCTTCTCTTTCAGGAGGGCGACCAGGACGGAGATCTTGGCGTTGATCAGCGAGTGGTAGAGGCTCTCTTTATCCTTGAAATAGAGATAGACCGTCCCGGCGGCGTACTGGGCTTCCCTGGCGATGTCCTGGACGGTGGCGCGCTGGAAACCCTTCTCGCCGAAAACATGCTCGGCCGCTTTGAGGATATCGCTGCGGCGGAGCTGACGGTCTCTTTCTTTGCGGGTGACTTCTATCATGGTCTTTTCAGTTAAAATGAATGGTCGTTCATCAATTAACTATAACATTCAATTTCTGAAAAGTCAATCAGTAAGGAGCAAAAAAAAGGACATTCATCAGGGTATCCTGAAGAACGTCCTTTTCTTATTTCTGTCCTTAGCTTTGCGAGTCTGCTATCGCCAGGGCTTTCCTGATTTCAGGAGAAGTCTCCTGAGCGTTCTCTTCTTCTAGCTTAAGGATATCCGAGAGGCAGAGCAGAATTTCCTCTAACTGCGCGCCCTCCCCTCTCTTCTGGACGCAGGCGGCGACCAGGCCCGTGACACGCTCATCGGACGGTACAGACCCGCAGCGGACCAGACCTCTTAGCCGGGAGACTTCCTTAGCGACGTCGATGCGGTCAAGTTCAGCCTGGCTTAACTGTGGCAGGTTGAAATCCATCCCGCTGAAGCTTCCCATCGGCTGGATGTTCATCGGCAGGCCGCGGAAATCGATACCGCCGGGGGCGGAAGGAGCAGCGCCGCCGTCTTTAGATTCATCAAGCATACTTCCGTTACTAAAATCATCGTTATCGAAGGTAACACCATTATTCTCCATGCGCGCTTTGATAGAAGGGGAGATCTTATCCAGAATGGAATCAGCCTCTTGAGCATTATAGGCGATACTACCAGCCTTATCATCAATACGTACAAGGGTAAATTTTTTGCTGCCATTGTATTCCTCTCCGATAAACAAAGGCAGGAGGAATTCATGAGGTCTATCCTGTTTGATGTCTCTCAGAGCGGACCTCGGAGGGAGTCGATTTATCAGTTCCTCGACGGTTTTGGCGTTTATCTCCTCGACTCCCAGACGTCTCAGCTCCCGAAAAAGCTCATCAAACGTGTTCAAGGGCACCTTACCCCAGTTTATCTCATTGAGGAACAGGACAAGTTCTCCCACAAGGGTATATTCACCCCTGCTGTTCTTCCTGACCGTATCCAATCTCGCATTGTTGAAAGCCTCGCGGATATCCTCAAGAGAGATACTCATATTATAATCCTCATACTGGACATCCCGCAGGTTGCAGCTCGTGATAACAGATTTCTTGATCTCCGATAACTGGTAATACCCTGTTATCGCGCTATTCTCGTCAAGCTGATTGAAATACTTATCCTCCTTATCCTTTGTGAATTTGATCGGTTTGATAAAATCCGCCTGGTTCCGGGCGAATACCTGCCTGATGTTGAGCAGTTTCAGAACTATTCTCCTGTCCCCCTCGGCTACCAGCAATGCTCCCCCATACTGAGTATTATCCAGGGCCCCGGTCTTGCCGCCCCTATCCGCAGCCTCGACATCAAGGACCGCCAATTTTCCATTCGCCATAAACACGAGTTGATTCTTCTCTTTCCTCTTATGCCCCACGATCAGCATGTCAGGCTCATCTTCTCCCTCTTTAAATGCCGTGAGGATCGACTTCACGATCTTTTCCTGTCCGGACTCTTTCAAGGTGATCGCATTGGTATTCGGATCGACCTTAAAATCACTATCCGAGAGAGAGAAATACGCTTTCAGGTTCGCCTGCATCGAAAGATCCTTGACCTTACCTTTGTATAACAGGTCGTAAATAAGGTTATCCGGCTCGGAATCCAGCTTGTTCACATATTCCGATTCGATACGGCGATGCTCGCGCGCCATCAAGGGGCCGTATTTCATATCAGCCAGGCGGACAAACCATTCACTGGCCGGAAGGGTTATTTCATTTCCCGTCGCGGGGTCATAACCGGCGAACAACGGTTTCATGTTAGCGAAAGAACCCCCTTTCAGGAAGACCTTACGCACATCCTGTAAAGCGGCATCAAGCTTAGTGTAGTACTCCTTCAATTGTTCCTTTTTTAAATCATTACCGAGCATATCGACAAAAGTCGAACCATCTTCCTTTAGAGGCGGGAGAGCATGCATGACCAGCATATCTTTATCGGCATTAGGATCGATGAACTGCACACCGAACAATTCGCTGATCCGGGGGACCTGGGGTCCTCTCCTGATATTCCTGAATATAGGCGCCTTAAGAAAATGAGAAACAAGCGCTCGCAGAGCGCTGGGGTTATTCTTACCGCCCTGTCCTTGCGCAATGATATCTTTGATCTCTTGCAGGAATTCCCTCTCCTGCCTGGTCATCAGCTCGAGACGCTGAGGCATCAATTGTTTCAGGATGCCATATATATCCCTGGTAAGACGCGTCTCGACGGCCAGGCCGGAATGGGAGGCTATTGCCGCCACTGCAAGGTCTTTTTCCTGTCCCGATTTACCGTCAGCTTCTTTTCTCGCTTTATATAACGCAACCAGGTTATCAAGATCAGCGGAAGACTGCGCCGCAAAAAGGGCGTCCAGGCTCTGTTCAAGGCTGCCTTCCAGTCTGAATATGCGTTTTCTCGGGTTATATGTATGCGCAAGCACCTTCGCTACCTTCTCGTAAATGGCGTCGCGTTCGGCAGACGTCTTGGAGAATTCGTTGCACATTGCTTCGTAATACGTCTTTGTGAAGAAATATTGAAAAAACTTGCCTGCTTTCTGTGATGCCGAGTTCTTTTCCGAAATATAGCCGATAGCCTTCCAGTCAGTTAAGATGTCCTGGCCCGCAGTCTTTTCCAGTATCTTTTGCAGGTTCAGGACCTCCAAAAGATCATCATTTTCATAGTTAAACGCCATTCTTAAATACATCGAGGTCATGCTATCGCTTAATCCCGATGCCATCGCGACGGCCCAAAGTTCATGGTCACCGATCACGAACGAATCGATCAGGCGCAGTAAACGGTAAAGGTTATGGCCACGGTCGCTGGGGTCGCCGATCACCACTAAGGGGGCATCCGGAAACGCCAGTTTGAAACGCAGAGCTGAATTGACTGTTGCATGGAGGTCTGATGTCAGCAGTATCCCCCCTGTCATTTTCTCGTTGACCGCGGTCTGATGGCGCTGGACATAGAACTTCTGCATCGCCCCAAACAGCGCTTCCATCTTTGAGACTGAATAAGTCACTTTATCGTTAGCCGTTTCAAGGAGGTTTCCGGTAACAAGCACGACCGATTTCCCTTTCAACGAGTCCCTGATGTCTTTGATGTTATATTTGATCAATCCCCTCCGTTGTTTCCCGCGCCGGCTCTCCTGGAAATCCCTGTTATTCTGAAGTAAAGGATCGGTCTTACTGCGGCTCTTAACGAGATTTGAGTTCTTCGAGCTGTCGTTAAAAACGATGAAATCGAAGATCGTCGAAATATCCCCTTCCTTCAACTCCGCTGTGATCGCCTTCTCTATCTGGTCGATCACCATACCAAAATACTCTTCATCTTTCATTCCGGACGTCTCGTAATCCCATATGGGATTAAGCACAAGCACCCTCGGAGTATCCTTTGCGTTGGCTAATGCCCTGATGACGCCCGGCACCTTGAGGTTTACCAGGACACTGCTGAATTGAGAACCAGGACCGAAGACTATGAAACTTTTCTCCTTTGCCTCCTGATTCCTCTTATTAAATGCATCTATCCTGTTTAGCAGGTTTTGATTAGCGATAGGCAGGACATCTGCGGGCTTAATTTCACCCTGTCTTCCTCTACTCAGGTAAGCGCGTATTTCCTCCCTACTGGCAAAAAAGAAGTTCTTTACCGGTGAACCGAAAAGATTTTGTGTAAACTCCTCCTGCCCGCAGAGATAGCTGCCGTTTTCGAGTTCGGCAACAAGTTCAGTTCGATTCAGGTGATAAGACGTAAGCATCGCTTGCTGCAGAGCAGCATCCCCTCCTCCGGCCAAAGCAGAAAATTCATTAAGCGCCTTGTCGAAATTGTAATCATTCTGCCTCAATATCGCGTAAAAAACCAGGTTCTTGACCGAATGGCGCAAGTGCTGCCCCTGGGGCCCTTTCTGTTCAATAAATACGGAAAAGAAAGCAGGATTAATCTTATCTACTTCTGAAGCGTAATCTCTAAGACTATTGATAAAGGTCCGGTAATTATTCTCCCAAGCAGAGTCACTGTGATAGCCGGCACGCCTGTTATCCATCCGGTAATTTATCGCGATGAAATCAATAGCCTCGGAGAAACTCTTGAATCTCGTGGCGAAACTCGCCACCTCACCCGAGCCTTCCATCGAATGATAATTGACATTTTCCGAGGTAAAACGGGCTTCAAGAATATCACTGATGTATTCCGGAACACCCGGCTTCTTCGCCGCGCTTTCAATTATAACTTTAGTAATATCGCCAAAAGCGGGGAGATCCTCCTGAGCGAAAGCACGCAAAGCGCCTGAACTGCTGGGATTATCCATAATCCTGTTAAGCAGGTTCTTATCCCCGTCATACGTAAGTCCACCGTCTATAGGAGCGATTGCATGAAGAAGCCGAAATCCTTTAATTTCCTTATAAAAAGAGACCGCGCTGCCGCCGAAGAACATGATCTCCGGTGCGTTGGGATCGACTTTGGTAGCGACCACGCCACCGTCGTAACGCAGGCTCCGGCTCTTTGCGAAATCAACTTCCGCCTTATCGGGCTGGCCAATTGCCTTGTAGATATTGCCGCGCAACTGGAAGGCATTGGCCAGGGAGTCTCTCGCCGCCTCACCCTGCACGCCGAATTCTTCCTTAAGCAGGCGAATCGCCTCGGTGAGGTCGTCGATCGCCTCCTGGTATCTGCCGAGATTGCCTTTGGCCGTGCCACGTCCCAGGTAGCATATCCCGGAATCGGGCTGCTGCTGGATCGCCTTATCGAATGCCTTCACCGCCGAGTCATAGCGGCCGGTGAGCATGAACATGGACCCTGAGAAGAAATGCATATTACCTGCCGGGCTGCCGCCATCGTTCCCGAACCCATCAACCTTGTCCACCTTCAAGTCGTTTATTAGCCCCTGTATGCTGGATATTTCTTTTCTAATGTCACTGATAAGTACTAGCGACAATCCTTTATGTCGCTCATATTCCTCATCCGTCGCAAAATCGGATTTGCCTTTGTTCTTGATCTCTCCGATTACCTGCGTAAGCCTCTCGATCACCAATTCAAGAACATCTATCCTTTTACCGAGAAAAGCTGCTTGCGTCACAGCTTTAAACGCGGGATCGAATCCAGGAAAACCGCGATAACTTCCCGGAGAATAACCGATATCCGTAGTTATCGCAGGGCTCATCAAGATCATCGTTCCCAAGGTTACCGTCGATTTCCTCAGCAAATCCCTCAACCCATCGATGTCATTCCACACAATCAGATCTTCTGCGGCCTGCTGACCTCCATCTGCTTTCGCTAGATTTATACTCGCGGGGTCGATGGCTGCCGCCCCCTGAAGAATTTCTCCAAGTTTAGCCGCTCTATCAAACCGGCTGAAGATCCCGTTCTGTACGTTGATGGTGCCGCCGTCCATCTTGATGCCGCCGCTGAAATAGCTCCTGATCGCCTGGCCCGAAGGTGTCCGGACGGTCTCCTTGACGCTGTATTCACCATCCGCGAACGACTTGCGGTACTGTTCGAAATACTCGCTCTTAGACCAGGCCTGCTTGGAGGTCAGGCCGGTGAGGTTCTTGGTGTCGATAAGTGAAGCGTAGATACCGGTCTTGCCGCTGAAGCGCAGTTTGAACCAGCGGGATAATATAAGGGAATAGTAGACCTGGCGCAGGGACGCGTAGCGCCTGCTGGAGTTGACCTCGCGGGTAAGGCCCGGGATGATAAGCTCCCTGATCAGCTGTGAGGAATATTCATTGAGGGCTTTGGAACGCTCATCGGGGAAATTGTAGGCGGAATCCTTGATGTAATCCTGCTCGAGCATGACCTTAAGCGTCGCCTTGTAGACGTAGGCGCTGCTGGGCGATTCGCGGACGATGATCTCGCCCGGGACGATCCATGGACGGGAAAGCGTAGGGATGGTGACGGAGGAGGTGCCGTAAAGCTCTTCGGCTTTCTTGTAGAGCCTGCTCCAGTATTCCTTCCCCTCACGCGATGCCGGGGACGTGAAGCGGGCGATGTCTTTTTTAAGCTGGAGGTCGGCGGCGAGCATGATCCGTCCGACTTCGGTCCTCTCCAGATACGGGCTTATCACCTGGTCTTGGGAATCCGGGCGCAGGTTAACCCAGAACATATCGTCCGGGAGGCTAACACCGACGAGGAAATAGCTGAGAAGTTGTTTACCTGATTCCCGCACCGCGGCTGCATCAAGCGCTTTGGCGTCACCTTTATCAAGGATGACCCTGAAACTGTCATTTAGGTTATCGTAAGAGAAATAACGAAGGTGAACCGGCCTGAATCTGCCAGCGGCTGAGGCTGCAGAGAGGAATCCAAGGTTTAACTCGGCGGGCAGCTGGGCAAAACCAGTTTGCTGGAAGAGCAATCCGAAGCTCAAGGCAAGAGAAAGTATCCTGCGGAACATGGCGCCTCCCGGTTAGGTGAAATTAAAAAGATGTTTAGAAAAGTCTTTAGGAGCTGGAAATAAAAAAAACCGGAAATCGACCCAATGGTCTTTCCGGTTCTGCGATCATTCCTCGCTCCTCCAGCGAGGAAGCGTAACCTTATATAAAGATTATAACATGCGGCGCTGTGGTTTCAAGACTTATTATTCGTATCTGAGGGCCGCGATCGGGTCCAGCTGGGAGGCTTTCCGGGCGGGCCAGAGACCGAAGACGACGCCGACGACCAGGGAGAACGCGGTGGAAAGTATGATCGAGAACGCCGAGACCATGACCGACCAGTGCGCGAACACGGTGATGAGGACCGAGATACCGGTTCCCAGCATGATGCCGGCCAGCCCTCCTATCAGGGTCAGGAGCACGGACTCGATCAGGAACTGGAACATGATGTCCTTGTTGGTGGCGCCGATGGCCTTCCTGAGGCCGATCTCGCGGGTGCGCTCGGTCACGGAGACAAGCATGATGTTCATGATGCCGATGCCGCCGACCAGAAGCGATATCGCGGCGATCGAACCAAGCAGAAGCGTCATGGTCTGGGTAGTGGACTCAAGGGCGTTCTTGATATCGGACATGTTGCGGATCTGGAAGGAATCCTCATCGTCCTTGCCAAGGTGATGCAGTTTGACCACCAGCTGCTGGACCTCTTCCTGAGCGGCATCGATGAAATCCGGCCCCTTCGCTTCCACGAAAATCTGGTCGATGTACTGCTTGCCGAAGACACGGTACATCGCTGTGGTCAGGGGGATGAGCGCCACATCGTCCTGGTCATGCCAGCCGCTTGCGCCTTTGGTTGGCAGGACGCCGACGACCTTGAAGTTATTCAGGTTGAGCTTGACCGTCTCACCGACGGGGTTAGAGTCGCCGAACAGTTCGCGCGCGACGGTAG
>JBLMZF010000091.1:0-8163 GCA_050258655.1 Deltaproteobacteria bacterium | reverse complement strand
AATCAGTGAGGAAATCCGCCTTGGCCTCCTCGTCGAGCGGGATACCCCAGTTCCTTTTCAGCTTCTCCGCGTCGTCCAGGCTGATCGCCGGCTGTCCGGGGAGCGAGAAATTCTTGGCCATCGCCATCGTGAAATGGTCGCCGCCTATGGGGATCTCGCGCGAAAAGATCAGGTTCTGCCCCTTATAGAAGTTCAGCTGGCAGCTCAGCGCTCCTATATCCAGCAGGACCACCGTCCCCTTCGGCTGGGTATCGAGACATCCCGGCAGCAGGCTCCCGAGGCAGTCAGGGACGGTGAACACGCCGACCGGCGTCAGCCCCATCTCCTTGATCAGCTGTACCTGGTCGTCAATGATCGCCCGTTCCACCGCGATACAGGTGACCTGCACCATGACCCCCTTCTCGTCCGCGGGACCGGTGACAAAGAAATCGTACGAGATGGAAGCTATGTCCATCTGCGCGGGCAGACGCTTCTTGAACTCTATGCCGACCGCCCCCCGCATGTCCTTCTTGTTCATCTGCGGGACGGTCAGTGAAAAGATGAAGACGCCTTTGCCGGAGACGCTGATGCGGGCGAAGGTCGTCCTGATGCGCCATTCCTTTATGAAATCCCTGACGTATTCCTGCACCAGGCGCCTCTTTTCGGCCGGATTTTCCCTGGCTGCCTGAGGCAGGGCCTTGGTCATGCAGTTGCGCACGCTGTACCGGGAGACGCTCTTCTGGAGCTGGAGCACCTTGACGTACGAGGAGCCGATGTCGATGCCGAGGACATTGTCCTTCGAGACAAGCATATCGGACAACAGCGGCAGCGGGTGGCCGCCCCTCCTTACCGCCGGGACCTGTTTTACTTTTAGCTGTGCAGCTGTCTGTGGCATATGCGTTATGGCCGCAGTGTCGCCCGGACCTTCACGATCTCGAGCTCATTGAGGATCTTCGCCTGGTTCGCCAGTACCTGGTCGAGCTTGCGCGATATCTCCGTCTGCCCCTTCTCCTGCTGTTCCTGGAGCGCTCCGATCTTGAGCGCAAGCTGCGCCGCCGCGTCCGCCTGGACGTCGGCCGCCGCTTCAGGCGCGCCGCGCACGCAGACCCCCGCGAGAAGGACGGCGAGGACGGCGCACGCGATCAGGATTTTCGAGGATCTCACTGTTCTTTCCATTTAAAGCCTCCCATGCTGAACGCGTAGCCGCTTATCTTCGAGGCGGCGTCCGGGTTATAATCTATCTGGATGGGGCCGCGCAGATACACGTTGCTGCCGTAGAGCCCGAACGAGCTCAGGTAGTTGAACGAGACGTCGCCGTTCTCCGAATAGGCGAAATCGTCGAAATTATGGTCTTTGACGTTGCCGGTGTCCGGCGGGTCCAGGCAGATGATGGAACCGTACTTCGTCGCCAGGTTGGGATAGACAAGCGGCTTGCGGCTGAAACTCAAGACGTTCCCGCCTTTCATAGCCGCGTCGCCTTCAAGGACACAGCCGACCTGCTGGAACTTCACAGAAGGATTGACCGTGGCCGCCTCCCAGCTCTGCCTGCCGCGCGCGTCGAAGATCGCGTCGTTCATGGTGTACTCGAGCTGCGGCTTCCCCCATTTGTTCGAGTACGTGCCGCGGAAACGCCTGACCACCGTGTACCAGCGGTCGGAACCGTTGTTCCACTTCTTTTCAGGCAGGACGGGATCCGCAGGCCCGCCGGGGAGAAAATCGTCGTCCATGCGCACGCTTGCCTTTTTCCCGGCGCTGCCGGTATCAACGCTGTAGATGATGCCCCAGTCGTACGGTTCCGCGCCGGGGCCGATGCCCCAGCCGCCGATGACGATATTCCCTGAAACATCCCTGTAAGCCAGCATCCGCAGCGCGTGCTCACCGTCGCCATCGCTGTTGGTGAACATGGCTACCGGGAAGGTCAGAGTATACTGGCTGATATCCTTGGTGTGACGGCCCTGGGCTTCCGTCGACTCGTAGGTCACTCCTCCCGGAACAGGCTTGACCGCCAGGGTTATCCTTTCACCCTGCTGCCAGTCGGTCGAAGGAGCGCTCAGACGCACAGTGGAGGGGCTTATCACGTCAGTGATCAGGCGATAGGTGTCGGACGTGCAATGGCCGCGGCTGATGTTGCGCACGATCTGACCGGTCCAGTTGGAGGCGGGGCCGGAAAAAAGCGCGGGCGAGACGGTTATCTCCGTCACCTGCCCCGTGCCCAGGGAACTGATCTTGGCGGTCAAAAGCGACTGCCATGGTTCACTGCCCGAGGCGTTCTCGTAATAGGACATGTCTATGGCCGGGAAGGGATCGGAGGCGATGCGCCGCTGATAACGGTGGTTCCCCCGGGCCGGGGGCATGTTCGCGTCAATATCCCTGCCGATCTCGTTATAGGTCATGTTACCGTCCCCGTTATAATACAGCGCCTGCATATCGCCGTCTATATAATTCGACTGGCTGCGCGTCATGCCGGACCAATCAAAGATGTTCTTCGCCTGCGCGACGTTAGAGAACGAGCCGGCCGAGTACAGGACCTTCAGTTTCCGGGTGGAGACGTAGGAGGCGTACGAGGGGACATATCCTTCCGCCTCGATAGCCACGTTGCCGTATACCGTCTCCGTTCCGTCCGCGGCGTCGCGGCTGCAGACCCGGTACTGGGCGCCGGGCAGGGTATGCAGGAGCCAGTCGGTACCGCTGCATGTCCCGTCCGCGCTGGTCCTCCAGCTCGCGTTCGTGTTGATCTGATTGATCCCCCACTCGATCCCCGCCTGGGCCGCGTACATGGCGCGCTCCGAATCGAACATCCGCACGCTCATCGCTGTATCGGAAGTACCGATCGTCGTCAGTGTCCAGGCGAGGCCGCCGATGAACATGATGATGAAGATGACGATGACCAGGTTCATGCCCCGTTCGTTACCAAGCACCTATCCTCCGAGGTTCCTCGGGAACACCCGCATGTAGAAACTCTTCTTCTGTCCCCCCGCGCTCAGTCCCAGGGTCACGTTGACCGAAGCGATATCGGTCTTCAAGGGACTGACCTGGGGAGCGGCGACCGCCTGGCTCGCGTTGTCGTAATAGACGAAAGAAAAACTGTCCACACCCTGCGCGAGGATGTTGGTATTGCGCCGCAGGTCTTTGCCCGTCCGGCTGTACTCGATCCTGTTGCCGTCGGTATCGTTGAAGACCAGCCGCGAGGCGTCGGCGTAATAGACCGAAGTCAGGTTGTTGATCTGCCTGATCTCGCGGGCCATGCGCATCATCGCCAGGCGCGCCTGCGAGACGATCTCGGTCTGGAACGACACGTAGTTCCAGAGGTTGATCACTTCCCTGATGTAGCCGGCCGAAAGAGTGAAGAGGACGGCCATGATGGAGATGACCATGATGAACTCGATAAGCGTAAGCCCTCTGGACGCCTTCTTCCTCATGCCCCGTCTCATCGGGCCGCCAGCGTCGTCATCGTCGAGCTCAGCCCGTTCCTCTTATCCACCGTCGTGACGGTGATCAGCTTGTAATCCGTGGCCGTGGAGGCCGTCTGCCAGACCCCGTCGGCGAGGACCGCGTACGAGACCGCCACGGTCGTGACATACCTGTCCGTCTTCCTGACGTACCCGTTATAATCGTCCACATCGTTGAAATCAGGGTACGCCTCGCCCGCGTTCGGTCCGAGCGCGTCGTTGTTCAGGTCATCGGGGTCGATGAAGCGCCTGGCTGCGATCTCATCGAGCATCTGCGACGAATAGAACGAAATATCGGCGATCGATTCCGCCCTGACTGAGCGCGAGGCGATGGTGGCGAACGACGTCATCATCACCGGCAGCGCCATACCCGCCACGACGATGAGGATCACCAACTCGATCAGGGTAAAACCTTTTTCCCGCCTGCGGGTCCTCACTGCATCCTCACAAAGCCGGTCGAATCCTCGACAAGCACGTCCCTGCCTTCACCCTTATAATCGACACGGACGCTTCCCCCCGCACTGGGGCTGCCATCCCAGGTGAAATTAAGGTAAGACGTCCCGTTGAAGGAAGCGCTGGTTATGCCCACACCGCCGTAGCGGGGATCACGCTTGAAATCGACGGACAGATCGCCCCCGGTGACCGGGCTGCGCATCTTCTGCCAGGAACCTGAGACAAGGTATTCGTAGGCGGTATAGGTGTCTCCGGGAACATCGAATACGAAACTGGTGTTGGTATGACGGGAAATGGCTACCTGCTGGGCGTAACGGATATCCGAGGCGAGGGTCTTTGCGGCGCCGTTGATCTTAAGGGAGTCAAGCCCCCTCAGGCGGGGTATCGAAGCGGCGAAAATAATTCCTGCGATAACGATAACCATGATCATTTCAATCAAGGTTATACCTTTCTTCAAACGATGTTTAAAATCTTCAATGTCCTCTTGAGTATATTCCCTCCATGAATTGATGCAGTTTCTTCGAGGCTTGGGGAAAATACCTTTCTTCTCATAACGGATGAGCGTTTGTTTGGAAATACCTAATTTTACAGCAGCTTGCCGCGCCCAGAAGACCTTCACTTATAGAATCTCCTGATATAGCTTAATCATATTTGCCTATATTTTACCTTTTTTCCCAATAATAGCAAGTGAAAAAAAAACCCTTTAATATTTTCTTTCTTATGTTATAATTCAAATGCCCTTTGATACAAATTTAATTCAATGTCGCTGAAACTAAGAAATATAATTGAAGATCTGGCAAAGGACTGCCTGAGCAGCGCCTTGCAGATGAGGTATGACATCTGTACCTGTTCTCTCTGCAAGAACGACATGCTCGCCTATATCCTGTCCCATGTCCCCGCCAAGTATGTCACTACAGAGCAGGGGGCCCTCCACACCATAATCCAGCAGAGCCGGGTAGAGCACCAGGCCCAGATAGCGCGCGCTGCCATCGAGGCGATCGACCTGGTCAGCTCCAAACCGCGCCACGCTCTGAAGGAAGACAAGAACCAGACGTTCCAGCTCCTGCTCGACAAGATACGGGACGACCGCGGCCTCGATTTCCATCATTACCACCAGGACCTGCTCAAGCGGCGCGTCGCTATCCGTATG
The DNA here is from genome assembly GCA_050258655.1 of Deltaproteobacteria bacterium. Classification (GTDB taxonomy): domain Bacteria; phylum Omnitrophota; class Gorgyraeia; order Gygaellales; family Profunditerraquicolaceae; genus JBLMZF01. Next base: position 3,132 of record JBLMZF010000091.1, on the reverse strand, counting down.
CGCGTGACCGGGATAGACACGTATTCGGAATACCTGCGCCTGCTGATGAAGACCCCCGAGGAATACGACAAGCTGTTCGAGGTGCTCTGCATCAATGTGTCCGAGTTCTTCCGCGATACTGAGGTATGGGTGAAGGCCCGCTCCCTGTTCGACGAGATAGTCCGCGCCAAGACCCGCTCCGGGGACAGGTCGTTCAGGATCTGGTCGGCCGGATGCGCCAACGGCGAGGAGCCCCATACCATCGCCCTGGTGCTCAAGGACATGCTCCAGTCCGACATCCTCAACTTCAACGTAGAGGTTATAGCGACCGATGTCGACAAGAAAAGCCTGGCGCTGGCGCTCAAGGGAGAGTACGGGAAGGAAGCCCTCAAGAACGTGGACAAGAAGTTCATCGGGAGGGATTTCGAATGCGACGGCGACATGTTCTGCGTCAAGCCCGAGGTGAAGAAGCTTATCACCTACCGCTACCTCGATCTGACCTCGCGGGACCTCGTCCAGGACTGCGACGTGGTCTTCTGCCGCAACGTCTTCATCTATTTCGACCGCAGTCTTCAGGAACAGCTCCTGATGAAGTTCTACAACGCCCTCAAGCCCAACGGCTATCTGATCATGGGCAAGTCCGAGACGCTGATCAGGGAGGCGCACGACATCTTCGAAGAGGTCGACTTCAATGCCAGGCTGTACAGGAAGAAGAGACTGCAGTAACCGAGGTAAGCGGAAACACAACCATGAAGCTCACCATGACCTGGTGAGCTTTTTTTAAAAGGTACGTACTATGGAAGGGAAGATAAACCTGACCGAACAGGTGGCGCGTGATCTCCTGGAGACCTCGCTGAAGCTGCGCTTTGACGTGTGCACCTGCCCCCAATGCCGGGAAGCGATGCTCAAATCCATGCTCGCGGAGCTGCCTTTAACCCAGATCGATACGGGACTTACGCCGGAACAGTACAAGGAGATCAAACTCCGCTGCCAGCGGGAGATGACGCACGCCTGCATCCGCGCGATCGTAAAAGTCGACGCAAAACCTCCCCATCCCCTTGTTGAGGACAAGAAAGAGAACTTCGAGCGGCTGATGAAGCAGATCCTCCGGGACCGGAATCTGGACCTGCGCCATTACCATACCGAGCTGCTCAAGCGCAGGATAGCGCTCAGGCTGCACGCCAACAAGATCGAATCGTACCTGACGTACATGCGCCTTCTCGACAAGGACCCGCATGAATACGACAGGCTTTTCGCCACCCTGTGCATCAACGTCTCCGAATTCTTCCGCGACGGTCCGGTATGGGTCACGCTCAGATACCTGATGGACACCGTGATCCAGAAGAAGCTCCAGTCACCGGACAGGAGACTGAGGATCTGGTCCGCGGGCTGCGCCAACGGAGAGGAACCTTTTTCCCTGGCCATAGTCGCCCGCGAAGCCACCCGCAAGATAGCCCATAACCTCCAGGTCAGGATCATCGCCACGGATATAGACAAGGCCTGCCTCAAGTTCTGCGAACAGGCGGCATACGCGAAATCAAGCCTGGCCAACCTCGACCGGCTGACGGTGGAACGGTATTTCAAGAAGCAAGGCGAGCTTTACGTTCCCGAAGAGGAGCTGCGCTCGCTGGTCAGCTTCCAGTACCTCGACCTGACCTCTTCCGATTTCATCACGGATACCGACCTCATACTCTGCCGCAACGTCTTCATCTATTTCGACAGCTGTCTGCAGAAAAAGATCCTCTCCGGCTTCTGCGATTCTCTCCTGCCCCAGGGATTCCTCCTGCTCGGCAAGACCGAGATCCTCCCCGTCGAATCCGAATGCATGTTCGACGAGATCGACGGCAACGCCCGCATATACAGGAAGAAATAGTGACAGGTATCCATTTCAACGCAAAGTTGAAAAATAGGGACAGAAACCATTTTTCAACAGGCAGTTGATAAATGGTATCTGTCCCTATTTATTTGTAAAAGCTACCTGCCCTCTTCAGCGCTTCCCTTGCCGGCACGATATCGCTGTAACCGACGGAGCGGATCCTCTTCGTCTCGTATACCCTGTCCTTGAAAAGCGAGGCAAGCGGCTTCCCGACGAACGGCAGCCGGGTGAGCACCGGCGTAAGCGCGCGGGGCACCAGCGGGGGGCGGGGAGCATCAACCGATGAGGCAAGGATACCGAAGGCTTCGGCGCAGGTCAGCGCGTCGGTATCTGCCGCGAAGAAAGTCCCCTCGAGAAATTCCCCGCGGTCAAGGGCAAGACACAACGCATGGGCGAGGTTACCGACATAGACCATATGAAGCAGGGTCCGGCCCTCGTCGAGGAGCGGGAACATGCCCCGGCGGATAAGCCACATCAGCTTCCCCAGCGCGTGGGGTTCGCCTTCACCGTACACCATGGGCGGTCTGATCACCGCGCACTTGAGCCCCTTCCCGCGGTATCCCAGGACCACCCTCTCAGCTTCCATCTTAGAGACACCGTAGGTATTGGTGGGCGCGTACGCCATGTCTTCCGTGAGGGTGACCGCGCTGTTCCCCGTGACGACCGCGACGGAACTCAGATGGACGAGACGGGCTCCGGTGCGCATGGCGGCCTCGCAGATATTCCGCGTCCCCTCGACATTGCAGGACCTGAGCTGTTTCAGCGGCCGCCTGTCGACCACCGCCGCGCAATGGACGATCGCGTCGCAGCGGGGAAGCGATGACAGGGACGATTCGTCGCAGACATCACCATAGGCCAGTCCGGCGCCCAGACGGCGAAGTCCGGCCGTATCGCTGGTCTTCCTGACCAGACAGACCAGCTCATGGCCTTTGGTGGCCAGCTCTGCAGCCAGCCGCCCTCCGATAAAACCCGTCGCGCCGGTAATAAGTATCTTCATGGCCCCTATTATATCACAGCTATCCGGTGTTGGTTGAGCGCGCATCGGAATTTCTCGCTTTTAATTATAGTAAAGGTTTCGGCTGTAATGAATAGCTGGGGAAGGAATGACGCGCGAAGACGATGAAGAAAACCGTAAGGATGCCGTCGGAGCGCGTCAGGGCTTGGGCGGACCGATACCCCGAGCTTGCCGAGAAATTCCTAAGCGCGAAACAACACGGATAGCTGTTAAATGAGAAGGGCCGGATACGATATTAGTATACGGCCCGGGTGGTTTTTTA
>JBLMZF010000090.1:0-16346 GCA_050258655.1 Deltaproteobacteria bacterium | reverse complement strand
AAGCTGTACGGCACCGGTCACGTCAAATACAGAAAGTTCCTGGACAAGGCCTATGACGACCTGAGGGCGATCCTCGATGACCGGGGTGAGCTGATCATCGGCATTATCGGCGAGGAACTGGCGTTCGAGAAGGATATACTGTTCGACCTGAGCAAGGCGGTCCGCCCGATGATCGCGTACCTCAAGCAGAGGGAGATAGAGCGGCTTGCCTTTAACCGGTCGCTGGGCAAGGAGGACCTCGACAAGTTCATCTCGTTCCTGACGCTGACCAGGGAGGAGATGAAGAGGGACGAGAACATGCTCGCGGGCCTGAAGGGCATTACCGCGGGGAAGATACTCGTCTCGGGGGATGACAAGAAAGATTCCATCGAGAGCGCGATGAACTACCTGAGCCTCTACAACAGCTCACTGGACAACGTCTCCAATTCGCTCGAGAACGTCCTCAACGCCCGCAGTCTCGACAACCTCGACCTCAAGTTCAACATCTCGACGGTCTTCGAGAACCTTATCGTCAAGCATCAGGAATTCCTGAAGCTGGCGGTGGTCAAGCGCTACGATGTCAGCACCTTCGTCCACATCTTCAACGTCGCCATCCTGTCCATGTACTTCTCCTCGAAACTCGGCTTTTCCCGCGACGAGGTCCTCGAAGTCGGGATAGCGGCCCTTTTCCATGATATCGGCAAGATGTACATCTCGCGCAGGATCATCAAGAAGACGGACCGGCTGACTGACGAGGAGTTCGACAGGATCAAGAGCCACTCGGTCCTCGGCGCCGAGATGCTCCTGGAATACACCGATTCGCTGGGGATACTGCCGGTCGTGGTCGCCTTCGAGCATCACCTGAGGGCCGACGGGAAGGGATACCCAAGGCTCGTCCAGCCGCACAAGCCGCATATAGTATCGTCGATCGTCGCCATCTGCGACATCTACGACGCGCTGTTCGAGAGGAGGAGCTATAAGACCAGCTATCCCGCCAATGTCATCTACGCGCTGATGACGCGGGACCGGGAAAGGCACGCAAGGCCCGAACTGCTGGACATATTCTTCCAGATCTTCGGCGTCTGGCCCATCGGCACGATCGTCGCGCTCAGCGACAGGCGGATAGCCGTGGTGAGGGATGAGAACGAGGACGATATCTTCTGTCCCATCGTGGAAGTGATCTCGGGGCCCGAGCGCTCGATCGTCGACCTCCGTGACGACCGCGAGCGTCTGCGCATCGAAAGGTCGCTTGATCCTAATGAAGAAGGGAAAGAGTATTTAGGGTTGGTATAGGTCGGAGTAAATTGACAGGGACGTTCCCCGAGGGACATCTCTTTAGAGGTGTCCTGAAGGGGAACGTCCCTTCTTTGTTTTGCTGAACACACAGCAAAACTTACCGCGAATCTAAGATCCTGATTATCTCCGCTGCCGCCCTGTCGCTGGCTCCCGTTTCTCCCAGCGATTCCCGGATCCCCTGCAGTTCCTTACGCAGCCGTTCAAGCTCTCCGTGGGTCTTGAGCGTCAGGATGACCGAGTCGGCGATCCTGACGGGCGTGCAGTCGAACTGGATCAGTTCCTGCATTATCTTCCTGCCCTTTACGATGTTGACCAGCCCGATGAACGGGATGCGGATGGCCAGACGGACATAGAGCCAGGTAAGGAAATGCACTTTGTAGAGGACGGCCATCGGGGTGCCCAGGATGGCCGTCTCAAGCGTGGCCGTTCCCGAGCAGACAAGGCAGAAATCGCTCGCGGCGATCCCGTCGTAGGTCATGCCGGAGACGATGCGGCAGGGAAGGCCGGGATGCCTCGACAGTTCCTTCTCGAAGACCGGAAGGGGCACCGAGGTGCTGCGCAGGATGAGGAAGCGGACCGACTTCGGGGGCATGTAGCTTATGATGAGCTCGCACGCGCGGAGCATGTCCGGCAAAAGGGACTTCACCTCTTTTTCCCGGGAGCCGGGGAGAAGGGAGACCGTGAACCCGCTGTTATCGAGGCCGACCTTGGCGAAAAAGGCGTTTTTCGAAAGTGACGGCTTCACCGATCCCACCGCAGGGTGGCCGACGAAGGACACATCGATCCCTTCCTTCGCGTAGAAATCCTTTTCGAACGGGAGGATGACCAGCATTTTGGCCACGTCGCGCTTTATCGCGGCCAACCGTTCCTTGCCCCACGCCCAGACCTGCGGGCTGATGTAGTAGACCACCGGGATATTCCGCTTGCGCAGCTCTTTTGCCAGCGCCATGTTGAAACCGGGATAATCGATGAGGACGGCCAGGTCGGGCCTGCGGCGGTCGGCTTCCTTGAGGATGTTGTAGAAGACCCGCCGGAACACTGAGAGATTCTTGAGCACCTCGAAGAGGCCGACGACGGCGATCGAGGTGAGGTCGAAGACGAGCTCGCAGCCCTGGGCCTTGAGTTTCGGTCCTCCCGCGCCGAAGAAGACGGCGTCAGGCCGCTGCTGTTTGAGAGCGCGGACGAGCGATGCGGCGTGGAGGTCCCCTGAGGGTTCCCCGCAGACTAGGAGAATCGTGGGGCGTTTTTCCATATCTGATCGCGGATCTTAAGGGCCAGGGCAAGGGCTTCGCGTCCGTCCTTGCCGGTCACAAGGGGGGATTTGTGTTCGGCTACGCAGGAGACAAACGATGCAAGCTCCTTCTGCAGGGGCTGTTCCTTTTCTATGGGCAGGGCGTTCTTGGTGATGCCCGTGGGTCCTTTTTTGTAGATGAAGGCCTGCTGGTCCCTGTAATCGAGGGAGATGTACGCGTCGCGCAGGAAGATGCGGATCTTGCGCATTGCCTCGTCTGAGATACGGCTGGCGGTCAGGTTGCAGACGCAGCCGTTGCGGAAGGTGATGCGTGCGTTGGCGATGTCCTCGTAAGGCGTCAGGACGTTGACCCCGACCGCCTCGATGCGTTTGATAGGCGATCTGACAAGGCCCAGGATGATATCGATGTCGTGTATCATCAGGTCCAGGACCACTCCGATATCCAGAGAACGGTTGGGGAAGAGGCTCAGGCGGTGGCACTCGATGAAGTAGGGGTTCTTGAAGAACTCTTTGGTGGAGACGAACGCGGAGTTGAAACGCTCCACGTGGCCCACCTGCAGGATAAGCTTTTTTCTGTCGGCCAGCCGGATCAGCTCGTCGGCCTGGCGCAGGGTGGTGGTGAAGGGTTTCTCGACCAGGCAGTGGACCCCCTGGAGGAGGAAATCCTTGCAGACCTGGTAATGGAGGGCGGTGGGGACGGCTATACTGACCGCGTCCACCTTCCCGAACATCTCCCGGTGGTCGCCGACGCCCGGTACCCCCAGAGTGGAGCAGGCCTTTGACAGGTTCTCGGGCCGGATGTCGCATACGGCTTCCAGCGAGCACCCCGGCACTTCATTACGATAAATACGGGCGTGGAGGCTGCCCAGATAACCCGTTCCTACTACGCCGACCCTTATGTGTCCCATAGTTTTTCATTCCTTGTTAAAGTCACTTCGAATCATAGCAAATCCTCGACAAAAGTCAATAACTATGATAGAATCGACTACATTAAGGATAAATAATGAACGATTACAGGCGACTTTTCAGATTCCTCAAGCCGCACGTGGGCCTTTTTGGCCTTGCCGGCCTTTTTATGGCGCTTTCCGCGCTTTTTGACGGCGTTTCCCTCACCATGGTCCTGCCGCTGGCCGACAAGGTCCTTGCCAACAAGCAGATCATCCTCCCGGGAGGTGTCCCGCCCGGCGTAGCCGCCATTATCGACCGGATCAACGCGATGTCGCCCGCTGTCCTGCTCAACTACCTGGCCGTCGGGATAATCATCGTGACCCTGCTCAAGGAAACGTTCCTGTTCCTCCAGGGCTATCTGATGAACGTGGTCTCCCAGAAGGTGATCACCGACCTGCGCTGCAAGCTGTATTCAAAGATGCAGAGCCTGTCGCTGGACTACTTCACGCATCAGCGGGGAGGGGAGCTGATGTCCCGCGTCACCAACGATGTCCACCAGGTCGGCACGGTCATCTCCTCGGGCCTTGTCGACCTCATCTACCAGTCTTTCCTCGTCGCCGTCTTCGCCAGCATCATCTTCGTCTTCTACTTCAGGCTGGCGTTCGTGGCGATCGTGATCCTCCCGCTGATCAGCATCCCCATGGTCAAGGTGAGCAAGACGCTCAAGAAGATATTCGGCCGGGGCCAGGCCAAGATCGCCGACATAAACTCCATCCTTTACGAGACCATCCTGGGACAGCGCGTGATCAAGGCATTCAATGCCGAGGCGTACGAGCAGGCGAAGTTCGACCAGGCCAACAGGGATTATTACAAGCTGAACCTGAAGTCGGCCAAGCGCGTCCTCCTTTCCGGGCCGGTCACCGAGTTCATCGCGATGTGCGCGGTCGCTTTTATCCTGATATGGCAGGGGCGGCAGGTACTGGCCAACCAGCTCTCCTTCGGCGTGCTCGCCCTGTCGCTCGGCGCGCTCGTGTCGATGTTCCGCCCCTTCAAGAAGCTGTCCCAGGTCAACGGCCAGGTCCAGCAGGGTATCGCCTCGGCCGCCAGGATCTACGAGGTGCTCGATACCGAACCGACGGTCAAGGAAAGCCGCGACGCGGTCCGGCTCGAGGGCTTCCGCACGGGTATCACTTTCGAGAACGTCTGCTTCAGCTATGAGACCAATGAGGTGCTCAGGGGCATAGATCTCGACGTGAAGATGGGCGAGGTCGTGGCGATCGTAGGGCCCAGCGGCGCCGGGAAGACGACTCTCCTGGACATGATACCGCGTTTCTACGACCCCGCGAAGGGCAGGCTGCTTATCGACGGGAAGGATATAAAAGCCTTCGCTCTGTCATCACTGCGCTCGCATATCGCGATCGTGACCCAGGAGACCATACTTTTCAACGATACCGTCCGCGCCAACATCGCCTACGGCCTGTCCAATGCCAGGCAGGAGGACATCGAGCGCGCCGCCCAACAGGCGCACATACACGACGTGATCATGCAGCTGCCGGAGGGCTATGATACGCTCATCGGCGACCGGGGCACCAAACTTTCCGGCGGCGAGAGGCAGAGGCTGGCCATCGCGCGCGCCCTGCTCAAGAACGCGCCTATCCTGATCCTTGATGAGGCCACCTCCCAGCTCGACACCCAGTCCGAGCGGCTGGTGCAGGAGGCGCTTAACCGTCTCATGGTGGGCAGGACCGTTTTCGTCATCGCCCACCGCCTTTCCACCGTGCGTAATGCCAACCGGATCGCTGTGCTCGATGGCGGGAAGATCATCGAGATAGGCACCCACGACGAGCTGCTCCGGAAGGCGGACGGGCTGTACAAGAGGCTCTACCTGAACCAGGGAGCCCAGATGGACGAGGCCAAGGCGTAGTATTGATTGGTCTCCCCTTTTGTGGTAAAGTAACTGTTTTCTGAAGGAGACGGTCACACCCCGCGTAATAGGAAACGCGGGTGTGGCTTTTGTAAGCCATGGAAAACCTCAAGAAAGCGATAGGCAGGTTCGGCAGGGCCAATATTCTCGTCATAGGCGACCTCATCCTTGATGAGTATATCACAGGCACAGTGGAGCGTATCTCCCCGGAGGCGCCCGTCCCTGTCGTGTGGGCCAGGGAACGTCAGTTCATGCCGGGAGGGGCGGCCAATGTGGCCAGCAACCTGCGCGCCCTCGGCGCCAGGGTCACCCTCGCCGGAGTGGTGGGAAAGGATCATAACCGGACCACGCTGCTCAACAAGCTCAAGGAACGCGGCATCGATCCCGCCGCCATCGTCTCCGAAGAGGGGAGGATGACGACGGTCAAGAGCAGGCTGTTCGCCCGCAACCAGCAGCTGGTGCGCATCGACTGGGAGCATGTCGAGCCGATCAACCGCCAGACGCGCGATACCCTGCTTTCGTACGTGCGCCGCCGCCTCAAGGCGTTCGACGCCGTCATCATCGAGGATTACGGCAAGGGGCTCTTCGACCATTCCCTGCTGTCGAACCTGATCGGCGAGGCCCGCCAGCGGGGCAAGATCATCACCGTCGATCCCAAAGAGGACAATTTCGAGTCGTACTACGGGGTGACCTGCATCACGCCTAACAGGAAGGAGGCGGAGAACGCCGTCCGTTACCTGAAGATGAAGGACGAAAGCAACTCCTTCAAGATCTACCACGACAAGCTCGCCAGCCATTCCGATATCAAGAAGGCAGGGTACGCGATCCTCGGCCACCTGGGGCTGGAGAGCCTGCTGATCACGCTCGGCGAGCATGGCATGTGGCTGTTCGAACAGGACAAGGACCTTCATATACCGACCGTCGCGCAGGAAGTGTTCGACGTGTCGGGCGCCGGCGATACGGCGATCGCGTCGTTCACCCTCGCCCTCGCGGCGGGGGCATCCAAAAGCGACGCGGCGAAGATAGCGAATTTCGCGTCCGGCATCGTCGTCGGCAAGCTCGGGACTGCCACGATCACCCGGGAAGAACTCACCGAGAGGATGGGAAGGAACGCATGAAGCAGGACGGAGAGAAGAAAGAGGTAATAGGAGTCATTCCGGCAAGGTATTCGTCGACGCGCCTTGCGGGCAAGCCGCTTGCCGACATCTGCGGCAAGCCGATGATCCAGCATGTCTGGGAAAGGGCCAGACAGTCCCGTTTTCTCGACGACCTGATCATCGCCTGCGACGACGAGAGGATCATGGAACGCTGCCGCGAGTTCGGGGCGAACGTGGTCATGACCGCCAAGGGCCATATCTGCGGCAGCGACCGTATCGCCGAGGTGGTCAACCCGCTCGATGACGCGAAGATCGTGCTGAACATCCAGGGCGATGAGCCGCTGATCGAGCCGATCATGATCGATACCGTCGCCTCCGCCCTGATCAACGACAAGAGCGTCTACATGGCCACGCTGATGACCCGCATCAAGGACCAGGCGACGCTGGCCGACCCGCACGTGGTCAAGGTAGTCGTCGACAAGAACGGGTTCGCCCTCTATTTCTCGCGTTCGCCGATCCCGTACCGCGCCGCCAATTCGGAGGTGCAGGAGCCCGCGTATTTCAAGCATATCGGGCTTTACGGGTACACGAAGGATTTCCTCTTCACGTTCAAGAAGATGGCTGTCTCCAACCTCGAGAGGATAGAGAAGCTCGAGCAGCTCAGGGTGCTCGAGGAAGGGTACAAGATCAAGGTGCTCGAGACCAAATACGATACGATCGGCGTGGATACGCCCGAGGACCTGGAGCACGTAAAGCAGTTCCTGGCTAAGGAGTCCTCTTGATGAACCGCGTCAAAATAGGCAAGATCATCATGGGCGACAAGGCGCCGCTGGTCCTTATCGCAGGACCCTGCGTCATCGAGTCAGAGACCGCCTGCCTGCAGGCGGCCGCGCGGCTGGCGGAGATAACCTCACGGCAGGGAGTGCCGTTCATCTTCAAGTCGAGCTACGACAAGGCCAACCGCCTGTCGGCCGGTTCGTTCCGCGGGCCGGGCATAGGCAAGGGGCTGGATATCCTGCACAGGGTCAGGCAGAAGGTCAAGGTGCCTGTCCTGAGCGACGTGCACGCCTGCGAGGAAGTGGCGAAGGCCAAAGAGGTCCTCGACGTTATCCAGATACCGGCGCTGTTGTGCCGCCAGACAGACCTTGTCGTGGAAGCGGCCCGCTCGGGCAAACCGGTCAATATCAAGAAGGGCCAGTTCATGGCCCCGTGGGATATGGCCTCGATCGTCAAGAAAGCTGAATCCGCCGGCAGCAAGTCCATTATCCTGACCGACCGCGGCTCTTCGTTCGGCTACAACAACCTGGTCACCGACCTGCGCGCCCTGGCGATCATGCGCCAGACCGGTTACCCCGTGATCTACGACGCCACGCACAGCGTGCAGCTGCCCGGGGGCAAGGGCGGTTCATCGGGCGGCCAGCGGGAGTTCGTCGAGGCGCTTTCGCGCGCGGCGGTCGCTTTCGGCTGCGACGGGCTTTTCCTCGAGGTGCACCCGACGCCGGACAGCGCGCCCTGCGACGGCCCGAACATGATAGATTATAAAATGCTGGAGAGCCTGCTCAGGCAGGTCAAGAAAATACGGGAGGTTTTGGGATCATGAAGAAGAACATCGACGTCGTCAAGCGCGGGAGGGAAGTGCTCGAGATCGAATCCGCGGCCGTGCGCTGTCTCAAGGACAAGATAGGCGCCGATTTCAAGAAGGCTGTCGAGGTCATCATGAAGTGCAGGGGCAGGGTCGTCGTCAGCGGCATGGGCAAGACCGGTATCATCGCCGAGAAGTTTTCCGCGACGCTGGCCTCTACCGGCACGCCGAGCCTTTTCCTTCACCTTGCGGAAGCATCGCACGGCGACCTGGGCAAGGTCACTCCCGAGGACGTGGTGGTGGTGCTTTCCAACAGCGGCGAGACCGCCGAGGTCAAGCAGCTGCTCCCGTTCCTCAAGAAGATCGGCTCGCCGATAATCGCGCTGACCGGCAACAGGAGATCGGCGCTGGCGACCTACAGCGACGTCGTGCTCGATGTCTCGGTCAAGAAAGAGGCGTGTCCTCTGGGGCTGGCGCCTACCGCTTCAACCACGGCCTGCCTGGCCATGGCCGACGCGCTGGCCGTGTGCCTGATCGAGCTGAAGGATTTCAAGGCCAGGGATTTCGCGATGTTCCATCCCGGCGGGAGCCTGGGCAGGAGCCTGCTGCTGACGGTCGACGATATCATGCGCACCGGCTCCCGCAACCCCGTGGTCAACGAGAACACCCCTGTTTCGCGGGTGCTGCTTACCATCACTAACTGCCGCGCGGGCGCGGCTTCCGTCGTCAATTCCGGCGGGAAGCTGACCGGGATATTCACCGACGGCGACCTGCGCCGCCACCTCGAGAGCGACGGAGACCTGCCGCGCAGGATGATCAAAGAGGTCATGACCAAGGGGCCGCTGGTGGTGAAGAAAGGGATGCTCGCCGCCGAGGCGCTGCGCGTCCTCGAGCAGAAGAAGATAGACGAAGTGCCGGTCGTCGACGAGAAGAGCAGGCCGGTCGGCCTGCTCGACGTCCAGGACCTCCTGCGCGCCGGCGTCGTATAATCCACCCTTTCAACCTCGTAGGTTGAAAATTTCCAACTTACGAAGTTGGGAAGGTGTTGGGAAGGTTACAGCCTCGCAACGACAGGGACATCTTATGGATAAAGCACTTGCCGCGAAAATAAAGAAGGTGAAGCTCCTGCTCCTCGACGTCGACGGCGTGCTGACCGACGGCCGCATCATCTACGACTCGCGCGGATGCGACCTCAAACTCTTCGACGTGCACGACGGCATGGGCGTCCACGTGCTCAAGAAGGCGGGGATACCGACGATCCTGGTCACCGCCAAGAGCTCCAAAGCTATAGTGCCCCGCGCGCGCGACATGGGCGTGGAGGAGGTCTTCTCCGACGTCCACCCCAAGACCTGTGTACTGGACAAGGTGCTGAAGAAATACCGCGTAAGCCTCGACAGCCTCTGTTTTGTCGGCGACGACCTCGTCGACGTCTGCATCATGAAACAGGTTGGTTTCGCCGCTGCCGTCGCCAACGCCTGCCCCGAGGTCAAGGCCGTCGCCGATTACGTGACCGCGAAGAGGGGCGGCCGCGGAGCGGTGCGGGAGATAGCCGAGATCATCCTCAAGACACAGGGGGCCTGGAAGAAGGTCCTCAAGGCGTATGACATCTAGATCACTTTGCCTTTGCGCGGCCGCGCTCCTGTTTTCAGCAGCGGCTGCCGCCGCCGAACCCCAGCAGTCCGTCGCCCCCGGCCAGATGGAGACGTTCTCCCTGTCCGGCTATTCAGAGAAAGGCAAGAAGAACTGGGACATCTCCGGCAAGTCGGCCGATATCGATTCACGGGTCATCAAGCTCGACAACGTACAGAGCACGATGTACGGTGACAATTCGACCGTGCACCTGACGGCTCAGAAGGGCGATTTCGACCGCCAGGCCGGAAAGGTGCATCTCGAGAAGGATGTGGTGGTGACGACGTCCGACGGGACGAAGATGACCACCGACCAGCTCAACTGGGACAAGAAGGAGCAGGTCGTCTCCACCCCGTCGCAGGTCAATATCCTCAAGCAGGACATGGTCATCACGGGCCAGGGCGCCTACGGGCGCACCGACCTGAACAAGATGGACCTGCAGAAGGACGTCAAGGTGAATATCGCGGGCAACGCGCGCCGCCCGGGTCAGACGGAAGGACCGACGGGAGCCTCGGCCAACCCGATCACGATCCGCTGTGACGGGCCGCTCCAGATCGATTACGCCAGCGATACGGCGGTCTTCAACACCAACGTCAACGTCCTGACGGGCGACTGCCGCATCGAGAGCGACAGGATGGACGTGTTCTTCCTGCGCTCCCGCCGCGACAAAGCGCAGAGGAACACGGGTTTTGCCGGGTCCAAGATAGAACGGATAGTGGCGAAGGGGAACGTCAAGATAACCAGGAACGAAGACGTTTCCTACTGCGAGGAAGCGACGTACACTGCCGCGGACCGCAAGGTCAGCCTTTCGGGAAGCCCGCGGCTGGTGATATATCCCACGGAGGAACAGGGTGCATCTGCTGGAGATAAAAGGCCTCAGTAAATCGTACGGCGGCCGCAAGGTCGTCAGCGGCGTCGATATGCTGGTCAAGCGCGGCGAGATCGTCGGGCTGCTTGGCCCCAACGGCGCCGGCAAGACCACTACCTTCTACATGGTCGTCGGGATCATTCCGCCGGACAAGGGCAGGATCATCTTCGATAACCAGGACCTGACCGCGCTGCCGATCCATGAGCGCGCGCATTACGGCATCGGGTACCTTTCTCAGGAGCCGTCGATCTTCAGGAAGCTTACGGTCAAGGAGAACATCACGGCGGTGCTGGAGACGATGCCGTTGTCCAGGGGCGAGCGCAAGAAGCGGCTCCAGAGCCTGCTTGAGGAGCTCAAGATCGCGCACCTGGCCAACAGCAAGGCGTACACGCTTTCGGGCGGCGAGCGCCGCAGGCTGGAGATAACACGCGCCCTGGTCACCAACCCGTCTTTCATACTTCTCGACGAACCGTTCTCGGGCATAGACCCGATCATCGTCGGAGAGGCGCAGGAGATCATCAAGGACCTCAAGCAGAAGGGGCTGGGCATACTGCTGACCGACCACAACGTCAGGGAAACCCTCTCGATAACCGACAGAGCCTATCTTATCGCCGACGGCCATATCCTCATCTCGGGAACGGCGGAAGAGCTCATCAACAATCCCAAGGCCAGGGAAATATACCTGGGAGCGAAGTTCTCGCTCTGACAGAGAAAAGCACAGAAAGGACATCAATGAAGACAGAAGTGAAGAAGATCAGCGATTCCGAAAAAGAGTTGTTCATCGAGGTCACCGGCGACGTCGTCAAGAACAAGTTCGAGGACGTCTTCAAGCGCATCGGTCAGGAGGCCAAGATCAAGGGTTTCCGTCCCGGCAAGGCGCCCCGCGAGATGATCGAGAAGGAGTACTCGGGGCTGGCCCACGAGCAGGTGCTCAAGGAACTGATACCCGAGCTTTACGACCAGGCGGTCGAGAAGGAGAAGATAAGCGCCGTCGACATGCCGCGCATAACTGATGTCAAGCTCGAGCGCTCGAAGCTTTCCTTCAAGGCGAACGTCGAGATCACCCCTGAGATCGACATCAAGGACTACAAGGGGATAAAGATAAAGTATAAGAAGGTAGCGATCTCCCCGGAGGATATAAAGAAAAGCGTCGATTCCCTGAAAGAGCGCCGCAAGGCAGAGACGGTCGACGATACGCTTGCCCGGACACTCGGCTACCCGAACCTGGCGGAGATGGAGAAGTATATCGAGCGCCAGCTCGCGGCCCAGAAGGACCAGGCACAGCACGCGGAGGTCGAACAGCAGGTCATCGACGTCCTGACCAAGAAGGTCGAGGTCAAGCTTCCGCAAAGCCTTGTGAACAAACAGTTAGAGGATTCAGTAAAACATGCTAAAATGGAATTAGCCATGCAGGGCATCCCGAAGGAGATGATCTCCGAGCGCGAGGGAGAGCTCAGGAAGGAGCTCGAGCCGCAGGCGAGGAACCAGGTGAAGGTCTACCTGATCCTCTCGGCCATCGCCCGCAAGGAGAATATCCAGCCCGATCAGCAGATGCCGCGCAACGTGATGGAGCTCCTGTTCAGGGAAGCTGATTGGGAAATCGTAGAGTAGCGCGGGTATTTTTTTCCGCGCAAGAACGGAGGGAATCAATGGAGGAGATCCGCAATCAAACGCTGGTCCCGATGGTCGTCGAGCAGACGGCGCGGGGTTTCGAGCGGGCCTATGACATCTATTCACGCCTGCTCAAGGACCGTATCGTCTTCATCGGCACGCCGATCGACGACATGGTGGCGAACCTCATCATAGCGCAGCTGCTGTTCCTGCAGACCGAGGATTCGACGAAGGACATCAACATCTACATCAACTCGCCCGGGGGTTCAGTCACCGCCGGCATGGCCATCTACGACACGATGCAGTTCGTCAAATGCGATGTCGCCACGTACTGCATGGGCATGGCCGCGAGCATGGGCGCCGTCCTCCTGTGCGCCGGGACGAAAGGCAAGCGCTTCTCCCTCCCGAACTCGACGGTGATGATCCACCAGCCCTGGGGCGGGGTCAAGGGTACCGCCGAGGATATCTCCCGTCACGCCACCGAGATCCTCAAGACGCGCGATAAGCTCAACAAGATCCTTTCGAACCATACCGGCCAGCCCCTGGAGAAGATCGCGAAGGACACCGACCGCGATTTCTTCATGAATGCTGAAGAATCGAAGAATTACGGAATCGTCGACCAGGTTCTGATAACGCAAAAGAAGAAATAGTCCAGCGTACATCTACGTTAAGGAGACAACGATGAAAAAGAATTACTTGCTCACCCCCGGCCCCACGCCGCTGCCTCCGGAGATCTGCGAAGCTCTCGCGCGGCCCATCATCCATCACCGCACACCTCAGTTCCAGCAGGTGCTCAAGGAAGCGCACGAAGGTCTGAAATACGTGTTCCAGACCAAGAACGACGTGTTCATCCTCACTTCCTCGGGCAGCGGCGGGATGGAAGCGGCTATCATCAACCTGCTTTCTCCCGGGGATACGGTCATCACGATCGAGGCGGGTAAGTTCGGCGAGCGCTGGACCGAGATCTGCAAGGCGTACGGCATCAACTGCGAGGTGCTCAAGGCGCAGTGGGGGACAGCTGTCGACCCGAAGGCCGTGGCCGAAAAGCTTAAGGCCAACCCGAAGATCAAGGCGGTGTTCGGGACCCTCTGCGAGACTTCGACCGGCGTGGCCAGCGACATCAAGGGATACGGCGACGCGGTCAAGGGTACCGGCGCGGTCCTGGTCATCGACGCGATCAGCGGTCTCGGCGCGATCGACCTCAAGACTGACGAGTGGAACGTCGACGTCGTCGTCTCCGGTTCCCAGAAGGGTCTCATGCTCCCGCCCGGGCTCGGCTTCATCTCGATGAGCGCCAAGGCGTGGAAGACGGCCGAGACCTCGAAATGCCCCAAGTACTATTTCAGCCTCAAGGCGGCCAAGAAGGCCTATGACTCGACCGACACGCCCTGGACCCCGGCCATCGGCATCATCATCGCGCTGAACGAAGCGCTCAAGATCATCAAGGCCGAGGGTCTGGAGAACATCTTCGCCCGCCATCACAAGCTGGCGGAGGCGACCCGTGAGGCGTGCAAGAAGCTGGGCATGGCGCTCTTCGCGCCCATGGCGTATTCGGACGTCGTCACCGCGGTCGTCGTGCCTGAGGGCATCGACGGAGAGAAGCTGGTCAAAACCATGCGCGACACCCACGGCGTGACCATCGCCGGCGGGCAGTCGGAGATGAAGGGCAAGATCTTCCGTTTCGCGCACATGGGATACATGACCGAGTGGGATATAATCATCGGTGTTTCCTGCCTCGAAAAAGTCCTGGCCCAGATGGGATACAAGTTCCAGATGGGGGAGGGCGTTGCCGCGGCGGAGAAAGTATTCCTGAAATAATGACCTCGAGAGACTTACACCGCGCAGGTGCTTTAAAACTATTGCACCTGCGCGGTGTTCTTTTTTCGTGCCTTTTGCTGCTGCTCCTGGCCGCGCCGGTACACGCGGGGCAGGTGACTGTCGGGACCTCCCGGAAGACCTACGCGGCCGGCGAGCCGGTCACCCTGGTCCTTACCAATGGTTCAAATAAGACCGTCTATTCGCTCGCCCGCAGCCAGCAGCCCGGCAGGGCGGTGCGCAACTTCGAGATAAAGAACCCCCGCGGCATATGGGACGCCTTCTTCCTCAAGAACCGGAAGGGGGCTGACTCGGATTTTGAAGCCGCCGGCGCGATAAAACCCGGTCAAAGCATATCCTTCGACTGGCAGCCTGAGGTCCTCGTCAACGGCGAGGTAACAGCTCCCGGACCGGGCCTCTACCGCATCACCGTCATCTATCACACCCGCCAGGGAAAACGGCTCATCTTCGGCACCTGTAAGTCCAATGATTTCAATATAGAATAGCTGGTGGCAAAACGTCGCTAAATCAGGGAATACGCGGGATTGAAACCCGTGCCTTTCTGTCCTTAAATGATAAGTAGTGTTCGTTTGCGCAGGAGGCCAAA
The DNA here is from genome assembly GCA_050258655.1 of Deltaproteobacteria bacterium. Lineage (GTDB taxonomy): Bacteria > Omnitrophota > Gorgyraeia > Gygaellales > Profunditerraquicolaceae > JBLMZF01. The sequence continues at coordinate 1,798 of JBLMZF010000090.1, read as the reverse complement.
AAATGATGATAAAGAAGATGGTACCCGATCTGGTCGTGGATGATGTCAACAGTCTGGTCAAGCTTTATAAGGAGGACCTGGGTTTTGAGACCGTGAGCCAGTATCCGCGCTGGGGAAGCCTGCAGTGGGCCCTGCTGGAGAACAAACAGCGGGACATGCAGTTCATGTTCGAGAAGCGGACCACCGTGATGGAGGAGATCGCCGGGCTCAAGGAAAAGGCGGCCGGCGGAAGGCTGACCTATTACGCGGAGGTCGACGACATAGACGGTGTTTACGAGAAGCTCAAGGACCGCATGAAGATGGTCACCGATATCTACGCGACCTCGTACGGCATGGATGAGTTCGTGGCGCAGGACCGGGAAGGCTATGTGATCGTGTTCGGCGAGCGGACTTCCTCGAACGAGCAGTGGGAGTGCTTTTAGCGCACGAGCGCTACACCCGTGCAAATCCGATAAGCGCGGGGTGTAGGCCCGCGTTGGGTGTGAGCACGGGGCCCATCCCCGGACCGGATTGGAGTGGTCCGGAAGGCGCTTCTGCGCGTTTTTTCTCTTGCCTACCTAATTCCACCTGAGGTATAATATCAATCTCTGACTTGCCTAAGGCATTTCATTTTCCTTATAGATAGAAAATTAATAATAAAAGAGCCAAAGGGGGTAGTATGTTCAAGATACTCATCAGCGATTCACTGTCCGAAGAAGGTCTCAAGCTTCTGCGTGCCAACAAGGATTTCGAGGTCGATGTGAAGGCCGGCATGAAGCCGGATGAGCTCAAAGGGACGATCAAGGATTATGACGCTTTGATCGTGCGCAGCGCCTCTAAGGTGACCAAGGACGTGATCGGCGCCGCCCAGAGACTCAAGGTAGTCGGCCGCGCCGGCGTCGGGCTCGACAACGTCGACGTTCCCGCCGCGACAGAGAAGGGTATCGTGGTCATGAACGCCCCCGCGGGTAACACCATCTCGACCTGCGAGCACACGATGAGCATGCTCCTGTCCCTGGCCCGCAGCATCCCGCAGTCCAACGCCTCGACCAAGAAAGGCGAATGGAAGCGCTCGAAGTTCATGGGCGTCGAGCTCTACAAGAAGACGCTGGGTATCGTCGGACTGGGAAGGATAGGCCGCGAAGTGGCGCGCAGGGCGTCCTCGTTCGGCATGAAGATCCTCGGGTTCGACCCGTACCTGTCGAAGGAAGTCGCCGAGGACCTCGGGATCACGGTCGTCGACCTCAACACGCTCCTTTCGTCGTCCGATTTCATCACCGTCCACGTGCCCCTTACCGACGAGACCAACCACCTGATCTCCGGTCCGCAGTTCGCCCTGATGAAGAAGGGTGTCCGCGTGCTCAACTGCGCCCGCGGCGGTATCATCGACGAACAGGCGCTGGTCGCGGCGATCAAGGAAGGCAAGGTCGCCGGCGCGGCTCTCGACGTCTTCGAGAGCGAGCCGCCTGCCGCCGACTGCGAACTGCTCAAGCTCGATAACGTTATCGTTACCTGCCATCTCGGCGCTTCGACCGAGGAGGCGCAGGTCAACGTCGCCATCGAGATCGCCGAATGTGTCGGCGATTTCCTCTCGGGCAAAGGCATCCGCAATGCCGCCAACTACCCCAGCATCGACGCCGAGCTCTACAAGACGCTCAAGCCCTATATCGAGGTCTCCGAGAAGCTCGGGGCCTTCGGGGCGCAGGTCATCAAGGGCAGGATCAACGACGTGAAGATCGAGTTCCTCGGCGACATCACTAGGTTCGACACGTCCTCGCTGTCGATGGCCCTGATGAAAGGCCTGCTTTCGCCGGCCCTC
>JBLMZF010000089.1:0-5875 GCA_050258655.1 Deltaproteobacteria bacterium | reverse complement strand
AAGCTGACCATGGCCGGGCTCGAAGTCGAAGCGATCGAGGGGAAGGACGGGGATTTCGTCTATTCCATCGAGGTCACTTCCAACCGTCCCGACTGGTTGAGCATCCTGGGCATCGCCCGCGAGGCCGCCGCCATTACTGGAAAGCAACTGAAGGTTCCCTCAGTCCCGTCCTTCAAGCTGGCGAACAAAGAGCCTTTCGAGATAAAGATAGAGGATAAGAAAGACTGTCCGCTTTATACCGGCCGCCTCATCCGCGGCATAAGAGGCGGCTTCGCTCCGGAATGGATGCGCAAACGCCTTGAACTGGTGGGCGTCAGGCCGGTCAACAATATCGTGGACATCACCAATTACGTGCTTTTTGAGCTGGGCGAGCCGCTGCACGCGTTCGACCTGGACAAGCTTGAGGGAGGTATCATCGTACGCCGCGCCAGAGCCGGCGAGAAGATGACCGCGATAGACGGTAAGGAATATACGCTCGACCCGGGCGTGCTGGTCATCGCCGACAGTAAAAAGCCCGTCGCGATCGCGGGGGTCATGGGCGGCAAAGATACGGAAGTGACCGCTTCCACGAAGAACGTTTTGCTTGAAGCCGCCCTGTTCGATCCCGTTCTGGTGCGCAGGGGGAGACAGAAGCTCGGCCTGGCGAGCGAGGCGTCGTACCGTTTCGAGCGCGGCATAGACCCGCAGGCGCCCGACGAGGCTTCGCGCAGGGCGGTACAGCTGATACTGGAGATCGCTGGAGGTTCGCTGACCGGCGAGAAAAGCGCCGGCTCCTCGGCGGAAAAGACGCATGCGATAGCGCTTGATACCGAGAAGACCTGCAGGGTCCTCGGGGCCTGTATTTCTCCCGCTGAGATAAAACAGATCCTGACCCGCCTCGGATTTTGCGTAAAGCCGAAAGGCGGGAAGATGCTTTCCGTCGAAGCGCCTTCGTTCCGCCGCGACGTCAAGAGCGACGTGGACCTGATCGAAGAGGTCGCGCGGATATACGGGTTCGAAGAGATCCCCAGTTGTCTTCCTGCCATGGCGATGCAGGTCGTCCCCCCGCCGTCCCTTATTCCTGCCATCAAGGGCGCCCTGGCAGCTCAGGGGCTTGATGAAGTGCTCACCTACAGCCTGATCGACAGGAAGTACGGTGAAACGATCTGCGCCGGCGCCGATCTCGTCGAGGTAGCCAAGCCCTTAAGCAACGAACAGGAGATCATGCGGCCTTCGCTCGTTCCCAGCCTCTGCCGCGTGGTCGCATATAATCTGAACCAGCGCAGGGAAGAGGTCGGGATATACGAGATCGCCAGGACATATGCGAAACCGGACAAGGAGCACAATACGCTCGGCATCGCCGTCAGCGGGACATTCACTAAATGGCTGGGGCCGCAGGGCGGGAGCGTCTCTCACAAGGCCGGGTTCCTTGACCTTAAGGGCGTGGTCGACGCGGTGCTGCGCTCGCTCGGGATAAGCGAGAACGAGCGGGTTTTCGCCTACGCGGACAACGGCATCATCATAAATCTGAGCGTCAAAGATCAGCCGGCAGGCGTGCTGAGGAAGCTGAGCCAGAAAGAGCAGGACCTGTTCGAGATCAAGGACAGGGATGTCTTCTGCGCCGAGCTATCGCTCGACAGACTTCTCCCGCTTGCCACCAGGGAAAGGATATTCAAGCCGTTCTCCAAATTCCCTTCCATCGTGCGCGACGTTACCCTTGAACTTTCGGCCGATATCCCTGTGGAGAAGATCCTCGCCTGCGCCAAGCGCAGTGGAAAAGGCCTGATGCAGGAGGCCAGGTTCATCGATTATTACGACAAGAACCTGCCCAAGGGCACCAAGCGCATCACCATCTCGATGGTCTATTCTGCCCCCGACCGCACCCTTACCGAGGCCGAGATATCCCCGGTAAACACCTCCGTTATCGAGGCATTGAAGGCGGAGTTCTCAGCTAAATAATTCCTCTCCAAGCCTTGAAATTATAGGATCTTGTGTTATATTTTTAGTCCAAGCCACGGCGAAAGCTTTCTGAGCTTTCGAGCGCGGCTATTTTTTTTGACCACTAAAAACAAAGTTTATAAAAGCTTTTCCTTGGCAGGAGGAAGCATGTTCAAAAAGATCGTCTCGCTTGTCATCGTCTGCAGCTTCATCTCACAGCAGGCCGGTTTCGCTCAGATGGCACTGCCCGGCACGTTCCCGCCGATGCCCGGTGCGGAAAAATTCCGGCCGCTGCACCTGCGTTACCTCTCCCTTGAAACCAACGACACGCTCAATCTCCTTTTTGACAAGGGCAGCCTCGCCCGGCAGACGGTTGAGCTCAAGCCCCAGGAGGACAAGCTGATGAAGTATTTCCTCATCGGCCTGACCCTCCCCAACGACGTTTTCTGGGTCAACCTCCGTCCCGATTCGCAGGACAGGGTCATCGATCCCGACCTTGCCAGGACGGATATGGGCAAGGTCATGCTTGCGGCCGATCTGCAGCTAAAGAAAGACACAGCCGGATATACTTCTCCCGCGACCATTGAGGGCCGCCAGTATTGGGACAGGCTTTATAAGAAAGCCGAAGAGATCTACGGCACTGCCGAAGTCACCATCCCGACCCTTGCCCGCCCGTGGATCGTCCCCGGCGAGATCATCCTTGCCGAGATCTCCACCGGCGCCTACGTATTCAAGGCCCAGCTCAAGGTGATGCTCGAGCAGGACTATCTTAAGGATACCGCCGCTGATTTCCAGGATGCCAGGGCCAGACAGCTCAACGAATACGCCGCGCAGCTGATGCGCGAGCTGATCATCCCCCGCGTTACCCGCGAGATCAATTCCTCGAAAAAGTACGCCGGGATCCGTCAGGTCTATTATTCCCTTATCTTCGCGCAGTGGTTCAAGCTGCGTAAGAAAGCGAGCGCTTCCTCTTACACGGCCCGGATCGATTCACGCAACCTCGCTGGACTCACCTCTGAGACCGCGTGGAGCAAGGACGAGTATTTCAACGCCTATCGTGCTTCCTTCAAGGACGGCGCGTATAACATCCGGGAAAATGCCGCAACGGCTACCGGGACGAAAGTCCGTTCATATTTCAGCGGCGGCGAGAACTTTCTGATAAACCCCGCGCAACTCGCCGGTCTTCCCATGGATGCGGTCAAGATGGCTGCGCTCGCCAACGGGGAGGAATATGCTGCTGCTTCTTTTGACGGCGGCCAGGTCTCCGACAATGACGGAAAAGACTCTTTCCGCGAAATGTTGAAGAAAAAACGTATATTCACCCTGCCGATCAAAGCGTCTTCTGTCGAGCTTTCGGCCACTCCCGAAGAAGAAAAAAAGATCAAGGACTCTATCCGTAGAAATAAACAGTCCGCCCAAAAAGACGGCGGGGAGATCGAGCGCGTGGGAACATACTCGACCGACTACATAAAGGGCCTTCCTTTTATCGCTTCCGACTCTTTTGACAGGACGTCCTATGACCGCGAGGGGATACCGGTAGACTCACAGTTCAAAAGCTCGGGCCCGACAACCGAGAGAGTGGACCAGATGATGGTGAACAGGGACATCGCAAAGCTTACCGCCGTCATCAACCAGCTCGCTCCCGGACTGGGCGTCCCAAAACAAGTCATCCATTCAGCGACAGGCAAAAGCACCAGCTACGATCACGGAACGTGGTCGAGCGACAACTCGAACACTATCCACGACTGGTCTGTGGTTTTCAAGGACAAGACATACGGAGAGACGAAGGTCAAGCTGGTATACGTCAAGCACAAGGGCGAGTGGCACTTTTATTTCAACCTCTCTTTTGCGCAATTCCTCGACGTGAGTTCCCGCATTACAGGCAAGGGGAACAAGGAGGTCTGGGTCAAGGCCGGGGATTTCCTGAGCGCGGATGGCGCCCGGAAAGGGTTCATCGAATTAGTACGCGGCAACCAGCGCGCGCTTTCGTATCGAGAGCCGTCCATGATCGAGGTGAAGCCGGACAAAAACGAGTATACTGTCTATCTTCGGGATTATGACCCGGTCACCCTTCCTTTGGATGCCAGGGATAAGAATACCGCCCTGGTGCAGTTGGAGAACGGCAGGAAAGACGGCGGCGGGAATGAAGAGGCATTGGGTCAGCTGAAGCAGCTCAAAGAGAAGCTAAATGGCATGACCGGGGCCGAGCTCGATGATCCTCAAAAGCTGGAGTCGTTTGTCTCGGAGATCGCGGATACGGTCAACGGGGTCAAGGCCTGGCAGGGCGCAGACGAACAAAACAAGATCGAACGTCTTCTGCTGGATGTTATAACGGAGACAGTTTTTAAAAAGGGAAAGGACAGCAAAAGACGTTACTCGATCACGCTCGGCCTGTTGCTATACGTAAACTATGAGTTTGAACGGTATACGAAGAGCCATATGGTATACCTTCAGTTACTGGACAAGAAAGAGTGGGCCCCTATCGGAAAAGTGCGGTTTTTTTCTGAGCCGCCGGAAAAAGGTGGATCCCGAACCCGCTTCTTTATAGAAAAAGAAGAGTTGAAAAAGGCGATCGACGCGGCCGCAGAATACATGAACCGGGACGGCGGTACGCTTGCTCCTGAAGACCAGGCGCTTGTCGACAGATTCCTTGAGCAGACCTGGATCAAGGTGAAGAATGGCGAGGAAAAGGATGAATATGAGGGCAGGGAAAGGAGCAGATACTCCTGTACGGTCGACAGCTCTTCAGTCGAGGCAGCGGCTAAAGCCGTTGACGATATTTATCAAGAGGTGTTAAGACGTAAAGAGAAACAGCTCGACCCGTTAAACGAAAAGCTGATCGATATACTGCTGGAGCTTTCGAACGTGGCGGCACTGGAAGGGCTCCGTTCGGAATTCTATTCGAGTTATCTGGAAACCTACGTGGACTTTGACGAAAGGGTAGACAAAGCCGAACCGGTCAAGCAAAAAGCCCGCCGCGCGCTGGTTGAGTTGTCGAAAACCGACAATGCGTTTCGCGCAGCTATCGAAAAGAAGCGGTACCAGGATCTTCTCTGGGAGCTGGAATGGGGGCCTTTAAACTGGGTGCCCGGAATTCCCAGGGACTGGCGGATAGATAACGGTTTCCGCCTTGACAGCCAACATTTTGCCATCAAGGATTTAAAGGAAGAGATCATTATCCGCAAAGATGACCCCGGCTCGGACGAGTTTAAACTGAAGCTGGTCAGGTTGCTGGAGAAGATGATCGAGGATCCGGGCAGGCACGGTTTTCCCTGGGAAGCGGAAGAAGCGATCGAGGGGATAGCGAAAGAGTATGAATCCGTCGGCGGCGTCGTCCTGGAAGAGATCGGCGGAGTGATGAGCGAAGAGGATAAGGCGGAGTTCGAGAATATCGTTCACCTTTCCAATGCTTACAGCGTGAACAGCACCAACAAATTCCGCGGCTGGTCGGATTCGATCTACACCGATGAGGATTATCTGGGCAGCGCGGGGTTAAGCAGCGTCGAATACGCCGTCGATGAAGCCGAAAAGCTCCTTTTGAAGAACATCAACGATCCCAAGAAAAAAATGTTCAACCGGAAGCTGATCAAGCTGCTTAAGCGGATCTCGACAATGAGCGTATGGGTCGGTCCGTACAAGGGCAGGAACCCCGGAAGTTCTTCGGCAGGGGAAATACTTGTCGACAGCCGCCGCGATGCCGCCGGGAGTATTCGCTCAAGGGCATCCGATGTTCTGCTGAAGGTTGATGAGGAAACGGCTAAAGACGGCGGTAAGGCGAAGGCAGTTCACCTGACCTGGAAAGAATTCCAGCGGCTGCCGGTCGCGTTCCAGGATTCCTTCTCGAGCAAGTTTATTGATAAGGAATACGGAGAAGTGTTCCCGGAATCCCGCGATAACGGGTTCAGGACTTCCCTGGCCGGAAAGGTCTTCGACAGAAAGACGCTGAACGAGCTTCTTG
>JBLMZF010000088.1:0-16607 GCA_050258655.1 Deltaproteobacteria bacterium | reverse complement strand
CCCGCGCCAGGGAAGCCGCCAGGAAGGCGCGCGAGCTTACGCGCAGGAAGGGAGCGCTCGATTCCGGAGGGCTCCCGGGCAAACTCGCTGACTGTTCCGAAAGGGACCCGGCGCTGTGCGAACTGTATATAGTGGAGGGCGACTCGGCGGGCGGGTCCGCCAAGCAGGGACGCGACCGCCGTTTTCAGGCGATCCTCCCCATCAAGGGCAAGATCCTCAATGTGGAAAAGTCGCGCCTCGACAAGATACTTTCCAACGACGAGATCCGCACCATCATCACCGCTCTGGGTACCGGAGTCGGTGAGGAGTTCGACGCGACCAAGCTGCGCTATCATAAGATAGTGCTGATGGCCGATGCCGACGTTGACGGTTCCCATATCCGCACCCTGCTTTTGACCCTGCTCTACAGGCAGATGCCAAAGCTGATCGAGGACGGCTATGTTTATATCGCTCAGCCGCCTCTTTTCAAGATCAAGAGAGGCACCCGTGAGGAATATGTCGAGACTGAACCGCAGATGAACTCGATGATGCTGGAACTGGGACGCGAAGGGCATATTTTTGAAAAAGGAAAGCAAGCCTTTACGGATAATGAGTTTAAGCAATTATTGGGCTTTTTGGACGAATTAGAGAAGTTGGGGAGGATTTTAGAGAAAAAGGGAGTGAACTTTGCGAAATACCTCTCTTTTTGGAGCCCGAAGTCCAAAAAACTGCCTATTTACAGGACTAAAGTGGAGGGAAAAGACAAGTTTATCCTTTCTGAGGATGAGCTCGAGGATATCACTGAAAAAGAAGGCAAGGAAGTCGAACAGGACCTTCTGGAGCTTTTCGAGGCCAAGCAGATCCTCGAGATAATCGCCAAGCTTGAAAAGCTCGGTTTGGACTTTTCGACCTACCTGGCCCCTGAAGATAAGAATAGCAGGATGATCTATCGCTTGCAGAACGAAAAAGAGAAGAAGGAGTTCGCCTGCTTAAAAGATGTGCTGATCTATGTAAAGGACCAGGCATCCAAGGGCATGCACATCCAGCGCTACAAAGGTCTTGGTGAGATGAACCCCGGCCAGCTCTGGGAGACCACTATGGACCCGGAGAAGCGCACCATGCTCAAAGTCGCGCTTGAAGACGCGGCCGGAGCGGACGAGCTGTTCACCGTGCTGATGGGCGACCAGGTCGAGCCCCGCAGGAAATTCATCGAGGACTACGCGCACCAGGTCAAGAACCTGGACGTCTAAATAGAGAGGTAATCCCCAATGTACACGAGAAACGAGAAGATACTCCCGAGGTCGATCGAGGCCGAAGTAAAGGATTCGTACCTTAACTATTCGATGAGCGTCATAGTCGGCCGCGCGCTTCCCGACGTGCGCGACGGGTTCAAGCCCGTGCACCGCCGCATCCTTTACGCGATGCAGGAGCTCAACCTCGACCATTCCAAGCCGTACAAAAAGTGCGCCCGTATCGTCGGCGAGGTGCTGGGTAAATACCACCCGCACGGCGATACCGCGGTCTACGACACGCTGGTCCGTCTGGCCCAGGATTTCTCGCTGCGTTATCCGCTGGTCGAAGGGCAGGGCAACTTCGGCTCGGTCGACGGGGACAGCGCGGCGGCGATGCGTTATACCGAAGCCCGCCTGGCCGCGGTCGCGTCCTCCGTTCTCGATGACATCGACAAGAACACGGTGAACTTCGGGCCCAATTTCGACGGTTCGCTGCAGGAACCGCTCCTCCTCCCGTCGGCGCTCCCGAACCTGCTGTGCAACGGCTCCAGCGGTATCGCGGTCGGCATGGCGACCAACATCCCGCCGCACAACCTCAACGAGGTGGCGGAAGCGATCGGTTACCTGCTCGACAATCCCGAATGCGAGATCAAGGAACTGATGAAGTTCGTCAAGGGGCCCGATTTTCCGACGGGCGGGGTCATCTGCGGCCGGTCCGGCATCAAGGAAGCCTACACCTCCGGCAGAGGCAAGGTCACCGTCCGCGCCAAGGCCAATATCGAGCACCTCAAGAACGGCAAGGACTGCATCATCGTCTCAGAGATCCCGTATCAGGTGCAGAAAGCGGCGCTGATCGAGTCGATGGCGGGGCTTGTCGAGGACAAGAAGATCGAAGGCATCTCAGACATCCGCGACGAGTCCGACAAGGACGGCATGCGCATCGTCATCGAGCTCAAGCGCGACGTCGAACCCCAGATCATCCTCAATCACCTGTTCAAGCACACGCAGATGGAGACGACCTTCGGCATCATCATGCTCGCCCTGGTCGACAACCGTCCCCGCGTGCTGACCCTGCGCCAGATGCTCGAGTCCTATATCGGCCACCGCAAGGTCATCATCAGGCGCCGGACGCAGTTCGAGCTCGATAAAGCACTGAAGCGCGCGCACATCCTCGAGGGTCTGAAGATAGCCCTCAAGTTCATAGACAGGATCATCAAGGTCATCAAGACCTCGAAGACCGTCCCGGTAGCCAAGGAGAACCTGATGAAGGAGTTCGGGCTCTCCGAGATCCAGGCCCAGGCGATCCTGGAGATGCAGCTGCAGAGGCTCACCGCCCTCGAGCGCGACAAGATCGACGCCGAGTACGCGGAGCTGCTCAAGAAGATCGAGGAATGCAGGGCGATCCTGGCCTCCGAAAAGAAGGTCGAGGCGATCATCAAGAACGAGCTCGGGGACATGCAGAAGAAGTACGGCGACGAGCGCCGCACCGACATCGTCGGGGAGGTCGAGGAGATAGACGTCGAGGACCTGATCGCCGACGAGGACGTTGTCGTCACGATCAGCCACGGCGGCTACATCAAGCGCCTGCCCGTCAGCGCCTACCGGAAGCAGAAGCGCGGCGGCAGGGGGTTCTCGGGGGCCGAGGTCAAGGAGGAGGATTTCATCGAGCACCTCTTCGTCGCCTCCACGAAGGACTACCTGCTGATCTTCACCGACAAGGGGCAGGTCTACTGGCTCAAGGTCTACGAGATCCCGCAGGCCAGCCGCCAGTCGAAAGGCAAGTCCATCGTCAACCTCGTGCAGATGAAGCAGGACGAGAAGATAAGCTCGACCATCCCGATCAGGGAGTTCTCGCCCGACAAGTTCCTGGTCATGGCAACGAAGTTCGGCTCGATCAAGAAGACCAGCCTCGAGGCCTACAGCAACCCGCGCAAGGGCGGCATCATCGGCATCAGCCTCGACAAGAGCGATGAGCTGATCGGCGTCGTACTGACCGATGGCAAGCAGGAGATACTAGTGGGTACCCGGGAAGGCCAGGCCATCCGCTTCAACGAATCGCAGGTGCGCGAGATGGGCAGGCAGGCCGGCGGCGTCAGGGGTATCAGGCTGGATAAGAAGGACGAGGTCATCTCGATGGTGCTGATCCAGAAGGAGGGCTCGATCCTGACCGTGACGGCTCTGGGCTTCGCCAAGCGCACCCCGGAAAAAGAATATCGCTTGACCTCCCGAGGGGGAAAAGGTATTATAAATATTAAAGTTACTGATAAGAACGGCCCCGCGATAAGCCTCAAGACCGTCAGCGACAACGACGAGCTTATGGTTATCACGCAGAACGGTATTTTCCTCCGTTGCGCGGTGAAAGACATCCGCACCACCGGCAGGTCCGCCCAGGGCGTCCGTCTTATAAAGCTGCAGGACAAGGATCACGTTTCCTGCATCGCTCCCGTAATAGTCGAGGAAGAAGAGTAGATTGTTCGAAAACCCGTCCCGCGCTTTCGCGCGGGATGACTTTCTGTCCCCATCGTCTAGCCTGGTCTAGGACAAGAGCTTTTCAAGCTCTCGACCGGGGTTCAAATCCCCGTGGGGACGTAAATTTTCGCTCCGTTTTTCCTCCCCCCGTAGAGAAAGGCAAGTTCTTATGTGCGGCATTATCGGTTACATCGGCGAACGGGAATCGCGCTCCATCCTCCTTAACGGCCTCAAGTGCCTTGAATACCGCGGCTACGATTCCAGCGGTATCGCCATCATCAATCCCGATAAAAAGAAGATCTCCGTGCGCAAGGCGCAGGGCAAGATCGCCGCGCTCGAGCATCTGCTCAAGAAGAAACCCATCGACGGGCTGACCGGCATCGCCCACACCCGCTGGGCGACGCACGGCGCCCCCAATCAGGTCAACGCCCATCCCCATGCCGATTGCAGAGGCGAGATCGTCGTCGTGCACAACGGCATCATCGAGAACTACGTCAGGCTCAAGGCGATGCTCGGCGACGAGGGCCATGAGTTCGCCAGCCAGACCGATACCGAGGTCATCGTCCACCTCATAGAAAAGTTCTACAAGGACTGTTCCCTTGAGGAAGCGGTGCGTAAGGCAGTCGCCCTGCTCGAGGGTTCCTTCGCGATCGGCGTCATCTCCAGCCGAGAGCCAGGAACGTTGATCGGCGCACGGTACGGCAGCCCGCTCATCGTCGGCGTGGGCAAGAACGAGAATTTCCTCGCCTCCGACGTGCCCGCCGTGCTCGAGTCGACCAAGGATGTGATCTTCCTCGGCGAGAAAGAGATCGCGGTGCTGACGAAGGATTCCTGGCGGGTGACCGATCTCGAGGGCAGGCTCCTGTCGAAGAAACCCGTGCGCATCGGCTGGGACATCACCCAGGCGCAGAAGGGCGGGTACCGGCATTTCATGCTCAAGGAGATCAACGAGCAGCCGAAGATCCTTGAGAACGTGATCAACTCCAGGATCGACAAGTCCACCAACGCCATCCGCTTTCTCGAACAGCGCATCCCGGAGGAGAAGCTCAAGAAGATAACGAATATCTCCATCGTCGCCTGCGGCACCGCGTATCACGCGGGTCTTGTCGGGAAGTACATCATCGAATCCGTCTGCGCGATCCCGACCGTCGTCGACGTCTCCAGTGAGTTCCGTTACCGCGACCTGCTGATCGACGACAGGACGCTGGTCATCGCGATCAGCCAGTCCGGCGAGACCGCCGATACGCTTGCCGGCGTCAGGGAAGCAAAGCGCAGGGGCGCCTCCATACTTTCCATCGCCAACGTCCTCGGTTCGACCCTGACCCGCGAATCCGACGGCGTCATCTACACGCACGCGGGGCCGGAGATCGGGGTGGCTTCCACGAAGGCCTATACCGCGCAGCTGACCGCGTTGTACCTGCTCGCATTTTACCTCGCGAAGATCAGAGGCTGCATCTCCGATTCCAGGCTCTCCGCGTATCTCGACGAGCTCAGGTCGATACCGCGCCTGCAGACAGAGCTTCTGCGCGACCAGAAAGCGATCGCCCGCCTGGCGCGCAAGCATTCGAATTTTGGTTCTTTCCTGTATCTCGGGCGCAACATCAATTTCCCTTCGGCCCTCGAAGGGGCGCTCAAGCTCAAGGAGATCTCCTATATCCCCGCGGAAGGGTATGCCGCCGGCGAGATGAAGCACGGACCCATCGCGCTGATCGATGAATATCGCGCCGTCGTCTGCATCGCCTGCGTCTCCTCGGTCTACGAGAAGATGGTCTCCAATCTCCAGGAGATAAAGGCGCGCAAGGGGAAGGTCATCGTCATCGCCTCGACGGGCGACGAGAAGATCCGCGAGCACGCGGGCGAAGTGATCTATGTGCCTACCTGCAGCGAGCTGTTCTCGCCTCTCCTGGTGTCGATACCGCTGCAGCTGATCGCCTATCACATCGCTGAAAAACGCGGGTGCGATGTCGACCAGCCGCGCAACCTGGCTAAGTCCGTCACCGTCGAATAAGGAGGGAGATCCCCCCTTGCTTTACATCGTCGCTACCCCCATCGGCAATCTCAAGGACATCTCCCTGCGGGCGATCGAAGTCCTCAAATCCGTCGACCTGATCGCCTGCGAGGACACCCGCCACACGAAGATCCTCCTCGACCATTACGGCATCCAGAAACCGCTCACCAGCTTTTTCCAGCACAACCGGTTCGTCAAGGGTGAATACCTGCTCGGCCTGCTCAGGGAAGGCAAGGACATAGCGCTTGTCTCCGACGCGGGCACTCCCGGCATCCTCGACCCCGGATATAACCTGATCAATTCGGCGACCAAAGAAGGTATACCGTTGACATGCATACCCGGAGCCTGCGCGTTCATAGACGCCCTGGTGCTTTCCGGAAAACCCGCACACCGGTTCTTCTTCGAAGGCTTCCTGCCTAACAGATCACAGGCGCGGCGCAACCGGCTGGAGACGCTCGCCGGATTGGAGTGCACGATCATCTTCTATGAATCCTGCCACAGGATCGAGCAGTCGCTCGAGGACATCGCAACGGTGTTCGGAGAGAGAGAAGTGGTCGTCTGCCGGGAACTTACCAAGAAGTTCGAGGAAGTCGTCCGCGGCGTTCCTGCCGATGTCATTGCCCACCTGAAGACCCACTGCGCAAAAGGGGAATTCGTCATCGTCCTTTAGAAAGCGCTTTCAGCCAAAACCCTTCCTCACCTTGAAAAGACCTCCGCGATAGACCATACTTTTAACGGCTGATAAACCTGATACGACCTTTTTCCCCGGGTCTATTTTTTTGTCCGTTTTATAAGAAAATAATAAAAGTATTTATGGCGAAGAAACTGATCTCCCTCATTCTCTGTTTTTCCTTTGCCTTCCAGCAGACTGGCTTTGCCCAGCTGGCTTGCAGCGCGGACATGTCCGCTCTTGTTTCGAAGGCGGCAGTGTCTTCTCCCGGCACAGAAAGATTCCGCCCCGTCCATCTGCGTTCCCTTTCTTATGAGGGGTCAGGGGACAGGATAAACGCGCTTGTCGATAAAGGGGACGCGGGCGGGGTCGATGCGGACTCTTCCTCCAGAGACCTTCTCAAGTATTTTCTCATCGGCATCACGCTTCCTGACGACGCTTTCTGGGTCAACCTGCGTCCTGACGCGCCGGAACGGATGATCGACACGGAGCTGGCAAGGACAGACCTCGGGAAGGTTTTGCTTGAGGCGGATCTGCAGTTGAAGAAGGATGCCGCGGCACACACTTCGCCAGCAACACACGAGGGCAGGGAATACTGGGAAAAGCTTTACAAAAAGGCGGAGGAGCTTTATGGCACGCAGGTGGGGGATATCCCCGCGCTGACACGTCCCTGGATCGTCCCTGACGAGATCATCGTACGTCAGGCCCGGAATTCAGCGTACGTCTATAAGGCCACGCTCAAGGTCATGCTGGAGCAGGACTATCTGAAGGGAGCGCCTGCTTATGCCTTCCCTGATGGACGCAGCCGGGAGCTTAATGAATACGCCAGCAAGCTTGTCCGCGAACTGATCATACCCGTGCTTACAAAAGAGGTCAATTCCGCGAAACGGTACGCGCCCCTTCGTCAGGCATACTACTCGTTGGTCCTCGCCGCCTGGTTCAAGAACAGGTTCCGGACGGGGACGGGGACATATTCATCCCGCATAGATTCGAAGGACCTGACCGGGCTGGTCTCGGCAGTCCCATGGAAAAAAGAGGTCTATTTCAATTCATATAAAAGATCGTTCGCCGAAGGAGAATACCGGGTAAAGGAGACAGTGACTTCGGCCTACGGCCCGGTCATGCGCACGTATTTTTCCGGCGGGATCATCATCGGTCTGGGTAGCGCCGACAGGGGCATCCTGAGCACTATTTCCAGGAACGGGTTCGAAGCCGACGCTGAGACGGCCGAATCCGCCATGAACGCGGGCGTGACGTATATAACCGGCAAGGACGGTCAGATCGAGGCCGTTCCTGGATCCGGCAGCGCTTTCTCCGGCGGCGCACTCGCCCCCGACGGGGGCGGTAAAAAGGAGACCTCCGGGAACGATGACCTTTCTGTTCAGAAGAGGACGGCCGAACTCGTCCAGGAGCTGTACGGCAAGCTGCACGACCGCCGCAAGGCGCAGCTGACCGCCGAGCAGCTCGTGCGGGACCGTTTTGCCGATATTGCTTACGCCGTCGGACTTTCCATGGGGCTCAGTTCCGCATCCGTGCGCCGCATCCTCGACACTACAAAAGTAGAGACAAAAAACAGCGCTATCCAGGCTCATTCCACAGAAGAAGGAGTGGTGCTGGCGGGCGACTTCCAGAGGCCGGACGCGCTTGTGGACACGATCGCGGCCGAACTGGGCCACCGCATACACAGGTTGCTGGGCGAGGAGATAAATAACGCGATGCCGAAGGCCGTGCGGGAGACATTTGACGAGATGTCGCAGCTTACCGCCGCTTCCGTAAGCGGCGCACTCGAGGCAAATGACGTTAAATATCTGGCTGTTCGTGCTTTCATCGGCCGGACCTTCAGGCAATTCATGCGAGAGAGAAAAGGCGGGGCGGCGAGGCTCGAGCTTCCTGACATAAATGAATTGCTCAAGCTGTCAGGGCTTTCACGCAAGGACAATCTGCACAAGGAAGAGGATGAATTCATCAAATACCTGTACGGTCAGGCGGCGATGGCGGGTTTTGACGAAGGGATGCTGACGTACATGGTGTACATCGCTACCCGCGACCTTTACTCATCTTCCGGCGGAAACCTTTATTTCCTGGGAGAACCGGTCCATCTTGTGGCGGATTACCTTTTGTTCAGGATACTGTTCCCCGAGATGGCCCAGGAGCAGGCGGAGGAAACCATTCTTGCCTATGCGCTTTTCGAGATCAACTCCGCGCAAATGGAGGATGTCAGGGAACGGATATCGGGTGCCGGCAAGAAAATGGGGCGCGCGGTCGAGGCGCCAGATGGGATCGATTTCAGCAGCGAGGAGGTCTTTGTCGCCGGAGTCTCGGCCGTTGCGGCTCCCCGGCCCTCTTTCATGGGCCGGGCGATAAGCGCGATCGCCTCGGCGATAAACAGGCTGAGGATACTATTTGCCGTCCAGAGGATCAAGTCGATAAGCGCGGCCGATCTCGCCAGGATAAAACAAGCGGCGTCAAAAGGGAATGAGACTGAAGAAAATATTCTTCAGAGCGACGAATCAAGTCTGTTAATTAGGGCGGCCGATAAATCAGACGAAGCAAAAAAAGAGCATCAAAAGAAGCTGGCGAGGCTTAAAGAGCTAACGGCCTCAAACCTGAACGTTTACTATTTTAAGGATAAACCCGCGTATCTCAGTGAGCCGGAGATCCGGTACGAGTACGTCTATTCCAAACAGCTGCAGCTGCCGAACGTACAAAAATCCGCAGCTGACGATCTTCTGGAAAAGTACAAGCAGGAATTGGGGACACAGAAGCTGGCGTTCGTTGAAGCCAGGATGGAAAAAGGTGAAAGTTTCCGGGTCATCGTCTACGGTCCCGGAGTCAAGGGCATTCTCAAGCACTGGGCGCACCGCCTGGGATGGGCCCTGCGCGGGTCCGGACCTCTTTCCGGGCTCAGCGACAGGCTGCTTCGCTTCGCCGGTACCGAGATAACCAAATTTCCCGAGATCCCGCGGGAAGAATTTAAAATCCTCGAATTGAAAAAGGACGGCGGGATCGCTTCCATCGTCAAAGGGATCCGTCAACTCTCCGGCAGAGCTGTTTCTTCCCTTGAACAGGCCAAGGACGAATTCAAGCGCGCCGACGCTCAATGCATACAGGTCCTTAAAGAGGTCGCGGACAGATTTCCGGAACTGCACATCGGTTCGGTCCCGGGTTTCACGGATCTTTATATCAAAGACCTGAATACTCTCGGTGAAAAGGAAACCGCGAGGAAGGCGGACGTCCAAAAGGCGGTTGCCGATATCAATGCGGCGCTGGATAAGAGGAAACAGAGCAGACAGCGCCTGATGGAATCTCCTGAATTGATCCGCGAAGCTGCGGCTGCTCTGGCGAAAGCGGCGAAAAGCCGGATCGGCATGCCTAAGACGATCGCCCTTTATCAGTCATCGGGCCACCCCGGCGGAGGCGTTACCGGGACGACACTTTCTCTTGCGCGCAGTCTGGCTGTTGCCGACCCCGGCGCAGTGATCGATGTATACATGCAGGAAAGTTCCGAAGGGTTTGAAGAACTGCTTACAGCGGGTCTTCAAGGACGGATCAGGCTGCACGTGGCAGCTGAGCTTGCCCAGGCGGAAGCAAATGTCCATGTCACGATGGATACGGGCTGGATCCGGGGCCTCGACCGCGGGCAGGACAATGTCTTTGACCTGGGCGTGCTGTGGGAAGTCTTCGATACGCAGCCTGAGAGAAGTTTAAAAGGCGATAGGTCCAACGACCCGGCCCATCCGGAAGGAACCTTTGTCGGCGATTACGAACGCGATGCCTTGAGCCGCAGTAAAGATTCGATGGCCTCCGAACAGATCGTCGATGAAAGGATCAAATGGGCCCAGAAAGTAATGGGTCAGAAACGCATCGACAACGTGCCGCAGGGTTGGGAAAAAGCGATCTGGACCTGGGGATATTTCCAGGATGTGGACCTGTTCCTAAAGGAAATGGATACGCTGGCCGACGTGTTCTCCCACGAGGGGAACCGTAATTCCCTTCCGGGCGATGAAAAACAGCTGGTCCTGCACCTTATGCCCGGCAAGTGGAATACCAGACAGCGGTCGCCTCAGCCTATGGGGCGGGACGAGTTCATGATCTGGCTCGCCTCCGAGCTTAATCACAGGGGCATGCGAGTGCTGGATCAGGACGGTATTCCGTTGATGGCGGAAGCGGGGACACGCAGGATAGCCGTTACGGTCGTATTGTACGATTCAATGCCTCCCGGCGACTTGAAGACACTTCAGACGCTGCTGAAAGGTTCCCTTCAGAGAAGCGCGTCCGGCAAGTTTTGGGTGGATTTTCCGGCTTTCGTCACAGGTAACGCGTCTCTTTCTGAGGCGATAAGCAGCGCAAGCATTTATCTCCATGACAGGTACGATGTGGGGCCGCGGGCTTTCGACCCGGTCGAGCAGGCATTGATCCGCAAGTGGCTGGCGCTGGAAGACAAGACAGGCTCGCAGACATGGCAGGATCTTACAGCGCGGTCCAGGGATATAGCCGAATACTTCTTGATGGGAGGGAGCCACCTGGCATGGTACGCAAGGCTGGACGAATGGACGCAGCTTGCGCGGCGGCAAAAAGAAGCCCTTTTCAAGTCGAACACGACTGATCTTATCATCTCACTTGCCGGTCGCAAGAGCGTTCAGCGTGACGGAGGCGAGCTGGCTTCCGAAACGATAGCCGACGGCGGCGGGCAGAGCGAAATGTTCGACAGCGCGGCCGCGGACCAGAAAGTCAATAATGCGCTCGAGCTTGTCAGAGAACTCAGACGGCGATTGCAGGAATTCAAGATATCCGGAGAAGCTGATGATATGTTCCTGGTGGCGATCAACAGCTGCGAAAAGCTCGAGGCGCGGATGAACAGGTGGTTCGAACCTCTCCCTTCGGAAGAATTGCTGCAGACGCTGGTATCGGAACGCCAGGCGATGGGGCGCAAAGATAAAGTAGAAGTGTCCCTTCGTCTTCAGGACGGCCTGACGATCACCAAAGACCGCGCTACACAGGATATTCTGGAAGACGCTATCTGCAATCTTCTGATGAACGCTATCAAGAACTACGATGCGGAAAAGTCGATCAGGACGGTGGTCCTTGACGTAACTGAGAGCGGGGGGACTATCCGCATCGCGGTGATAGACAACGGCCGCGGCATAGCCGATCCTTCCAACCTGTTCGACGGCACGAGGGGGGCGGACCCGGAGATCGTCAGACGAGGAGGCAACTCGACCGGGAAAGGGCTGCCGGGAGTGAAGCAATTCCTCGGTTATATCCCCGGCGCGGACATCAGACTCGAACAGACCGCGGTAGGCGCAGGGAGCACTTTCGCTATAACCCTGCCTGCGGACGCGACCGCTTCGAAGGCGCTTACCAGCTCGATAAAGCTTGAAAGGCTGCGCCACGACCTGGCAAACGACGCTCAGATGATCCTGGGAGCGGCCGAAATGGCTTTGACCGGATCCCACAAAGGCGAGTTCAATGGGGTCGCTCGGGCCATCGATGGTATCAAGAAGGAGCTTCAGACGGGCAACGGTAAGGAGCAGCGCGCTGACGGCGGCGATGAGGGCAAGGGTGGTATCGATTTCCGCGGGCTGCCGGTCAGGGCTCAGACGGTCGCGCAGTCCGTCCTTACTGAGGAAGCAAGGAGAGCGGCGGCATCGCTCGACCTGACGAAAGAATGGGGGGCGATCGAAAGGATGACATCGAGAGGATTGCGACCTTCCTGCCAGAGATTGAGTGAGTTCGTTGCCGCCTGCAGAGTGCAGGGAGCGGTCGAAAGCTATGGCAGCCCTGTCATCGCCTGCATAGCGGGCATATTAAGGATAGAGGAAGAAAGGGCCGAAACGACTGACGGTAAGCTCAGGGACCTGCTGATATCGCTGGAAACGCCGGCCTGATCGTGATCTTCGGGGAGCCCGGAAACCTGGTTTATCAGCCAAGAAAACCAGCCTAAAACCCCAACAAAACAAATTCCGGCTCCCCGAAAAAATTTTTCCAGATTGAAAGCGGTTTCAAAACTTTCTCGGGAATGCTTGAAAACACTATATTTATGGAACAAACTTATCATACGGGGTTGTTTCTTATTTCCTGCCATTTTAAAAAGCTTTTCCTTTTAGGGAGGTCACAATATGTTCATGAGGGTCATTGCGCTCCTGGTCAGCTTCTGCCTGGTTGCAGAGCAATGTCTCGCTCAGGTTGCCGGACAGGTCGACATCTCGAACATGATCCCGTCGTTCTCCGCCCAGGGCGGGTATCGTCCGCTCCACCTGAGGTTCCTGTCCTATGAAGGCCAGAACCGGATACGCCTCCTGCTTGATAAAGGCAATTTCGCCGACCCGAGGAAAATAGAGGGCGCTACGCAGGAATTGATGAAGCATTTTTTCATCGGCCTGAGCCTCCCTGATTCGGCGTTCTGGGTAAATATGCGTCCCGACAAGCCGGAAGAGATGATCGACCGGGAGCTTGCCAAGACCGACCTCGGCAGAATATTCCTTGAGACCGACCTGCAGCTCAAAAAGGACACGGCGAAGATGACCTCGCCGCGCACGAGAGAGGGGAAGGAATACTGGAACAAGCTGTACAAGAAAGCCGAGGAATTGTTCGGCTCGCAGGAGATGACGGTCCCCACGCTGACCCGTCCCTGGATCATCCCCGGAGAGATAATCCTTGGTGACGCGGGCAGAGGCGCCTACATCTATAAGGCGACGCTCAAGGTCATGCTCGAGCAGGATTACCTGAAGGATTCGCCCGACTATAATTTCAAGGACAGCAGGCTTAAGGAGCTCAACGAATATTCCGCGCAGCTGCTGCGTGACAAGATCATTCCCAGGCTTACCAAAGAAGTCAACACCTCCAAAAGATACGCCGCCCTGCGCCAGGCCTACTATTCGCTTATTTTCGCGCAGTGGTTCAAGCAGAAATTCCGCGGGAGCGCTAATTCCTACCAGTCGCTCATAGATTCAAAGGACCTGACCGGTTTGACATCGACCCGCGCATGGGACAAGGATACGTATTATAAGGAATACCAGCGTTCTTTCAGGGAAGGCGAGTACAGAATAACTGAGCAGCATTCCTCTGCCTCGGGCACGGCGGTCCGCAGTTATTTCAGCGGCGGCTTGAAGATGGACGCGCTGCTGAGCGCTGCGATGGATGGCGGTGCGCTGAGGGATAGAGAGGTCCTCGCGCTTGAGGATTCTTCCGACTTCATCCTTGCCGCCGATATGGTCGGCGGCGGGATCCGCATCAGGCACCTGGACAGGACTTTCGTGGAAGCCGATCAGTCTGTCAGGGACGGCGGCGCCCGCGAAGAAGACCTTGCAGGCAACGTCCGAGTGGCGAAGTCTTCAGTTGCGCCATCGGCCGTTTTTCAGAGAGTCGATCATTCCACACGTCTTCCCGCCGCCATGGAAGCGGTGTTCGGCATGATGTTTTTAGGCGGTATCGCTTCTTTCTTCCTGCCGGCGCTGGCAGCGTCCGCTCCGTTCCTGCTGGGCATCTCGCTGGCAGGCTTTATCGGAGCCCGGGCAGGGACTTATTTACAACGCAGGCACACTCTGTCATCGGCAGTGCTTGCCGGTATCGGGACAGGAGCGGCAGGCTTCCTGGCCGCGCTTGGCATGCTTAATCCCGCCGTCGCAGGTGTCGCAATACTTTCTCTGGGAACTCTGGCAGCATCGATCCTGTTGAGCGCGGCGGCGAGCAAGAACATCGACCTTCGTCTTGGTCCGGGCGCAACCATGCGTGACGGGGGGAAGATCGAGATACCTGAATCAGCGCTGGCTCCTGTGGCCGCGGTGGTACTGGTAATGCTGGGAGCTTCTATCCTGGGCACCGTCTTGGCGATCATCCCTATCCTGCCGTTCGTGCCCGCGTTCCTGGTATCGACAGCGATATTCTGGGCGCCGGTGCTTGCCATAGGCGCGATAGTGGGCGGTCTTATCAGATCCGGAACAGGGTATTACGCGGGAAAAGACCGCGGATTCGTGCCAGATGAGATAACGATGGAAGCGGTCAATTGGGCGACCATTGGGGTCTGGGGTGTCGGCTCCTTTGCCGGCATTATCGCCCTCGGCCTGTCGACCGGTTTCTTTGCCACGGCCACTGTTATGATGGTCTCCTTCTTCCTTTCCGTCAACATCATCGCCCATTCTCCTATCGAAAATATTCGCCCGGCGTTCGCAGCATGGTCCGCGCAACGGGCCGCGCAGAAGGCCGAGAAGGCGTTGATCAGGGAATACAAGAACGCTTCCGACGCGAAACAGAAAGAAGAGATCTTTATCAAATTGCTTGGTCACCGCGCGGATTCCTGGTATTCCGAAGATTCACTGGTCGACCCGTATTTCAGTTGGAAGGAGATGTCGGAGGCCGAGATCCGGGGATTTGTGAAAGGTGCTGAAAAAGCCGCAGGCATCACGAACTCCGATAAGGCGTTCGAAGACGCGATGGTAAGCCGGTTAAGTCTGACGAACCGCAAGGTGAACGGAAGGAACGTGTACGGGATTAAATTGAACGATGGGGTGCTTAAGGACGGCGGCGCCCGAATGGACTGGACTCCGAGAAACGCTCCGGTCCTCAAGATGCCCGCTCCGCGTATCGGAGCGCTGGATATCGTCAAGACTTCGCTTTTCACCGCAGCTGCCGCTATTCCTGTTTACGCGGCCCTTGCTGCGATCGGTGTGGTCCCCGCTTCCGCCGCGATCATCCCCCTGACGCCGTTTTTGGCTGCCGCGGGCATCGGGGCGGTCATCGGTTTCCTCGTCGGTGATATGATGAACTCGGTTGAAAGAATGGGGGGTGGCGAAGAGGGATCGGGCCTGCTTACTTTAATGCTGGCAGTGCTCGGCGCGGTCATCACTGTCATCCCCGCCGTCCCCGCGGGCATCATCGTCGGCGCCCTGGCAGGGACCAATGTCCTCGGGATGTCCATGCTTTTCTGGGGCGTTGCCGCCACCGCTTCGATGATCACGTCTTTCGTCAACATGGTAATGGGCTCGCCCGTGACCACGACCATCTCGCGGATGTGGAATGGGCTCAAACCTGCGCAGAAGGACGGGGGGCTGACGATCGGCAACGTGATCAAGGCAGGGACGATCATCACCACAGGCGGTCTTGCCGTCGCCGGGCTGCTCGGTATTTTCGGGATCATCAGCGCGCCGATCTCCGGGATAGCCATGCTTTCTCTGGGGGCCGGAGGCCTTATCGGCATCTTCGCGACGGATTTTCTCTGGAACTCTTTTTCGGGAGAGGGCGCGGGATATATAGTAGGGTTCAGGGTGATGTTCGTCACCGCGGCCCTGAGCCTGCCGCTGTTCATACCCCCGTTGTTCGGAGCGTATACACTGAGCCTGGCTACCGTCTATTTTCTGTGCTCGATCGCAAGCTCCACCGCTTTTTCGATCCCTTCTGCCCTGGGTTCGGTCTGGTTCGGTAAGCAGAAAGAGAAGAATTATCGGTTTGACGGCGGTGAAGGGATGCAGGAGGATAATTCCGCAGTGCGTTTCCTTCCCGCACAGTGCGATAACCTCGATTTCGAGAAGCTCTTCGAGTTCATCTCAGAAGCCGCGCTCAAGCACGCCACAATCGAAGTGGTGACCGCCGCGGGAAGGATGAAAGTGCGGATGGACGACGCGTATGTGAGCAGAGCCAGCGGAGAGGTTGAGGGAAAACGGATCGATGATGACCTGATGATCAACAATATTCAGGGAGAGGTTCTGCAGAAGGATGCGGACGGGAATCGGATGGCGCAATGCCGCCTTTATTGGAAACTGCCGGCGTTCGTCACCGAGAATATCGACAGCAAAAAGCAGGATCAGTATGGATACAAAGCGCAGAAGACCAGGGACGGCCACCTATACTACCAGCAGTATTACAATGGCCACATTTCACAATATGAGTTGGCGGGATACTACAAGTATTTCGAGATACGTGAGATCGTCTTCCCGAAGAGCATTGTTCAGAGGATCCTGAGCAAGCTCATCAAGACGACCAATGGCGGCAAAGGGACCGACTTTTTCGCTATCAGCGTGCCGGCCAGCGATACCCAGCTTGCCGACGCCGCGCTTACGGCCGCCTATAACACGCGGACCGATGTCATGGTCCAGGGCGGAGGACGTTTCCTGCTCCCCGGTCCTATCCAATTCGTCGCTGACCAGCCCAAGGGGACGGCCACTCTGGTGAAAGAAGCGTATTTCGACGGGTATGACACCACCGCGATCTCTATAGGAGGCGGAGCTCCCGAAAAAATCCGCATGTTCCTCGA
>JBLMZF010000087.1:0-7337 GCA_050258655.1 Deltaproteobacteria bacterium | reverse complement strand
GAATGCCGCCTTTGTGCGCGAACGCGGCCTGGCCGACGTACGCCAAATGTTCGTCCGGGGAGAGGTTGGCGACTTCCGAGACGTAATGCGCCAGGTCGTACAGCTTGTTCAGGCTGCCATTGGGAAGAACCTTCATCCCCAGTTTCAGTTCCAGGTTCGGGATGATCGAACACAGGTTGGCGTTGCCGCAGCGTTCGCCGTAGCCGTTGATGGTGCCCTGCACCATGGTGCAGCCGGCTTCTACCGCGGCGATGCTGTTGGCGACGGCGGTGGCGCTGTCGTTGTGGCAATGGATGCCCAGCGGCGTACGGACGTGCTTCCTCACTTCTGAGACGATCGCGCTGACCTGTGAAGGCAGCATGCCGCCGTTGGTGTCGCAGAGCACCAGGAACGACGCGCCTGCCTCCTCCGCCGCCTTCAGGCAGCGGACGGCGTATGCCGGTTCGTCCCTGTACCCGTCGAAGAAGTGCTCGGCGTCATAGAAGACGGTAAGCCCCTTCTTCACCAGGAAACCGACACTGTCACGGATCATCGCGAGGTTCTCTTCGGGAGTGCTGTGCAGCACGTTCTTCACGTGCAGGAGCCAGGTTTTGCCGAAGATCGCCGCGGTCTTGACCCCGGAGGCAACGATCGCGCGCAGGTTCCTGTCCCTGGCCGCGGAGATGCCGGAACGCCGTGTTGAGCCGAAAGCGGTGATCTGTGCGTTCTTGAACCTGCGCCGCGCCATCCTGGCGAAAAAGAGCCCGTCCTTGGGGTTGGACCCGGGCCAGCCGCCTTCGATGTAATGCACGCCGAGCTCGTCGAGCTTCTCGGCGATGCGCACCTTGTCCATCAGGGAGTAGTTGATGCCTTCCCCCTGGGACCCGTCGCGCAGTGTTGTGTCGAAAATCAATACCTTGTTCATGACGCTCCTGTTACCCTAAATTGAACTTGGAATGGATCGTCTTGACCGCCATGTCGGCGGCCTTCTTCTTGATGATACAGGAGATGCTGATGTCCGAGGTCGAGATCATCTCGATGTTGATGTTGTTGTCTGCCAGGGTCTCGAACAGCATGCCCGCGACGCCCGGGTTCGACTTCATCCCGACACCGACGATGGAAACGCGCGCGATATCGGAGTCCTCGAGCACTTCGCTGACGCCGATCCTGCCGGCGACCGCCTTGGCGATCTTGAGCGTCTTGCCGACGTCGTTCTTGCCCACCGTGAAGGAGATATCGGTCTTGCGGGTGTGGCTGACGTTCTGGACGATCATGTCGACGCTGACGCCGCCCTTCGCGAGTTCGTTGAATAACGTCGCGGCGACGCCCGGTTTGTCCGGGACATCGACCAGAGTGATCTTCGATTCGTTCTTGTTGATCGTTACACCCGTTATCAGGGCACCTTCCATTCTCTTGACCTCCTTGACGATCATTGTTCCCGGGTTCGAATTGAACGAGGAGCGGCAGTGGATCGGCACGTTGAACTTCTTGGCCACTTCAATCGAGCGCGGCTGCATGACCTGCGCTCCCAGAGACGCCATCTCGAGCATCTCGTCGAAGGTGATGGCGTCGAGCTTCTTCGCTTTCGGCTCGATGCGCGGGTCCGTCGTGTAGATCCCGTCGACGTCCGTGTATATCTCGCACTCGCCGGCCTTAAGCGCCTTGGCGAGGGCGACCGCGGTAAGGTCTGAGCCGCCGCGGCCAAGCGTCGTGATGTTGTCATCGGGCGTTATCCCCTGGAACCCGCAGACGATGACGATATTGCCTTTTTTGATCTCCTGGCGGATGCGACCCGCGGTGATCTTGACGATGCGCGCCTTGGTGTGGTTGGTGTCGGTGATGATGCCGCACTGCGCGCCGGTCAGCGAGATCGCGTCAAAGCCGAGCTTGTGGATCGCCATCGACAGGAGCGACACCGAGATCTGCTCGCCGGTCGACAGGAGCATGTCCATCTCGCGCTCCGACGCGTTCGGGTTGATCTTGTCCGCCAGGGCGATGAAATCATCGGTGGTATCGGCCATGGCTGAGACCACAACGACGAGGTTGAACCCCTTCTTCTTGTATTCCGTCACCCGTTTTGCCACTGCCTGGATACGTTCGACGTTGGCGACGGAAGAACCTCCGAATTTCTGGACGATAAGCTTTTTCATGTTCTTATTTCGCGAACCTCCTCATGTACGATATCCCTGTCCGGAAGCGGTCTTCGTTCGAGCAGCGGTTGCTGTAGACGACCTTTCCCCACACGGTCGCCGCGTCCTTGAAGGTCATGAACGGGAATTTTATGTTGAGTTTAACGATCTGTTTGTCCAGTTTGTGGTCCGCGTAGAAGCAGATGCCGGCCATGGTGATGTCGTCGACCAAAAACTCCTTCGCTCCCGCTTCCTTGAGCGGTTCGACCACGCGGCAGGTGATCGCCTTGTCGTTGGGCACCTTGACGCGCAGATACTTGCGGCGCTTCTTCATCGAAGCCTCGCGCAGGCGCAGCAGGCTGTAACCTTCCATAAGCAGCAAAAGCGAAAGCAGCACCAGCAGGATGTACAACAGGAACGTTGTGTTCGTCATGCGCCTACCCTCCGTATCAGCAGGTCCATCAGCTCATACCCACGCTCGAGATACAGGTCGGACTTTTCCGCTTCTTTCTCGCTGTACTTCAGGAATCCCCTCCCCGGGATGTCTTCGCCGAACAGCCCGAACAGGATCACGTCGGCGGTGTGCGTGCGCAGCGATACCGGGGTGGCATGGTCCGGCAGGACGAGGATGCGGAAGTTCTTCTTTTTCTTCAGCGCCTCCATCATCGTGCCTACCACGAGCTTGTCGAAACGCTCTATGGCGGTGATCTTCTCTCTGAGGTCCCCGTTGTGGCCCGCTTCGTCCGGGGCCTCGACGTGGACGAACACGAAATCGTTCTTCTCCAGCGACCGCAGCGCGGCCTTGGCCTTGCCTTCGTAGTCGGTGTCGTAATAACCGGTTGCGCCGGGGACGTTGATGACCTCAAGGCCCGCCAGCGAGCCCAGGCCTTTGATCAGATCGACGGCGGAGATGACGCTCCCGGTCAGCTCGTATTTCTCGGTGAACTTCGGCAGCGCCGGCTTCCTCCCCTGGCCCCAGAGCCAGATCATGTTCGCGGGGTTTTCCTTGAGGTCGATCCTTACGTTGTTTATCTCGCTCTCCTCAAGCACCTTGCGCGACGCCTGCATCAAAGCGACGATCTCCTCCGCGTTCTTGCCTTTCGGGAAGCTCTTTGCGAATTCCTTGCCGGTTATGTCGTGCGGCGGCGTGGTCTGGAGGCAGTCATATTTTGCTCCGGCTTCCTTAGCGACCATGATATGACGGTAGCTGGTGCCCGGATGGAAGCTGAATTTCGCGCCGCCGAGCTTCTTGTTGACCGCCTCGATGATCTTACGGGCTTCCTTGCTGCTGATATGGCCGGCGCTGTAATCGATCATCTTCGTGTCAGAGACGGTCACAAGGTTGCAGCGGAAAGCGGTGTCGTTGTCACCGAGCTCTATGCCGAGGTTTACCGCTTCCAGCGGACCCCTGCCGGTGTAGAACTTAGCCGGGTCATAGCCCATGATGCTCATGTTGGCGACGTCCGAAGCCGGGGTCATTCCCTCGGGAATAGTCTTTACCCTGCCCAGCCTGCCGTTGCGCGCGATGAAATCAAGGTTCGGCACATGGGCGACCTCCAGCGGCGTCCGGTCGTTGAGTTCCGCGACCGGGTAATCCGCCATACCGTCAGCTACCAGCACAATATATTTCATAAGTTATCTTCCTTTACAACAAGAGCAGGTTGCGGAATGCGGTTTCCTGCTGAAATATGCGTCCAGATACATCACTAAAAGATCGACTAATTCTTCTTTTGTCCCGGCCTCGGGGATCATGCCTTCGGGTGCGACGATCAGAGCGCGATAAGAGCCTTTGTGCACCGTGTTGGCGACGACCAGGTTGCACTTGCTCTGTTTGCCCAGTTTCCTCGCTTCTTCGATCAGGGTTTTGGGCGAAGACTCGGGCTCGAACTTGAAACCGACAAGCAATGCGCCGGGAGTCTTTTTCCTGATCAGCTCGATCAGCTTGGGCGTCCGTGTAAGCTTCAGCGTCAGGCTTTTGCCGGAATCGATCTTGCCCTTGAAACCCCGGACCGGCCTGAAATCCGATACCGCGGCCGAATGCACCACCGCGTCGTACCGTCCGCCCGAAAGCTCCTTCTCCAGGAGCCGTTCGAGCTCTTCAAAGAACCTGAAATCTATGATCCGGACCTTCTTGTTCTCTTTTCTGGTCCCGCAGGGTCCCATCAGGAGCGTAACCTGCGCTCCTTCTTTCGCCAGAGCCTGCGCGAGCAATGTCCCTGTCTCGCCGGAAGCCGTATTGCTGATAACGCGGACGCTGTCAATCGCCACCCACGTGGGCCCCGCCGTGATCAGGATGCGTCTGTTCTTCAGCGACATGTTAATAGCCGATCAGTTTAAGGATCGTCTTAAGATCGGGTTTTACTTCCACCGGTTTTTTCACCGATCCGATCGCCCGGTCAGGGTCCTTGAGACCGTGTCCGGTGAGGATGCATACCATGCGCGCCGGTTTCTTGAAATATCCCGCCTTCGCGAGCTTGACCAGCCCGGCGACGGGCGCGGCTGATGCCGGTTCGCAGAAAACGCCGTCTTTCGCCGCGAGCTGCTTGTACGCGTCGAGTATCTGGGCATCGGTGACCTTGTCGATCAGCCCGCCCGATTCGTCGCGCGCGGCTTCGGCCTGTTTCCAGCTTGCCGGATTGCCGATCCTGATCGCGGTAGCGATGGTCTCCGGGTTCTTGACCGGTTTACCTCTGACGATGGGACACGCGCCCGCAGCCTGGAAGCCGAGCATCTTCGGCAGTGTCTTTATCCTGCCCGCGGCACGGTAGGCCTTGTACCCCGCCCAGTAAGCGGTGATGTTGCCCGCGTTGCCGACGGGGATGATATGGAAGTCCGGGGCCTCGCCCAGCGAATCGCAGATCTCGAAGCTTCCCGTCTTCTGCCCTTCGATACGGAACGGGTTCAGGGAGTTGACCAGTGTTATCGGGTACTTTGCCGTTATTTCCTTGACCAGCTCGAGGGCATCGTCGAAATTCCCTTTGACGGCCAGGACCCTGGCCCCGTGGATCATCGCCTGGCTCAGTTTGCCTAAAGCGATGTGGCCGCCGGGTATGAGCACGACGCACTTAAGGCCGGCCCGCGCGGCGTAAGCCGCGGCCGAGGCCGAGGTGTTCCCCGTCGAAGCGCACATGACCGCTTTAGAGCCGGCTTCGCAGGCCTTGGAGATGGCCATGGTCATGCCGCGGTCCTTGAAAGACCCGGTAGGGTTCAACCCCTCGTACTTAAGGTAGACCTCGAATCCTTTCCCGAGCATGCCGCTCAGCCAGTTCGAGTAGACCAGCGGGGTGTTCCCTTCGTTGAGCGTGATTATCGGTGTCTTGTCGGTTACGGGAAGGAATGCGCGGTATTTGTGGATGAGTCCCCGATACATCAAAGTTCCTCTATGCGTATCGCCACCGATCGCTCGCTGACGATTTCCATTTTATTGATGATCTCAAGCGCTGTCCTGAGGTTCTTTTCCCTGGCTTCATGGACGACCATGACGATCGGGACGTACTGTCCTTTTCCGCGTTCTTTCTGTGTCACGGAAGCGATGCTGATGCCCAACTTGGCCAGGACGCCCGCGATCTTGGCCAGGACGCCCGGTTTGTCGAGCGCCATGAGCCGCACATAATACCTGTTGTCGGTCTCGTCTATCCTGCGCAGTTTGGTGATCGTTTTGTCCTCGATGATGTTGAGCGTGGGTCTGAACAGGCCCGCTTTTATCGCCTGGGTCAGGTCGACCAGGTCGGATACGACGCCTGAAGCCGCGCAGAGCTGTCCAGCGCCGGGACCGTAGAAAAGCAGGTCGCCGGCCAGGTCTGCCGCAACGTAGATGGCGTTGTTGACGCCGCTGACCGCGGCCAGGGGATGCGATTCGGGTATCAGCGTGGGATGCACGCGCACCTCGAGGCTGTCGCCTTCCTTCTGGCCTATCGCCAGGAGCTTGATCTCGAACCCGAGCTCGCGGGCGTAATTGATGTCCGAAAGGGATACCCGGGTTATGCCCTCGGTGAACACGTCCTTCATGTCCACCAGTTTGCCCCAGCACAGATAGGTCAGTATGACCAGCTTGTGTGCGGAATCGAAACCTTCGATGTCGAGCGTCGGGTCAGCTTCCGCGAAACCGCGCGCCTTGGCTTCCTTGAGCGCCTGCTCGAACGTGCAGTTCTCGGACGACATCTGCGAGAGGACGAAGTTGGAGGTCCCGTTGAGGATCCCGTAGATGCTCTTGAACTCGTTGGCGACCAGCCCTTCGCGCAGGGATTTGATGATCGGGATGCCTGCGCCGACGGACGCCTCGAAATGTATGCTCTTGCCGCAGTCGCGCGCGAGGGCGAACAGCTCCCTGCCGTGTTCCGCCAGGAGCGCCTTGTTGGCGGTCACGACGTTCTTGCCGTTCTTGAGCGCCTGCATGATGAATTCCTTGGCCGGATGGATGCCGCCGATCAGCTCGACGACGATATCTATCTGGGGGTCGTTGAGGATCTCTCCGGCGTCGGAGGTCAGCATGCCCTTCTCAAGGGTAACCCCTTTGCGCTTGGTGGCCGTGTCCTTGTCCGCGATCCTCTTGACGGCGATCTCGGTGCCGGTCTTGTCCGCCAGGAACCGTCTCCGGTCCTTGAGGATCTTGACCACTCCGGCGCCCACGGTGCCGAAACCGATGATACCTACGGTGATCTTCTTCATGATGGCGTCTTCTTCAGGTAGTATCCGACTGTCCTGTTGAGTATCCCCCTGTGGTTCTCGTCCACAGCGAGGAATTCCAGCCGGGTATCGTAGATAAGGTCCTTGGTGATCTCACAGGAGTCTATCACCTTGCCGATGAGCATGATCGGGTTGCGTTCGAAAGGCAGGCGTATCTCTACCGCCAGATGGGTGTTCCTGGCGAACTGGCGGTTGGTGGTCAGAAGCATTCCCCCGGCCGAGATGTTCTTGGACTGGGTGACGTCGGTGTTGTTCTCGTCGAGGATCCTGTAGGAGACGATGAAGCGTCCGGTTATCCGAGGATGCCTGCGTCTTTCGGTCCCCTCATGATTCATTTCCTACCCCTTTCGTTCACGAGAGCCCAGGCGATATATTCCCTGAGGAACTGTTTCTGCTCTTCGTTCGGGTCAATGAATTCAAGCCGTGTCAGGAATATGGCGCGTGATGCGACGGAGTCGATCACCCTGCCGCGGAGCTCGAGGAAAGACTGCGGCAAAAGCGGCATGCGTATGCGCAGGACACAGATCTCACCCGCCTTCATGC
>JBLMZF010000086.1:0-5130 GCA_050258655.1 Deltaproteobacteria bacterium | reverse complement strand
TCATGCCAGCCGCTTGCGCCTTTGGTTGGCAGGACGCCGACGACCTTGAAGTTATTCAGGTTGAGCTTGACCGTCTCACCGACGGGGTTAGAGTCGCCGAACAGTTCGCGCGCGACGGTAGCGCCCAGGACGATGACCTTCTCGCGGCCGCGGAACTCGGCCTCGGTGAAGAAACGTCCGGTCTCAGGCACCGAAGCGCGCATCTCGGCGAAATCAACGCCCACGCCCTGCACCTGGGTGTTCCAGTTCTTGGCGCCGTAGACCATCTGGCCCCTGCCCTGCACCGAGCCGTATCCGCGGCTGACAGATTCAAGGGCGGTGATCGCGTTCAGGTCGCTGAACGTAAAACGCGTGACCGTGCCCGCTTCCATGGCGACCGGCCCCGACTTGGGCGAGCCGGGCATGATCATCAGCAGGTTGGAACCCAGCGACGAAAGCTGCTTTTCGATGGACATCTTGGCGCCGGTGCCCAGCGCGAGCATCGCGATGACCGCGGCGACGCCGATGAGGATACCTAATATGGAAAGGATGGCGCGCATCTTGTGCGAGATCATCGAGAACGTCGCCTCGCGGACGTAATCGAGGAATTTCATCCCGCCGGTGACCTTCTTGGGGGTTTTGGCGAGCTGTTCGACGACGGCGCCGCCATTGCCGTTACCGTTCTTGACGGGGACGGCCGCAGGCTGTTTTACTTTGTTGAGGCGTTCGTCGGAGATGATCTTGCCGTCGCGCATGGTGATGATCCTGCGGCAGCGGTCGGCGATCTCCTTCTCATGGGTGACGATGATGACGGTCTTGCCCCTGGCGTTGAGCCCCTCGAGGATGTTCATGATCTCGTTCTTGCTCTTGGAGTCGAGGTTGCCGGTGGGTTCGTCAGCCATGATGATCGGCGGGTCGTTGACCAGGGCGCGCGCGATCGCGACGCGCTGCTGCTGGCCGCCGGACATCTCGCTGGGCCTATGGCGCATGCGCTGTCCCAGACCTACCTCCTCCAGCTCGTGGCGGGCCTTCTCGACCAGGTGGCGTTTGCCGGCGTAGATCAGCGGAAGCTCGACGTTCTCCAGCGCGGACATGCGCGGCAGGAGATGGAACTGTTGGAAGACGAAGCCGATCTGGCCGTTGCGCACGGAGGCCAGTTCGTCGTCGGACAGTCCGGTGACTTCCTTGTGCCTGAGGCTGTAGGTGCCGGCGTCGGCGCGGTCAAGCAAGCCGAGTATGTGCATCATCGTGGACTTTCCCGAACCGGAAGGCCCCACGATGGCGATAAACTCGCCCGCCTCGACCTTGAGGGAGACGCCGTCAAGCGCCTTGACCTCGACCGAGCCCATCGTATAGGTTTTTTGGATATTCTTTATTTCGATCATAGAAAATAAATGGTATCTGTCCCTATTTTTCAACGAGGCGTTGAAAAATGGTATCTGTCCCTATTTATTAGTGCGCTCTGCCTCCGCCGGTGCCGCGCGGACGGTTAGGCATGAACGGGTTGCTGCTGCCGCCGGAGCCGCTCTTCGGGGCGGTATATTTCTTGGATTTGACGACAACGGTGTCGTCCTCGCTCAGCCCCTGAGTGATCTCGACGTTCTTATCGTCGGACAGGCCAAGGGTCACCGGGCGTTTCTCGGGCTCCCTGCCCTCCCCTTTGACCAGCACGTAGTTGCCGTCCTTGCTCTTCTGCACCGCATCGAGCGGTATCAGGAGGGCGTCCTCCTTGCCCTTCTGCACGAACTCGCAGTTGGCGTTCATCCCGGAACGGAAGAAATCCGGGACTGTCTGCGGGACGAGGTCGACGTTGTAGATAGTGACGTTGTTGACCGTCTGGGATTCGTGGTAGATGTGGTCCACCGTCGCCGGTATCTTCTGGTCGGCATAGGCATCCAGGCTCACTGACGCCTGCTGCCCTTCCCTGATCTTGCCGATATCGGTCTCATCGACCTGGGCCCTGACGATCAGCTGGTCGGAAAGCACCAGCGCCGCGTCGGCGGTGGTGACGGCCTGGCCGGGCTGCATCGTCGCGACAATGACCTCGCCGTCGATGGGCGCGACCAGCGCGATCGGCTTGTAGACCTGCTGCCAGTACTTGAGCTGTTCCTCACCCTGGCCCTGCGCCGCGTCAAGCAGCGCCGCCCGTTCGGTGGAACTGAGCCAGCCGATGGTCTGTCCCTTCTTGACCTTATCGCCCTCCTTGACCAGGATGGAATCGATGCGTCCGTTGACCGGCGGCTTGACCTGGAGACGGTTCTTGGGCAGGACAGTCCCGGTCGAGGAAATAATGATGCGGATGGCCCCGACCTTCGGGCTGATCTCCCTGACCACCTCGTTGGAATCCTTCTTCGGCATCATGCCGGAAACGAGCTTGAAGCCGGCCCCGACGAGGAAGGCGATGACGATGCCTATGATGAGCTTCTTATTGATTTTCATATTCGAGCGTCTCTCCTTTCGCCTGGACCCAATTCGCCTCAGCAAGCAGGGCATTGGCCTGGGCGGTTAAATACGTGCGCTTGGCGGTAACAAGGTTATCTTCGATAATCGTCCAGGAATCGAAGGTGATGGTGCCGATGGAATACTGCGCCTGGGCGATCTTTGAGCGTTCTTCGGTCGCCTGAAGGAATTTATTCTGCACGTCGACGTTGTCGACGGCGTCCTGCAGCGCGGCGCGCGTCTGTTGAAGGGTGAGCAGGACGGTGTCGCGGGTCGAGCGCTGGGCGGCCTCAAGCTGGTCGAGCGTGGCCTTGGCCTGGTCTACCTGCGCCTTGCGCAATCCACCCTCGAATATCGGCATGGTCACGGCGACGCCGGCTGAAACCCCGCCCTTATCCGGCGGCATGTCCGCGCCGGTCTCCTGAGCGCTGCCCGAAACGGTGACCTTGGGCGCGTAATTGCCGTAGGTCGAGCGCAGGTTGAAATTGGCGGCGTTCTTCTGCGCCGCTGCCCGCAATACCTGCGGGTTCTTCTGCGCGATGGCCGTCAGATCTATCTCGCCCTTGCCATCGTCTCTGACGACAAACTCACCCTGCACGCACAACGCGGTCCATTTCTCCCTGCCCATTTCCTTGGCCAGGTCCTTCTGGGCCACCTCCAGGTCGCGTTCGGCCTGCGTTATGCCGTACTGCGCTTCTGAGAGGTTGGCCTGGGCGGTCATCAACGCGCCTTTATGCTCAAGGCCGGACTGATACCGCAGGGTGATAAGCTCGAGGTTCCCCCGACGGATATCGTAGATCTGCCGGGAGATGGTTATCTGCTCCTGGGCTTTAAGGAGATTGACGTACGCGGTGCGCAGGCGCTGGCGCACGTCGGCGGAGGTGAACTGGAAACTCTGTTTTGAGGCGTTGATGTTCTCCTGGGAAGCCTTGACGTTGTTGATCGTCTTCTTGCCGTCGAAGATCAGCTGGCTGCCGGTAACCCCGGCTGAATAGCTGTCGGTGGACTGCTCGCCGGAGGTCTTCGAGGTGCTGGCGCTGGCAGAGCCGTTTATCTGCGGGTATTCGCCGCTGGCTGAAATGCGCTTGCCCGCCTCGTTCTCCATTACTACCTGCTGTGCGGCGATAAGGTCGGGATGGTTTTTTGCCGCCTCGCGGACGCATTCTGCCCAGGTCAAGGTCTCAGGACCGTTGACAGCTTCCGGGATTTTTACGGCCTGCTGTACAGTCTCTGGGACCTTGGCGGGAGCCTGGACAGACGACTGTCGAGGCTGCTGCGCGTCTTCGGCGCGGACCTTAAGCGGCACGAGCGCTACTCCCGCGCAGATAAGCGCGGTTATGAAACGGAAAAATCCGGGCATCGATTATTCTTCTTTCTTTAAATTCTTTTCCAGTTTGGCGATGACCTCGGCGGCCTGCTCGAGGAACTCGCTGAAATCCTTCGAAGGCATCATGCTGATCACCTTCTTGTCCAGCTTGCAGAAGACCATCAGCTGATCGCCGGGCTTTATGCTCAACTCTTTGCGCAGCTCCGCGGGGATGACCAGCTGACCCCTCTCCCCTACGGTGACCGCACCGTATGCCTTCCCTTTGAAGAACGACTGCATGCTCATAAGCACCTCTCTGTATATATGACGATTCAGAAGCATTGGAAGTTTACTGATTTCTTCGCTTTTTAACGCAATGTATGATTTGTATGATAAAGCAGATTAATCAAATAGTCAAGCAAAAAACGGGGACGTTCCCAAAAGGGACACCCTTCCTGCTTTTAAATATTAGATATTGAATAAGTTGTTAGCGGGAAGCGACGAAAGGCAGGAGAACGATGGAGACGAAGTCGAGCAGGAAATGCATCACCATGGGAGCTATGAGGCTTTTGCGCCAGTTATAGACCCAGCCGAAAAAGGCGCCGACAAGGAAAACAGTGACCACCCCCGCCGATCCCTCATATCCGTGGCCCAGGCAGAATATCAGCGACGAGACGAGTATCGCCGCCCAGCAGTTCTGCATCAGGGCGCTGAAGCGCTGGATAAGATACCCGCGGAAAATGGTCTCCTCGGAGATGGCGACGACAGTGACAAGCGCCACGGCAAGCAGCACCTGACTGGCGCCGCTTATGGTCAACTGCTGAGGCGTGCTCTGGGGCACGGTCAGGCCGAGAGACTGCAGCAGGGTCTGGATCAGGCCGATGGCGACGAAGAACGGGATGAAAAGCCCCAGACCGACCGCGAACTCAGTGCCGGCGTTGCGCAGGTCCCAGCCGATCAGCGAAAGCGGCTCGCCGTTGCGCCACAGGAAGAAGATGACCAGGCCGACAAGCGCAAGGTCCCTGAGTATACTGGATACAGCGGTGAGCGTAAAGCTGACGTTGGCGTCGGCGGAGCTGAGGAAGAATGAGAACGCCATCGAGGGAGCGATGAGGAAAAGAAAGATGGTGAGTTCTATTATCCTCTCTCTCCGGCGGAAGTTCCTGTCGTTATATTCGGCTCGGAAGACGGGGGGTTGCGGTTTGGTCTGCAGTAACGCCATACCTTATTAAAGCACGGCAGGAACGGCTTTACACGTACCCGGCGCCTTATTTTACCGACGTTTTTCCATGGGTGATGGTGACCGTGTCCAGGAGGCGCAGATCGGGGTCGAGGACTTTGAAGGTGAGCGACGTGCCGTCGTTCTCGAGCACGCAGAAGTGGTAGGCCTTGAGCAGGACCTGGGA
>JBLMZF010000085.1:0-9566 GCA_050258655.1 Deltaproteobacteria bacterium | reverse complement strand
CGGTGTGGTATATCTCCTCCGGCCGGCATTCGGAATCGGTCTCCCAGATCTTGCGTTCGTTGGGTCCGCGCTGGGCGCACAGCGTCTTTATGATCCCCGGGATCTGGGCGATGTCTGAGGGCCCGACCACGAAATTCACCGCGGGCGACCGATCGAACACCGCCTCCTTGTAGTTCTGGGCCATACAGCCGATTATCCCGACAAGCGGCTGTTTCCCCTGCGGTCTCTTCTTTGCGGCCTTGGCGATCTTGCCGGCCTCGGACCAGACCTTGTCCTCGGCGTGCTGTCTGACCGAGCAGGTGTTGAAGATGACCACGTCGGCGTCTTCGGGCCTCTCGGCCAACTCGAACCCCTCGGAACGCAGCAGCCCCGCGACGACCTCCGAGTCCCGCTCGTTCATCTGACAGCCATATGTCCGGATAAAAGCTTTTATCGGCATACTAGACATGCTCCTTACCGCAGGCTGAAGTCTCGACAGTTATATGGACAAGACCGAGTCCGGCGGGAAGCCTCTTCTTATACTCAGACGCCTCAAGCGGACGGCAGGCGACCACGGAAACGATCACACTGTATACCCCGGCGCCCACTGACCAGAGATGGAGATCTGTCACTTTGCTGTCCCCGTCCTTTTCAATGCTCTGCTTTATCGCCCTTTGGATCTCTTCCGGCCCGGTCTCATCCAGCAGGATACGGCTGGTCGTTCTCGAAAGCCCTATTGACCAGCGAAAGACCAGAAGACCTCCGATAATGCCCATCAGCGGGTCCATCCAGACCAGCCCGGAATATTTCGCGCACAGGAGCGCGACGATAGCCAGCACGCTGGTCAGGGCGTCCGCAAGCACGTGCAGATAGGCGCTCCGAAGATTATGGTCATGCTCATGATGATGCCTTGTCTCGAGGATGAACACGGACGCCAGATTGACGACAAGTCCGACGACAGCGACTAAGATTGCCTGATCGAACTCTATGGCCACCGGATGGAAGAACCTTTTTGCGCTCTCCCAGAACATGAACAGCGCGAAAAAGCCCAGGAGTACCGCGCTTGTGAATCCTCCCAGGGTGTTCACCTTTCCCGAACCGAAATTGAACCGCCTGTCGCCGGCGTGGGCTCTCGTATATCTGTAGGCGAATGTGTTTATGCTTAACGCGGCTGCGTGTGAAGCCATGTGCAGGCCATCGGCAAGCAGGGCCATGGAGCCGAACACTATGCCCGCGGCGATCTCCACCACCATCATCAGAAAGGTGATGACTGTTACAAAAAAAGTCCTCCTCTCACCGGAGGTCTTCTTATCCTGTCCGAAAACATGGGCATGCTGCCAGGGGCTGATATCTTCGCTATGCATATTTCTTCCGGTTATCCTTTAGAAAGAAGACCAGCACGTCTCCTCCGTTTTTTAAGCGGGAACACTCCGGTCCGGACCACCCGGTCCTTCTGAGCGCGGGTGAGCTTCTTGACCGCCTTCTCAGCCTTGAACGCCAGCTTGAAATACCCGAACTGTTTGCTCCAGACAAGCTTTGCCGGAAGACGGGTCCTGGTGTACTTGGCGCCCCTGCCCTTATTATGCAGCTCAACACGGCGTTTGAGGTCGGGCGTATAGCCGGTGTAATATGTGCCGTCATTACACTTGAGGATATAGACGTAGAACGTGCCCGAGCGCTTGAATGTGCTCACGCTTTCCCCACGCTCCTTGTCGCGACCACGTCCACTCCAAGCCCGAGCAGGTCCTTGACCAGGACTTCGCCGGCGCGGACAGGTCTGTCTATCGTTATCTTTTTTATCTGTGCCGCTGCCTCCATCATCCGCGACTTCGGTATCGGCTTGTCTGTCCTCACCGGCACCATCTTCAGCTCAAGGCCGCGTGCCGCGGCGATGGATGTCAGGAACCGGGACGGGTTCTCGACCTCCGAACGGGCGTACCCTTCCCCCTTTGGACACTTGTTCCCGCTCACCTGCACCAGCCGGCAGTTCTCAATGTCCGCGCAAAGCGAGCACCCGACCGGGCATTCTATACAGGTCATGTTTTTCCGGGTCATGCTCTGCTCCTGATGAACTCGGCCGCCATACGGCCGCAGGCCAGGCTGTCTTTCGTGACGGAATCAGCCAGGTCGTAGACTTTGAACGAATTACCGCAGACGAATATACCGGGGATCGATGTCTTGTTGGTCTCGGAAGAGACCGGCGCATTGGTCGCAGGATCGATCGCCGCGCCCGCCATCTCGATCAGCTCGTTCTCGGGGATAAGGCCGACAGATACGAGCACGGTGTCGCAATCGATATCGAAACCCGAGCCGGGGATCTCGGCATAATTATCGTCAACGCGCGCCACGCTGACCCGTTCGACCCGGTCACGGCCGCTGATCCTGGTGATCTTGTGGCGGAAATACATGGGGATATCGAAATCCTGGACGCATTGGACCACGTTGCGCGCCAGGCCGCGGCTGGTCGGCTCTATCTCGATGACCGCCCTGACCCGGGCGCCCTCAAGGATGAACCTGCGCGCCATGATCAGTCCGATATCTCCGGAACCGACGATCACCACCTTCTCGCCGGGCAGGAGGCCCTCGATATTGATCAGCTTCTGGGCGAGTCCGGCGGAAAAGATCCCTGCGGGGCGCGAACCGGGGATATGGACCATCTCCCTTGTCCTTTCACGGCAGCCGGTAGCCATGATCACCGCCCGCGCTTTTATCTCCTGGAGCTTCCCGGGCTTAAGGAACGTGAGCACCCGCTCACCGGTAAGCTTGACCACGAAAGTCTTGAGGCTGACCTCGATATCGGGTATGGCCCTGACCATCCTGATGAACCGTTCAGCGTATTCCGGACCGGTCAGCACCTCCTTGAAATACGCCAGGCCGAACCCCGTATGGACGCACTGGTTGAGGATGCCGCCCAGATACTGGTCCCTGTCGATCAGAAGGATATCCTTTACGCCGGCCTCATGGGCCGCGATCGCGGCAGCCATTCCCGCCGGACCTCCTCCTACCACGATCAGTTCCCGTTCGACCATTTTCCTTCTCGGCTTTAAAAGCAACTTTTGTAATTTGAATAACTGCAGTAATTTATTTTATTGAAGGGTGTCCCTTTTGGGAACGTCCCCGTTCTATAGTTCTTTTTTGACGATCTCTGTGCCGGGACCCCGCTTGGTGACGGCGGTGACCGGGATACCTGTTTTTTTCGCGAGGATCTTCATGATACGGGTGGTGCAGAAGCTCCCGTGGCACCTGCCGGCCTGCGCCCTGGTCCTGAACTTGATGCCGTCCATCGTCTTTGCCCCGCGCGCGATGGCCTCCTCGATCTCCCGGGCGGACACCATCTCGCACCGGCAT
The DNA here is from genome assembly GCA_050258655.1 of Deltaproteobacteria bacterium. Taxonomy (GTDB): domain Bacteria; phylum Omnitrophota; class Gorgyraeia; order Gygaellales; family Profunditerraquicolaceae; genus JBLMZF01. The sequence continues at coordinate 6,239 of JBLMZF010000085.1, read as the reverse complement.
ACGATGTCACCGTACTCCCTGTGCCGGCCGATCAGCTTCCGGGTCAGGCTCAGCGGGATGGAAAAGAGATGGATATCCTTCTTCCGGTACTTATGGAAGAACAGTTTCTTCCTGAGCCCGAGACCGGCGTCCTGGAGCAGGCCGCGCACGTACACTGCGATAGCGGGGGCCGCTGTAAGGCCGGGGGACTGCATGCCGGCCACATTGACGAAGCCCGGGACAAGCGTCTCGTTACGGATGATGAAATCCGCGCCGGCTACCGGACGGAGCCCGGAGAAATAAGCGATGATATCCCTCTCGTTGACGCTGGGGACCATCATCTTCGCCAGGGAAAAGACCTTTTTCATCCCCTCTTCGGTCGTGGAAAGGTCGCACTTGTCCGGCACGTCTTCGGCGGTCGGGCCGATCATCGGGTTGCCGTCTGAGGTCTTTATCACGATCACGCCTTTGGATGTCTTGGTGGGCAGCGGGAAGACGAGATGATTGGTCAGATTCTCCCTCTTTTTGTCCAGGAGGAACTCTTCGCCTTTGCGGGGAGTTATTTTGAAGCCGGAGATGCCTGCCATGGCCGAGACAGCGTCCGCGAAAAGGCCGGCGGCATTGATAACGTACCGGGCGCGGAAAGGTCCGGCGGCGGAGGTGACGTCGAAAAGACCGTCGCCCCGTTTTTCAATGGCGGTAACGCGGGCGGACGTGTGGATCTCCACTCCGTTCCTGCGCGCGTTCTCACTCAGGTCGTAGACCCAGCGGTAGGGGCTGATGATACCTGTAGTAGGGGCGTAAAGCGCGGCGATGACGCCGGGGCTCAGGTTGGGCTCATGCTCATGGAGCCAGGGGCGGTCGACGATGCGAAGACCCGGCACCCCGAGCTTCTCTCCGTCCGCCCGGATCTTCTCAAGCTCGGTCATCTGCTCTGTAGAAAAAGCGACGATGATGCTCCCGGGCTCCTTGAAATCTGCGCCGAGCTCAGCGGCGATGATACGGGTAAGCCTGTTGCCTTCGACGCAAAGCCTGCCCTTGAGCGAACCGACCGGGTTCTGGGTGCCGGGGTGGATGATCCCGCTGTTCGACTTGGAGACGCCGAAGGAAAGTTCTACTTCCTTTTCCAGGACCGCCACTCGCAGGCGGTACCGCGAAAGCTCGCGGGCGATGGACGTTCCGATGACTCCGGCGCCGATGATCAGTACATCGTATTTTTTCATGCGATCGTGCGTCTTACGGCCTGCTTCCACCCTTCATAAAGGGCGCGGGACCTCGCCTTCGGCATGGAAGGGACAAAAGACCTGTCGACCATCCAGTTATCCTTGATCTCTTTGACGCTTTTCCAGTAACCCGCCGCCAGGCCCGCGAGGTAAGCCGCTCCCAGCGAGGTGGTCTCGATGACCCTTGGCCTGATGACCTTCACTCCCAGGATCCCCGCCTGGAACGAGCAGAGGAAATCGTTGGCTGAGGCGCCGCCGTCGACACGAAGCTCCTCCGGGGAAAGTCCCGAATCCTTCCTCATCGCGTCGAAGACATCCCTGGTCTGGTAACACATCGCCTCGAGCGCGGCGCGGACAAGGTGGGCGCGTCCTGTCCCGCGGGTGATACCGTAGATAGCGCCCCGGCAGGCGGAGTTCCAGTAGGGAGCGCCAAGGCCGACAAGGGCCGGGACGAAATAGACTCCGGCTGTATCAGGTATCGAGCGCGCCAGTTTCTGCGACTCCGCGGCGCTGCCGATGATCTGCAGTCCGTCGCGCAGCCACTGAATGGCTGAGCCGGCGATAAAGATGGAACCCTCCAGGCAGTACACCGGCCCGGAGGCGCCGCAGGCAAGGGTGGTGATCAGCCCATAGCGCGAATAAGGCCTTTTACTTCCCGTGTTCATCAGCATGAAAGCGCCGGTGCCGTAGGTGTTCTTCATCGTGCCGGGCTCGAAACAGGCCTGGCCGAAAAGCGCCGCCTGCTGGTCGCCGGCGATGCCCGTTATGGGGATACCGGCGGGGATAAAACCGTCCTTGACCGTCGTGCCGAATGTCCCTGATGAGGGGTGGACCGAAGGCAGGATCGAAGCCGGTATCGAGAAGATCGTGAGTATATCAGCGTCCCAGCGCAGTGCGTCGATGTTGAAAAGCATGGTGCGCGAGGCGTTGGTGTAGTCGGTGGCATGGACTCTGCCGCCGGTAAGGCGGTTAAGGACCCAGGAATCGGTAGTGCCGAAAGCGAGCTTCCCCTCCCTCGCTTTTTTCGCCGCGCCCGGTACATTGCGCAGGATCCATTCAATCTTCGTAGCCGAAAAGTAGGCGTCGACGGGAAGTCCCGTCCGCTTGCGGATAAGCTCTTGTCCCTTTTTGTCCGCTTTGATCTGCTCGCACCGGCCGGCCGTCCTGCGGCACTGCCAGACGATGGCGTTATGTACGGGCCTGCCGCTGGCGCGGTCCCAGATGACGGTGGTCTCACGCTGGTTGGTTATGCCGATAGCTTCGACCGAACCTTTTGGAAGGGTCCGGAACACCTTTTGAAGGGTGGTGTTGACGCTGTGCCATATCTCTTTGGGGTCGTGTTCGACCCATCCGGGTCGGGGAAAATACTGGGGGAATTCCTGGTAGGCGCTGGCGGCTTTCCTGCCGCGGCGGTCGTAAGCGATTGCCCTGCTTCCGGTTGTGCCCTGGTCTATCGCCACAATATATTTCATGCGCGTATTATACCACAAAGATCAAAAAACAAAAAGCGGGGACGTTCCCAAAAGGGACACCCTATGTGATTTTAAATGCTTCATCGACAAGGGTTTCGTAAAGTCGCTCTTCAAGAAAGATCTTTCTATAAAGCTCCATCCTCTTCCCTTGGTCATTGTCTAGATAAAGATACAGAGGATTAACATACTTGATCACTGGATCTTCTTTACCATAAGCATAACAATCATAGCTGCTCCATCTAAAAGCAGCAGGATCTGACACCATTTTTGCTCTGATCGGATTCCTTTCGATATAACGTGCGCACTCCAGCAAATAAGCCTCATTCTCGATCAATATCGACTTATACCGGTTTTGAAAAAGGTATCCTACCGAATTATATCTTCTTTTGAAAAAATCAGCATACACCTGGAGAACAACTTGCATAAACTTAGGCAAATCGTCACCGCGTTCAGCTTTGAGCATGAAGTGGATATGATTCGGCATAAGACAGTAGTGAACAATACCAACATTGTACTTTGCCTGATAGTGCATGATTGTTTCAAGCAGGAATTTATAATCAACACTTTTTCTGAATATCAGTTTGCGATCATTTCCGCGAGTAAAAATGTGATAGTAAGATTCGTCCTCCAAAACCCGGGCAGTTCTTGGCATAGTCCCTCCTAGTATGGTCTCTAATTAAATAGACAGCCAAAAACAACCTTTCTAACATCAATTTGTATTAAAAACAAAACAGGCGGGTCCGTTAAGACACCGCCTGCTTCGTGCCGTAAAATACCTACTTTTCTAACTGCTTATCTTAAAACTACTTACACCACTGAGGGGTGTCCCTTTGGGGAACGTCCCCGTATTAACCGGCGCGGGAAAGTTCCTTCGGCTCAGCCTTGCGCGCTCCGGGGCGGCCGGGAGTGACTGCCGGTACCGGCGGCGGAACAGGAGGAGTCTTGATCACGCTCATTTCTCCGGCTCCATTGAAGCAGTTCTTGAAATGCCTGGTGACCCTGCCGCGCACATCAGGCAGGAACAGGATGGTCGAATAATGCCCGCCCGGATACATGAAAAGCTTCGGGTTCTGCAGCGCGTTCCAGAGTTCCATCGTCGACCGTCTGGGTATAAGGCGGTCGAACATCGCGTTGTACATGACCGCAGGCACCTGTTTTGCCTTGTACGCATAGGTCAGCGGATCGATGATCGCAAAACGGTTACGGAAATCGACCACACTGATCTTCTTCTCCTCCAGCCTCTTCTTGAAGAAATCGGCCTCCTCGGCGTTGTAGATTATCGTCGGCAGGTCTCCTCCGCCAAGGATATACGCGGCGGCCTTCACGCGCGTGTCATTGCCGCAGACCACAGGTGCAGCTATCGCGCCCAGGCTTATCCCCATGACGCCGATCCGCGAATTATCTATCCCTGGCTGGGTCTCGAGCCAGTCAATCGTGCGCCGGCAATCGACGATGATCTCGCGGAACAGGTTCTCCAGCGTCGCCAGGTCGCCCTGCTTGAGCTGTTTGGCCAGCCACGCCCTCCCGTTCTTCTGAAAGGCCATGTCGATCACGACCGCCCCCATCCCCTCATTGGCGAATTTCTCAGCGAACTTCCCCTCTATCTGAGACTTGCTGCCGGTGAAATGCGGGAGAATGATGATAACGGGAAAACCTTTGCCCCCCTTGGGTTCATAGTAATTAAGATAGACGTTGTTATCAAAAAAGGTACTGTGAACTCCCGAAGGGATGGTCACCTGGTAAAGACGATAGTTCTTCTCCTGCCTGGCCAGCTTGCGCTGCTCGGGGATCTCCGCCCTTGTGTAGCTGAAGAACTTTTCGGGATCGGGAGTGACCATAGCCGGCGCGTTGAGCCTCAGCTCACGCTTGAGGTCCAGACTGAAGAACTTGCCCGCCGCGATATCGTCATGGCCGATCGCCAGCGACATCTGCAGTTTCTCAGGCTCGAACACGACCGACAGGAACGTACCGGGAGTGTTCATGACAGAGTCGCTCAGGAACTTCTCGGCCAGGCCGCGGTCGACCTTCCCGTAGTGCTTCTTGATCAGCTCGGTCATGCGGTCCATGCGCTTGTAGGTGTTGGTGTCGCTCAGCGACAGCCCCGGGTACACCGACTTCATCGTGTCGAAAAGAGCCTGATCGAGATAGTGGTTGGCGCAGATCAGGTAATCGTCCTTCGGGAACCGCACGGCGTACCGCTTATCGGTGCACTCGATCACGCATGCCCTCTTGAGCTTGCCATCCGCGACCCCGACCGTGTACCCTGTTGTGCGGCGGGAAGCGCCGATATGCCTGATCACGTCGTACATCGTATCGCTGTACTGGAGCGCGTCGCGCAGCAGTATGAACGCCGGCACCCCGTCAAGTGACGATTCCGCCGTGCCGACCGATGTCTCGCCCAGCGTGACACCCTTCTCGTTCATCCCGGTAAGGACGCCGCATATGCCCGGCCAGCTGATCGCGCAGAATTTGTTCCCGTTTGCCGGCTCGTAGAACACGACAGTCGAATTCTTGTCGAGCAGTCCTTTGGAAGGCCAGCTCAGGTTGCGTCCATGGATCAGCTTGCCGCCGCTGGATGCCGAGCTCATGGTCATGAAGTTGGTGCAGGAAAGAACGGGTTTCTTGACGATCTTCGGATGCGAAACGACGTCAAGGAACGTGTGCATGATCAGCACCTGATTGTACGTCATGCCGCTGCCGTCGGCTATCCCCTTCAGCTCCTTGCGGAAATCATCGGGTATGTACCTGTCCATCCTCGCCGCGTTATCCCTGAACACCTTGTAAGCGATCCAGAACTTGAGCCCCTTGCCCGTCTTCTCTTTGAGGAAATTCACCAGGTACTGGTCGTAAAGGTAGTGGATCTTTTCCTTCAGCAGAACGCCGTGCTGATACCCCATCTGATAAGGGGTCCCCTTGAGATGAAGGTACGATATCCCCTCGCTTTCAGTGATCGACGCCCCCTTCATCAGGTCGGCTTTTGAAGGGGTCTCTGGACGGGAATAGGCGCGTGCCTGAAAGACAGTGGCTACGGAAATGACGGCGGCGCAGATGACGACGGCAGACGATCTCCTCATAAGAGAACCTCCAGGGACTTTGGGGGATTTATAAAGTGCGGCTCAAAGCGGGAAAATATCAGGTGCGGTCGGGGCCGGAAAAAAGTATAACATAATAGATATACTATGCAAGAGTTATTTTCAACATTACGTTGAATATTATTAAATCGTTTATTGTTCTGCGAAGGAAAGGGATGCGGAGTTCATGCAGTACCGCTTGTAGGTGGGCGCGGGACCGTCATCGAAGACATGGCCGAGGTGAGCCGCGCATCTGGCGCAGAGGACCTCGGTGCGCGGGACCAGGAGTTTCTCATCGGTGCGGACAGAGATATTGAACGGCGAGACAGGCTGCCAGAAACTCGGCCAGCCTGTCCCGGAATCGTATTTTGCCTCCGACGAGAAAAGGTCGATCCCGCAGCAGACGCAGCGATAGATGCCTTTGCGCTTGTTGTCGAAATAGGCGTTGCGGAAAGGCGGCTCGGTCCCCTCCTTGCGCGCGACACTGTACTGCT
>JBLMZF010000084.1:0-3749 GCA_050258655.1 Deltaproteobacteria bacterium | reverse complement strand
GTTGTAGTTCATGTTTCCTCCTTTTGGTAACCTCCGACTGAAAGCCGCAAAAAAAACCGCCGGTAAAAAGGGGCAGCCTCACCCCGGATACCAGCGGTTATCACTAGCGTTAGCTTTGAGCCAACTACCATTGGATAATCAGCAAGCTTCATTTGGCCTGATTTTACAGCAGATTTAAGATTTGTCAAGGGTTATTTGAAGTTTTACATTACGCAGAGGAATAAATTGAAAAGGGGCGGCGACGGGGAAATGTTGCTTTTTCAACGCCAAATTGAATGAAAAGGGACCATTAAGCGCAAATCCATCAGAAAATTGATTGGACACGGCAGACTTTTTGGATATAATGAGTCCGTTAACCGTCCAAAAGGGAGGGGAATATGGAAGAACGCAGGAAACACCGGCGTCTTCAGATGAGCGAGAAGACATCGCTGAGCAAGGGAGATTCCGCGGAGGAGTGCTTTCTTGTCGACATCAGCCCGGGCGGGATGAAAGTCCTGCTCGAGAAGGAGCCGAAAGTCGGTGACCCGATAACCGGGCAGTTCAAGATCCTTCCCAAAGCGGGCCCGTTCTACGTCAAAGGCGTCATCTCCTGGATCAAAAAGACCGGAGCCGGAAATTACGAGATCGGCGTAAGGTTCTCGAAAATCAGTACAATACCCCTTTAAAAACAAATGCGGGGACGTTCCCCTTTGGGACACCTCTAAAGAGATGTCCCGCAGGGAACGTCCCTTTCTAATTTCGCCCGTCCACCAAAAATGAAGAGGCCGGAGTTTTCACTCCGGCCTCTTTTGTATTAACGCGGGGTGTTGCGGTTATTCGTATCTGCCTTCCTTCTTCTGCTTCCCGCTGAGTTCCTTCTCTTCGAGTTTGAACTTGCCGACGACTTCCTTCAAGTCCATGGCCAGACGCGCCAGTTCCTGGGCGGAAGCGGACATCTCTTCCATCGACGCGGTCTGTTCCTCCGTGCTCGAGGATACTTCCTGCACCGTCGACGCTGATTCCTTGGCGATCGCGGCGACCTCGTTGATGCTCTTGACCACACGATCGACCTCGACCACGCGCTCCTGTCCGGCGCGGGCGATCTCGTCGGTGACCGCGGCGGCTTCCTGCGCGGCCTTGTTGATCTCGGTCAGCACGTCCGAGATCTTGGATACCTGGATCTTGCCTTCCTGCACTTCCTTGGAACTTGTCTCTATCGCGGTGACCGCGCGGTTGGTCTCGTTCTGGATCGAACGGATCAGGCCGCCGATCTTGCGCACGGCTTCCGCCGAACCTTCGGCGAGCTTACGGACTTCCTCTGCGACGACCGCGAACCCGCGGCCCGCCTCGCCTGCCCTCGCCGCCTCGATGGCCGCGTTAAGGGCGAGCAGGTTGGTCTGGTCGGCGATCGAGGTGATCGTCTCGGTGATCTCGCCGATCTGCTGCGACATCTGGCCGAGGTTCTGGATGACCTTCGACGTGTCGACAACGGTCCCGGTCAGCCGCTCGATCCTGTCGACGGCTTCCTGCGCCGTGGCGCGCCCGGCTTCCGCGCGGGTGCTGGTGTGCGCGACCGCCTGGCTCGCCGACTGCGCGTTGGCGACCATCTGCTTGATGCTGGTCGAGGTCTTCTCCATCGTCTCGAACGTCTCTTCGACCTTCTCGGCCTGGGTCCCGGCGCCCTTGCTGACCTTCTGGATCGCCGTGGAGACCTCCTGGGTGGTCGCGTTCATCTCCTGCGCCGACGACGACATCTCTTCGGCCGAGCTGGCGACCTTATCGGCGCTCGAGCGGACCTGCGAAACGATCTGGTGCATGGAGCTGATGATCTTGTTGAAGGCGTCGCCCAGTCTTCCGAGCTCGTCCTTGCTGGCGATGCTGATCTTCTGGGTAAGGTCTCCGTTAGAGAGCGGGACGGATCCCTTGATCAGGGTGCCGACGGGAAGCGAGAGCATCCGTTTCAGGAGCAGGAACACGAGCACGCCCATCGCGATAAGACCGATCAGGGAGAAGAGGATGTTCTTGTTCTGGGTATCGGCCATCGCCTTCTCGACGTCGCTCCAGTCAAGCACGATCCTCAGGACGCCGAGCACTTCCTTGTTCTTGCCGTGGCAGCCGAAACACTTCTGTTCGTTCTCGATCGGACGCAGGACGGTGAATACCTGCTTGTTCATCGATCCGCGCCTGGGCTCGAGCCCTTCATAAATATTGCTCTTGCCCTTCATCGCGAACTGGAGGTTCTGCAGGGGACGCTTGTCATAGGAGAGCACCTCCTCCATCTTCAGGTTGGCCTGGTCCTTGCGCGTTACGCGCTTGACCTCACCCTTGTCGTTGATCAGCTGCATCTCGATGATGCCCTTGAGATCGGTATTGTACTGGTCGAACTGCGTCTGCACGATCTCCTGGTCGCCGGTCAACATGGGGTAGCGCATTGCTGTCAGGACCGCATCGGAGAGCTTCTTGGCCGCGTCTTCCTCGCGTTTGAAAAGGTTGCTGTTCTGCGAAGAGACGTTCATGAACGTGATGATCGTCAGGATCACAACGAGGCTCACGCTCAACCACAGGGTCAGTTTTATGCCTATCGACTTCTTTAAGGCATCCAGCATCGCTTCCTCCTGTTTACTTGTTATTGTAAGCGGAAACTATATCTATGGCTAACGGGCTGTGCCCGGGTAACGCGTTGCAGGGATAAATGAGAGATATAAAGACGTACGGCGCTCAAGAACGTCCCGGGAAGCCCTTTCAGGCCTCCCGGGACAGATGTCTCTTAGAAGTCAGCTTCCTTGTGGGTCTTCATACACTTGTGGCATTCGATGCAGACGTTCGTCTTGCTGACGTAGTCCCGCATCGCCTGGCGAGCTGTGGAGTCGCCCGGATTGTTCGCGTGGATACTGCCGCCGCCGTGACACGCCTCGCACTGCTTGTAACGCAGCTGAGGAGTCTCCTCGTCGGAAACGAACCCGCCCGCTTTGCCATAACCGGTGACATGGCACTTGAGACACTCGGGATCCTTGGTCTTTCCGCGCATCTGGAGGACCGCCCAAGCCTTGGTGAACTTGCGGCTCTCGAAGTCCTTGAACTGCTGCGGATGGCAGCCCTTGCACTTTTCAGCACCGACGTACTTGTTCTCCTGGGCTGACACGGTCCCGCGGTAAACGGAGACCACGGCCAGAAGAGCAAACGCAGCCAGCACCACCACGGCCAACGTCTTCCTCATCAAGCACCTCCTTTTACTTATTTGCTTGTCTTTCTTGGTGTTACGATAGAGGTCAATACTCCCATTGTCAAGCGTTTTTCTTCTCGCCAGACCCCTCTTTTTTCACGCCATCAGGGTCTTCCTTGCTCGCCTTTTTGAACTCCTTGATGCCCTGTCCAAGACCCCTTGCGATCTCGGGTATCTTTGCCCCTCCAAAAAGGATCAGGATGATGACCAGTATGATCACGAGTTCGGGTAAACCTATCCGTCCCATTTACTTCCTCCTCTCGATTATACGCGCGACAATTATCCCCGCTTCATACAGTATCAGCAGCGGTCCTGCCATAAGCACCTGGTTGAACGCATCGGGGCTGGGCGTAAGGATCGCCGCGGCGATGAACACCAGGACGATCGCCAGCCTCCGGTTTTTCCTCAGCGTGGAGGCATGGAGCATCCCTGCCTTGACCAGGATCCCGATGACCAGCGGCAGCTCGAATATGATGCCGAACGAGAACACCATCCCGAACACGAACGACAGGTACCGCGTGATCGAGATCATCGGCAGGAGCACGTC
>JBLMZF010000083.1:0-8009 GCA_050258655.1 Deltaproteobacteria bacterium | reverse complement strand
GAGATAAAGAAGGCGCTCAAAGTCCTGCCTAAGGTCTGAGGCTGCCAAGGCCCCCTGATGAAGATCCCGGTCATTCTGAAGCTTGCTCTATGCTGTCTTCTGCTTGCGGATGCCGTTGCGCTTTTGCATGCTCTCAAGCAGAGATCGTTCACTCACCTGCTTCTCTGGAACATAGCCGAGACATCTTCCGCCTCGGACCTCTACTGGAAACCTGAAGCCGCACCGAAGGCATTCCACGCGGATGATCAGGGACAGGCGCGCGAAGTATTCTCTGCTGCCGCCATCGATACCCGCGATTTCCTCACTACCGTAAAGTCCGCTGCCGCTTACATCACTTCCTCTTCCTGCGCTTCCTGCGCAAGCGGCCGGCCAGAGGTGATGGAATGGGGCTCGCCCTCCGGACTGCTGCGCCAGTTGAAAGAGGGCAGATCGGGGAACTGTTTCCACCGATCGATCCTCCTCTCTGGCATTCTGACGGCGAACGCCATCCCGTCAAGGGTCTGGGACCTGGATAATGAGGATTTTGACGCCGTACCGCACAGTGTCGTCGAGGCCTATGACCGGGGGTCGGGGAAATGGATCCTGCTCGATCCAATGTTCGATTTTTACGCGAAGAATGACGGCGTGGCGCTGTCATTGCTCGAATTCAGGGAGTTGCTGCTCAATGGGAAGAAGGAGAATATCGAACTGATGCCTTTGAGCGGGAAACTCAAGACAGTCTCCCTTGATGAGCGGTATTTCCGTCTTGTCCGCAAGGTGTTTCTGCGTAACGGAAGTGATTTTATCCGCCTGTACCGTGAGCGCTACGGCGCGCTTAAAGTTCTGTCGCCTGTCATTGACAGGATGCCGCTTAATGCCCGGATGGGATGTTTTTATCTTTTCGGGGGAAGGGATTTCGTACATTATACTGACCGGTATGACGGGAGTATACGGATGGCGGCGGCAAAGGCCAGATCCCTCTTTTGGGGAGGTGTGCTCCTGCTGATCGCTATTCCCGTGATCCTCATTACTTCAGGAAAAAGAACGGCATGAAAATAGGTTTTTCCCTTGACAGTTCGGCGGAAATAAGTAAACTTAGGAGTGAGAAAGATTTAAAAGAATAGACAAAAGGAGTGTCCTTTTGAAGAAGAAATGGTCTTCTCCCAAGCTTGTGGTGCTCTGCAGGGTCAAGAGCGATGAGAACTTGTCCGGCATCTGCAAAGCGTACGGCTGCGGTTACTGCGTTTATTGCGGTGGCGGTCCGTCGAGGAACCCCTGCATCATCTCCTGGGGACCTCCTACAACCGGGTGTAACGCGCTTCAATGTTCGTGATCCGGCTGCAAGCCCGGGTTGCCCTTCGTGATGCCTGATTCCCCTTACGTCGCGCGGAAAATCCCGGCACCGCTTTCCTTCAGAAACGGCGGTTCTTTAGCGCTTGGGCACCTTGATCTTGAACTCACCGAACGCTGTAACAACAGATGCGTTCACTGCTGCATCAATCTCCCCACAGCTGATCAAAAAGCGAGAAAAAGAGAGCTGACTGTCACGGAAGTGAAAGGTATTCTTTCGCAGGCCGTCTCATTGGGTTGCCTGTCCGTGAGATTCACCGGCGGCGAGCCCCTGCTCAGGGACGATTTCGAGGATATCTACGTGTTTGCCCGCAGCCTGGGACTTTTCGTCAGGCTGTTCACCAATGCGACCCTGATCACTCCCCATTTAGCCCGTTTGTTCTCCCGCGTCCCGCCCTTACGGCCCATAGAAGTAAGCGTCTACGGAATGAAGAAAAGCTCATATGAAGCGGTGACTCGGTCAAAGGGCTCTTTCAAGGCGTTCAGACGGGGTGTCGAGCTTCTGCAAGAGAACGGGGTGGCCTTCACGATCAAGTTCGCTCTCCTGCCCGCAAACAGGGATGAATTGGATGAGCTTGAACGGTGGGCGCTGTCGATCCCGGGAATGGGCGGCTTGCTGCCGGTCGCGATGTTCTTCGATCTGAGGGGGCGCAGGGAGCAGGATAGGAACCGCCTGATAAGGAAATTAAGGGTGACCCCTGAAGAGGGGGTGAAGGTCCTCAGCCGCAACGAAGAGGAATTCATCGATTGCATGAAGAGATTCTGCTCCAGATGCATGCGTCCTCCCGGCAAAAGTCTTTTTCCCTGCGGTGCGGGGTGCGGCGGTTGTGTGGACGCATACGGCAAGTTTCAGCCGTGTTTATTGCTCCGGGCCCCCGCATTGGCGTACGACCTGAGGAAAGGGAGCTTGAAAGACGCGGTCGAGAGGCATTTTCCCCGCGTCCGCCGGCTTAAAGCCGAGCACGCCGGCTATCTGAAGCGGTGCGCGCGCTGTTTTCTCCACGGCCTCTGCGAGCAGTGCCCGGGTAAATCCTGGTCAGAGCACGGGGACCTGGACACACCTGTCGAATATCTGTGCGATGTGGCGCACGCGCAGGCCCGTTTTCTCGGGCTGATAACCGCCGGTGAGCATGGGTGGGACATCAGGGATTGGCGCAAGCGGATACGTTCGTTCACGCATAGCTGAGGAAGGATTTCCATGGCAGAGAGCCGCGGGAACAGACAGGATCACAGCCGTTATTACCGGATCGCCGGTTTGACGATAAACGTCCGTTCGGAACGTCCTTTCACGGATGATACGTTCCATCCTGAGCTGGAATTGTTCAGGGTAAGGGGGGCCGGCAGGGACACGGTCACTATCCGCCATCATTGCCCGGTCCCGACGCTGACCGGCCGCGAGTTGGGCCCACTGTTCTACAAAAGACCTCCCTGGGAGATCTACCGGAAGGGCGGCAGATGGACGTATGTGGGCATCACTCCCGACCGCGATGAGCCGTTCCAGGTCGCGGTGTTCAATGATAGGCATACCAACGCCAGTATATACAGTGATGAACGCGTTTCGGCTGAGAAGTACCATCATTCCCTGACTTTTTTCCCTACTGACCAGCTGCTGCTGGCCCGTCTTCTTGCCGAGAGGAAGGGTTGTTATATCCACAGCTGCGGGGTCGACCTTAACGGGAACGGGCTCGTTTTCGCCGGTCATTGCGACGCGGGCAAATCGACTATGGCGCGCAAGCTCAGCCATAAGGCATTGATCTTATGCGATGACCGCAGCATTGTCCGCCGGGGAAAGGACGGTTTCAGGATCCACGGCAACTGGAGCCACGGTGATTTCCCGGGTGTCTCCCCGGAATCGGCGCCTTTGAAGGCGTTGATGTTCCTCGAAAAGGCAGAGGAGAACAGGTTGATCCGTCTTCAGGACAGGAGGGAGATAATCGCGCGTTTGATGCCCTGCCTGATCAGGCCTTTTCTTACCGCCGACTGGTGGGAGAAGACGTTGCCCGTGATCGGCGCAATAGCGGATAAGGTTCCCTGCTACACGCTCAGGTCCGACCGGAGCGGAAAGATCGTCAGAGTTCTGGAAGAAATGTTCCCGCGTAAAGACAAGGAGGGAAAACGTGGTACGCAAGGTTGATCTTGAATCAGTATACGCTCCTTCACAGGAAATAGTGGCCAGGGAGATCGCAGGCGAATTCGTGATCATTCCGGTCGCCGCCGGCATCGGCGACCTTGAGGACGAGATGTTCTCCCTCAACGAGACCGGCCGCGCGGTCTGGGATAACCTGGACGGTAAAAAGCGGCTGAAGCAGGTGGTCGAATCTTTGTCAAAGAAATTCGACGGCCCGGTAAAGACGATAGAAAAGGACGTTTTGGGGCTGATGACCGAACTGCTCAAGAGGAAGATAATCGTTGAAGTCTGAAGAGAACGGCGTTTATTTTGACGGCGAGGCGCTGGCCGGGATCCTCAGCGAACTGGCCGGGAAGGGTAAATGCTTCCGCTTCCGGGTGGCGGGGTTCAGCATGTCTCCGTTCATCAGGGATGCGGATATCGTCACGATCGCGCCATTGTCCCGCGCCCCCGGGTTTGGCAGGCCGGTCGCCTATTTCGATCCGCTGACAAGGAAACTGGTGATCCACCGGCTCATAGGAAAAGCGGGCGACCGGTATATCGTGAAAGGCGATAACCTTGAAAGTCCCGATGCTCCCGTTCCCCGCGGGAATATCCTCGGATATGTCAGCCGCATCGATCGCGGCGGCAGAGAGAAAAGTCTGGGATGCGGGCCTGCCGGCGGGGTGATCGCTATCCTGAGCCGTTTCAACCTGCTTTCCCGTCTCTTGTCACTGAAAAGAAGGCTTCGGCATGGGCAATGATCTTTCGTCTTACATCGGTCTGCCTGAATTCCCGCTTTGGCAGGAGTTCAGCACGGGGGTCAAACTCTACTCCTTCGAGCTCGAGCTTACCGCGCGCTGCAACAATAACTGCCGCCACTGTTATATTTGCCTTCCTCCGGACGACTGGAAAGCCCGGAGGCGGGAACTTACGCCCGGACAGATAGAGCGGATTGCCGCGCAGGCGGCTTCTCTGGGGGCGCTCTGGTGCCTGATAACAGGCGGAGAACCGCTTTTGCGCGAGGACTTCGCGGATATCTACCTTCGTCTGAAGAGAGCGGGACTCCTGGTCTCCGTGTTTACGAACGCCTCCCTGGTCACGCGGGAGCACGTCGAGCTTTTCAGGAAATATCCTCCCCGGGATATCGAGGTAACGGTCTATGGCGTCACGCGAGCCACGTATGAGCGCGTCAGCGGCGTTCCGGGTTCTTTTGCCGCTTTCATGCGCGGGCTTTCTCTGCTGCTCGATAATGGTATCAGGACCCGGCTTAAAGCCGTTGTTACGCGGTCGAACGTAAAGGAATTGCCCGCGATCGCCCGGTTCTGCAGGGAGAGGACGGTGGATTATTTCCGTTTCGACCCGCTGCTGCATCTGCGTCTTGACCGTGACACCGCGAGGAACAGGCTGATCCGGCAGGAAAGGCTTTCCCCGTCAGAGATCGCCGTTGTAGAAGCGGCCGATGGAGAGCGTTCGGAGCATCTCAGGAAGAAGTGCGATTCCCTGTTGCGGCCCGGACATGCGGAAAAGGGGTGCAGCCATCTTTTCCACTGCGGCACCGGCAACAGCGGTTTTACCGTCGGTCCCGACGGAATCCTCCGCCTCTGCTCGACCCTTTGCCATCCGGACTGCGTGTATGACCTCAAGAAAGGAAAACTGGCCGAAGCGCTGGGAGGATTCGCGGCGAGCGTCAGAAGCATGCGCTCGCGCCGCAGGGAATTCCTGGCGAAGTGCCATAACTGCCAGCTTGTCAATCTCTGCCACTGGTGTCCGGCCACCGCGTACCTGGAGACCGGGAAACTGGACAGCCGCGTAGATTATTTCTGCAGGACGGCGCGCGCGCGGGAAAAGATCCTGCGGAAATCGCGTGGAAGAGCCGGAGAGAAGAATGGGTGAGACAGTATCATTGCTGGGCATACGCGTACATTCCCTGAATAAAGAGGGCATGGTGGACGCCATAGTGAGACTCACTGAAAGCCCCCGCCCGGCCTGTGCGTTTTACATCAACGCCCACTGTGTCAATATCGCCTGTTCCGACCCTGACTATCGTTCGGCGCTCAACGCGGCCGACCTTGTCTACTCGGGGGGGATGGGCGTGATATGGGCAGCCTCATTCCTGGGCGCCCCCTTGCCCGAGCGGGTCAACATCCTTGATTTCTTCGACAAACTGGCGGAAAAGCTCCGGGAGAGGAAGACTCCGGTGTACCTGTTAGGCGGCGAACCGGACGTCTCCGCTGCTGCCGGGCGCGCGTTGAAGGAACGGGGGCTCAACATCGTGGGCTCAAGCCAGGGTTTCCTTGACGCCAGTGAGGAGGCGAAGGTCATCCGCGAGATAAGGGAGCTCCGGCCCGCGCTCCTTATCGTCGGGATGGGCGTGCCGAAGCAGGAACGATGGATCATGGCCCATCGAGGCTCATTGAACGTGAACCTGTGCTGGGGTGTGGGAGCGGCGTTCGAGTGGTTATCCGGCCGGAGGGATCGGGCGCCCGGGTGGATGGTCCGCAACGGGCTCGAGTGGCTGCACAGGCTGTATCAGCAGCCGTCGCGGCTGTGGAAGAGGTATCTTGTCGGGAATCCCGTTTTCGTCTATCGCGTCCTGTGCGCCAAATGGCGCTTGATCACCCGTTCCCACAGCGATATCCGGTACGAATAAAGCATCAGGTCTCCCAGCCGGTCGAAAAGCAGTAGTCGCAGGAGCGTCCCGCCTTTCCTTCCCAGACTGAAGAAATTACCCCGGTTGACCAGAGCGCGGATCGATGCGGATTTAAACTGTCCGGGACGCAGCGAGGCCGCTTCCCGGGGTATCCGGGCGTCAAGGAGCTCCTGCGCGAGGTAAAGAGCGGTATGCAGCGTCGAACTGATATGGTTTTCCCGCGCCGCGTTCCGTATATAATCCCAGTCAAGCCTGTCACCGCCCGCGTTCAGCGACTCAGCTATATCGACGAAGAATTTCAGCGTGAGCTTGCGCGTGTGCCTGCGCATGTGGAGCGCCAGGCCGAGAAGCGAGTCTTCGTCGGAGAGGCAGGGGACCGCCGTCCCGTCGACGTTCACCATCCGCGTCCTCGCCATAAGCAGAGGCAGATGGATCCTGTAGGGTCTGCCTGTCCCCAGCGCAGTATGTACGTCGATGACGAGGTTCAGGTTCGCCGAGACCTGCCTGTTGAAGACGGTCGTGTCGCCGTGGTTGCCGGCGAAGCCTTCGTATCCAAGGCCGGCCAGAATACCGCTGATCTTCCCTGTACCGTCGTCAAGGAGATCGACGTCGGTCAACATCCGCAGTCCCGGGTCCCGCGCGTAGACGGTCTGCAGCAGTCCGAATCCTTTAAATGGAACGGGGCTTGTGATGCCGGCAGAGCGGCTGAAAATGGCCGTCATCTCTTTCTGGATGCGTATGTTCCGTGCCAGGTTGACATGGTAATGATCTTTGAGGAGATCGAGGATTTTTCCCGGGATCGCGCCGGGCGGCGAGAACCTCAGCAGGTTCCTGCAGAGTAAAGGGAGGACTTTGTGATGGCCCGCAAGGCCGGTCACTTTTTGCCAATCCGGCTTGAGGGCGAGGACCGACAGGATCTCCTCCCTGGCGGCGTCATCCGGCTCCATACGCGAACAGAGGAGGACCAGTTTTGTCTCGGCGGACAGTTTTTCACGCATGATCAGATTTTAAGAAAAAAGAGGGCGGATGTCAAAGCAAAAAAAGTTGATTTTGAGGGCGGGAGGCATATAATAACTATCTGAAACGGACAAAGATATGGACAAGGAAATCATTATTGTGGGCGACAGGGTGCTTATCCTGCCCGATACCGCCGACGACAAGACACAATCCGGTCTTTACCTGCCGCAAGGGGTGCAGGAAAAGGAGAAGGTCCAGGCCGGCAGGATAGTCCGGATCGGTCCGGGACATCCCATCCCTGACCCGTCCACCCTCGAGGCTGAACCCTGGCAGAGCACCAAGATGGAACGATACATGCCGCTCCAGGCCAGGGAAGGCGATTACTGCGTGTTCCTGCGCAATGCCGCCATAGAGCTTGAGTATGACGGCAAGAAATACCTCATTGTCCCTCATTCCGCTATCCTCGTACTGCTGCGCGACAAGTTCGATAAGATCGATTAGCGGCCGATCCGATGACAAAAGAAAAACTGCTGTTCGTGATAACGAAGCTCGAGCTGGGAGGTGCTCAGAAGCACGTGCTTGACGTCCTGCGCTCCCTCGACAGGGAACAGTTCGAGCTTTTCCTTTACACGGCCCGTGAAGGATTGCTGGTCGATGAGGCGCTTTCCCTTGAAGGTGTCACGGTAAGGCGTTCCCGCTTCCTCGAAAGGCCGATAAACCCGCTGAAAGACCTTCTCGCCCTGATCGAGCTTTTCCGCTACATCGCTGCCAACCGTTTCGATATCGTCCATACCCACAGTTCGAAAGCAGGGATACTGGGACGCCTCGCCGCCCGTTTTTCGGGAGTAAGGACGGTCGTCCACACTGTCCACGGCTGGTCGTTCAACGATCTCCAGCCCGCGTTCGTAAGGATGTTATACAGGAGGCTGGAACGGTTGTGTGCCAATTTCACCTCGACGATCG
>JBLMZF010000082.1:0-53073 GCA_050258655.1 Deltaproteobacteria bacterium | reverse complement strand
TAGATCACTCAGCTTCGGGTCTTATCATGCAAGCTTGTCGCCCGGTTAGGACTCGCTTTCGCTACGCCTCCGTGCGCCGCTTTCACGACACACTTAAACTCGCTTGCAGAATAAACTCGTCGGACCATTATGCAAAAGGTACGCAGTCAGACATGGACAGCCCTTGCGGACTGAGCATAGTCCTTCTACCGCTTTGTAGGTCTATGATTTTAGGTTCTATTTCACTCCCCTCCCGGGGTTCTTTTCAACTTTCCCTCACGGTACTTGTTCACTATCGGTTTAGGTGTAGTATTTAGCCTTAGACCGTGGTCGGCCTGGATTCCCACAAGATTTCCCGTGTCCCGTGGTACTTGGGATACCCCTAGGCGTCATTGGAATTTCGCGTACAAGGCTTTCACTCTCTCTGGCGCGCCTTTCCAGGCGCTTCCGCTATCCCTTTGACTACCATATCGAGGTCCCACAACCCCTCATCCGTCTTGCGACAGACAAGGTTTAGGCTAGTCCCTTTTCGCTCGCCGCTACTGGGGGAGTCTCATGCGATTTCTCTTCCTCGGCTTACTTAGATGTTTCAGTTCAGCCGGTTCGCTCCACTACTCCTATGTATTCAGAGCAGGGTTCCAGGGTATGACCCCTGGAGGGTTGCCCCATTCGGAAACCCCCGGATCAAAGACTGTTTGCGTCTCCCCGAGGAAATATCGGTGCTTACCCCGTCCTTCTTCGCCTCACCTAACCAAGTCATCCGTGCATAGACCCTTATGTAGCTTGACCAAATTACAGAATCGTCTCGGTGAATTGTAGTTCTCTACCTTTAATTATAAAGTTGTCAAAGAGCATAAGTACGCCACCGCGCAATTTGATGCGCGGGCGGGGCCTTGCGGCCGCCGTTTCCCCCGGATTACGAAGATGGAGGACGTACAAGAAATTTACTTATGCTTGAGTTTTGATTTCCCGGATAAGAGAATGGTGGAGGCGACCAGAGTTGAACTGGCGACCCCCTGCTTGCAAAGCAGATGCTCTCCCAGCTGAGCTACGCCCCCAGATAAAATGGTGGGCCCAAGTGGACTCGAACCACTGACCCCAGTCTTATCAGGGCTGTGCTCTAACCATCTGAGCTATGGGCCCAACAGTTACATCTCAAGGACCGTCGGCTAAACGGGTCCCCAACTTGTCTCTCAGAACACCATAGCAGGGAAATCAAAAAACGGGATAGGCCAAGATGCATGCAGCGTCGAACGCTGTTGACATTTGTCCGTAGCATGTTGGCGTTTCTTACGAAACACCACGCCTTCCGGAAAACTAAATATTCCTGAGGCTCAGGGTTATATTTAGAAAGGAGGTGATCCAGCCGCACCTTCCGGTACGGCTACCTTGTTACGACTTAGCGCCAGTCACCAAGTTTACCTTAGGCCCCTATTGCTAGGGGACTTCAGGTACCCTCGGCTCCCATCGCTTGACGGGCGGTGTGTACAAGGCCCGGGAACGTATTCACGGCGGCGTAGCTGATCCGCCATTACTAGCGATTCCGGCTTCAAGGAGTCGGGTTGCAGACTCCTATCTGAACTGAGCCCTCTTTTTTGCGATTAGCTCCCCCTCGCGGGTTGGCAACGCTTTGTAGAGGGCATTGTAACACGTGTGTAGCCCAGGGCATAAAGGCCATACGGACTTGACGTCATCCCCACCTTCCTCTCGGTTATCCCGAGCAGTCTCCTTAGAGTGCTGCTCTCGGTCTTGCGACTTTGAACGTGGCAACTAAGAACGAGGGTTACGCTCGTTGCGGGACTTAACCCAACACCTCACGGCACGAGCTGACGACAGCCATGTAGCACTTGTGCAGGTTCCTGACTTGACAGGTCTTCCACGTTTCCGCTTCATACTTCCTGCATGTCAAGCCCTGGTAAGGTTCTTCGCGTAGCATCGAATTGAACCACATGTTCCACCGCTTGTGCGGGCCCCCGTCAATTCCTTTGAGTTTTAACCTTGCGGTCGTAGTCTTCAGGTGGAGCACTTAACAGGTTACCTTACGGCGCCGAAGGGTAAACCACCGACACCTAGTGCTCATCGTTTACGGCTAGGACTACCAGGGTATCTAATCCTGTTTGCTCCCCTAGCTTTCGCAGCTTAGCGTCAAGGACGGACCAGAGAGCCGCTTTCGCCACTGGTGTTCCTCCCGATATCTACAGATTTCACCCTTACACCGGGAATTCCGCTCTCCTCTTCCATCTTCAAGCCTAGTAGTTTTGAAGGCAGTTCCTTGATTGAGTCAAGGGATTTCACCCACAACTTGCTAGGCCGCCTACCTGCCCTTTACACCCAGTAAATCCGAGTAACGCTCGCCACCCCCGTATTACCGCGGCTGCTGGCACGGAGTTAGCCGTGGCTTCTTCTCTGTGTACCGTCATCCCTTATGTTACCATAAGGAGTTTCTTCCACATCGAAAGAGGTTTACGATCCGAAAACCTTCATCCCTCACGCGGCGTCGCATAGTCAGACTTTCGTCCATTGCTAAATATTCTCGACTGCAGCCTCCCGTAGGAGTAGGGGCAGTATCTCAATCCCCTTGTGGGTGACCACCCTCTGAGGCCACCTACCCGTCAATAGCCTTGGTGGGCCATTACCTCACCAACTAGCTGATAGGACGCGAGCTCATCCTTATACAACCCCTTGCGGGGCCTTTACCGATCCCTGCTTAAGCAGGAAGGGCACATCGAGTATTACCTCCACTTTCGCGAAGCTATCCTCGATATAAGGGTAGATTACTCGCGTGTTACGCACCCGTTTGCCGCTATATCCCTCACCGAATTGACATCCGCCTTGCGGCTTCAATCTTTCCAGTAAGGGTATCGCGCGACTTGCATGCCTAATCCACGCCGCCAGCGTTCACTCTGAGCCAGGATCAAACTCTCCGAAAAAATCTTCAGAGAAATTTAAAAGGCTCTATTTACCTTACCTCAAAAGAACCTTCAGTACCGGCTAGGGTACTTTCGGGTTCCACGCATCTTGGCTATCCAGTAATCTCAAAGAACAAAAAAGGCGTCCGACTAGGGACGCCTTAGAAAATCTAAGGGTCGTTCGTCGAATCTGAACGTTACCCGAACATATCAATAACGCTCTTTTTTGATTTCAAAATGTGATTTGTCCTTCCCGCCGGTTTCACGCGGCAAGAAAATGATTTTATCACAACTGTACAACTTGTCAACTGTTTTTTTGATAATTTTTTCTCGTCGACAAACTGCAGATTTTGTAGAAAGAACGTTGCAACTGAAGACAGTGTTGCAGTGACTTCTCGTTGCGGTAATATTTAAGTATATCACTTTGGCCGAGGATGTCAAGCGATTATTTTGAAAATTTCTCGCTGCCCACCGACCCGCAGGGGAGGCAAACGGATCAGCCTCTCCTCCCCTGCCCGTTACTTAGATTCTAAAGAACTCTTTGCTGCTTCGGGCTCTGCGCCCGACCTTGTTAAGTATACCTGATTTAATCAGGATGTCAAGGTTTTTACCGAAAATTTATCGTTTTTCTAATGCTTGCGCCCCAATGAGTTGCGCAAATTGGACATTTATTTCTTCCGAGCTTCTAACGCAGCCACCTTCTGCTTGAGCATATCGATCTCCGCCTGCTGCTCTTTAACAGCATTTATCAGGGCGTAGAAAATGGGATCGGTATGAAGCAGCATAAAACCCTGCTCATCAAGGCTCACTGCTTCCGGAAAGACCTCTTCAACATCCTGGGCAATAACTCCTGAATGTTCCTTTTGATCGTTTATCCCAAGCCGATTGTTCTTTTTATATTCGTAAATAACGGGCGACAGAAGAAGCACTTCTTTCAGTCCCTTCTTATATTTGCCTTTTACATCTTTTAACCGGGCATCTGAAGGTATTAACCACGTATTTGCTCCCGACGATTTATACGCATCACCCGCGACATGTAGAGCCTGGGTAGGTGTAGAAGTCCCTATCCCGACATAGCCGGTGCCCTGCTGGATATAGATACGGTTCCCGGATAGGCCCTCTTCGATAATACTGAAGTCACCTGCCGTCGCCCACCCTACAGCCATGGACCATCTCTTGGCTGAGACGCCGTCCCCTATTTGTATTCGTGAGTCTCTTGCACCGCTTTTTATATACCTCATGCCGACCGTGCCCGTATCCGCGATGTCCAATTTTGCCTGCGGGGTCCCCGTGCCGATCCCCACATAACCCGAGTTGGTGTTGTTGATGTTGTTGCCGTTCGCTACCCATCTCGGACCGTCCGACGGGATGATGCTATAGCTGCCGGTGGAGCCGCAGAAATTGATCTTCTTGGATACGTTGTCGTAGTACATATTCCCTTCGTAGGGACCGCTGCAGGCGGCCGGAAGGTTGTCCTGCGGGTACAGGCGCACCTGGCGGTACACGCCGCTCGGAGAAGGATAGTACGTGGTGATGTTAATGTTCTCGTCCGCCAGCGCTAACAGGGGAAAAAGGACGCTGAAGAACAGCAGAAGACCGAGCGCAGATACCTTTCTCATACTCCCTCCGTCATTGAGATCCGTCGGTGTATCAGTCTTAGTGCGCGATCAGCTCCGTGATCTTGAAGATGGGCAGGAACAACGCGATGACAATACCGCCGATGATGACGCCCAGTACCGCGATGACCAGCGGCTCGATAAGACTGGTCATGCCTGCTACCGCCGCATCGACCTGGTCGTCGTAGAAATCGGCGATCTTGGAAAGCATCTTCTCCAACTGACCGGTCTGTTCACCTACGCCGATCATCCTGCAGACGATGGGCGGGAACACCTTGCTGCGGATAAGCGGCTGGGCGATCGACTCGCCGTCGCGTACCGCGATACGGCAGTTGCTGACCGCCTCCTCGATGACCTTGTTGCCCGCGGTCTTGCCGACGATGTCCAGCGCGTTGAGCACAGCCACGCCGCTTTTGACCAGGGTCGAGAAGGTGCGGGAGAACTTGGCGACCGCGACCTTGCGCATCAGCTCGCCGAGGACCGGCACGTTGAGCTGGAACCCGTCGAACTTGTAGCGTCCCTTCGGCGTGCTGATCCACTTCCTGAAAGCGAACGCGAGCATACCGGCCACGATGACCGCGAAGATGAAATATTTGCGGAAGATCTCGCTGATCATGATAAGGACCTGCGTGGGCAGCGGCAGCTTGCCGCCGAGCATATCGAAGATGCCCTTGAACGTGGGGACTACTTTAAGGAGGAGGACAGCCGTGATCAAAAAGGCCATACTGATGACGACCGCGGGATACACGAGGCTCGAGCTTATCTTGCGCTGGAGAGATGCGCTCTTCTCGAGGTACGACGCGAGACGGTCGAGGACCTCATCGAGCATACCCGACGCCTCGCCCGCCCTGCTCATGTTGATGAAGAGTTCGGAGAAAACAGCGGGATGTTTGGAAAGCGCGTCGCAGAAGCTCATGCCCGCCTCGATGTCCTGCCGGACCGTGAGGACTACCTGCTTGAGCGCCTTGTTCTCGACCTGCTCGGAAAGGATGCCCAGGGCCTGCACGAGCGGGATGCCCGCGTCGATCATGGTGGCCAGCTGGCGGGAAAAGATGACCAGATCCTCGAGCTTGACCTTGGCGCCGGCCGCATGCAGCTGCCGCGCCTTGACCTCCTTCATCGAGACGACGACCATGGACTTGCCGTGCAGGACGTTGGCCGCTTCCTGCTCGTTGGGGGCCTCGACGACCCCTATGACTGTCCGGCCGTTATAATCCTTCGCCGTGTACTGGAATGTCGCCATTTCGTGTTCCCTCCTTACATCTCGTTTACGATCCGCAAGAACGCATCTACCACTTTCGGGTCGAACTGCGTACCCGCGTTCCTGGACAGTTCAGCGATCGCCTGCTCTTTCGAGAGCGGGATCTTCCTGTATGAACGGGCGGAGACCATCGAATCGTAGGCGTCGGCGACATGCAGGATGCGGGAACCAAGCAGGATCTCCTCCCCTCTCTTTCCGGACGGGTAACCGGTGCCGTCGAAATGCTCGTGATGCTGGCGGACCAGCTCGATGACGTCGCTCAAAAACGTCAGGGGCTCAAGGATCTGGGCCCCGCGCTGGGGGTGTTTCTTGATCTCCTCCCACTCCTCACGGGTGAGGCTGGCAGGCTTGAGCAGTATGAGGTCCGAGATACCGATCTTCCCTATATCGTGGAGCTCGGACGCGTCGCGGAGTATCTCCAGGTCCTTGACGGTGTAGCCCATCTCTCGGGCGATCGCCACCGCGTACTTGGAGACGTTCTCCGAATGGCTGTGCGTGTAATGGTCCCGGGCGTCGATGGCCTGGGCAAGCGCCCTGATCGTGCGCAGGTACGTCGACCGGAGGTCCTCGTAGAGACGGGCCAGGTTCCTGGTCGAATCCTCGATGCGTTTGGACAGGAGAAGATTCTGCTTCTGCAGGCCGCTGTTCTGCTCCTTCAGGATCGATACCAGCCTCTTATTGGACAGCAGGAGCGACCTCAGCTCCAGCCCCTTGGCGACCATGAACGTGATCGCGGGCCCCGAGAACGGCTTGTTGAAATAATTGCAGACCGGCAGTTCCGCGATCTGCTGCGCCAGGTCCGCCTTGTTCTCCTCGAAAAGCACGATTATCGGAAGCTCGTTGTCCAGGACACGCAGCTCCTTTATCAACTGGGGACAGGCCATGTCGGGCATGCCCCATTTCACCACCGCCAGGTCAAAACCTGTGCTCTTGATGCTCTCCATCGCGGCCGCGGCCGTGGTCTCCAGCGAGACCGAGTAATTGCCGTAGACCATCAGCTGCTCGATCAGGTAGCGCGAGATATCCTCGTTATCGTTGATCAGCAGTATACGGTTATCAAGAGTCATCGAACACCTAAGTTCTTGTCCAGTGTGAGATCCGACGAGTGCGCCGAGATTCCCACAGGGAATCTCAAGCGTCTACGAGTCGGCCTATTCCTCGGTCGTGATACGTATCGCCTCTTCGAGTGTGGTCGTCCCTTCCTTGACCTTGAGAAAGGCGTCGTCACGAAGCATCTTCATCCCCACCTTCTTGAGGGCGTAGTCCTTGATCTCGTCAAGCGACCGTTTCCGGATGATCATCTCCCTGATGGTATCGTCGATGAGAACGGCCTCAAGGATGGCTATTCTACCATAATAGCCGGTGTTGTTGCAATATTTACATCCTTCCGCCTTGTAGAAGACCGCTTTTTCCGTGAAACCGATCTCCTTGAGGTATTCCTTCGGCACATCGACCGGTTTCTTGCATTTCGGGCAGATCCTCCTGCACAGACGCTGGGCGCAGACCATGATAAGGCTTGACGCCACCAGGAAGGGCTCTATGCCCATGTCGATAAGCCTGGTGATGGCGGTCAGCGAATCGTTGGTGTGGAGCGTGGAAAGGAACATCTGGCCGGTCAGCGACGCCTTGACGGCGATATCGGCGGTCTCCGAGTCCCTGATCTCGCCTACCATGATCACGTCAGGGCTCTGCCTGAGCACCGAGCGAAGGCCGGCGGAGAACGTAAGCCCTATGTCCGCCCTCACCTGTATCTGAGTGACGCCCTCGACCTGGTACTCGACCGGGTCCTCGATGGTGATGATGTTCTTTTCCGGCGTGTTAAGCTGGGTGAGGATAGAATAGAGTGTCGTGGACTTTCCTGAACCGGTGGGACCGGTGACCAGGATCATCCCGAACGGCTTACTGATCGCCTCCTTGAACACGCGGTACGGATCCGGGGAGAAGCCCAGCTTGTCGAGGCCGACGGAAAGATTCCCCTTGTCGAGAAGCCTCAGCACGAATTTCTGACCGAAGGTGGTCGGAAGGCTGGAGACGCGGAAATCGACCTCCTTGCCCTCGTACTTGACCTTGAACCTGCCGTCCAGCGGTATGCGGTTCTCCGTGATGTTGAGGTTGGAGATGATCTTGAGCCTGGCGATGACCGCGTTCTGGTTCTTCTTGGGTAGCTTGATGATCTCATGCAGGGCGCCGTCGATGCGGTAGCGCACGCGTATACCCTCGACCTCGGGCTCGATATGGATATCGGAGGCGCGCCTGCGCAGCGCTTCCCCGAGGATAAGGTCCACGAGCTTGACGATGACCGGCTTCTCCGACTCCTTGACCGCGCTGGAGAGCTCGATCTCGTCCATCTTGAGCAGCTCGATGTCCTGCTTGTCCTCACCCTCCCCGGGAGCGCCGGTCTCCCCTTCCTTGAGGATCTCCTCCATCTTCTTGCTCCCGCCGCCGTAGTTCTGCTCTATGGCGCGCTGGATCTCGTCCTCGGGGCTGAGCACGATGTCTATATCGCATCCCGTGATGACCTTGAGGTCGTCGAGCGCGAAGATGTTCAGGGGGTCCGCCATGGCCACGGTAAGGGTGTTGGCCATGCGGGAAAGCGGCATGACGCTGTACTGGCGCGCCATCTGGGGAGAGATCAGCTTGACGATCTCGGGGTCGAACTTGAACTTGGAGATGTGCAGCGAGGGGATAAACAGCCTGTTGGAAAAAAGCGAAAGAAGTTCCTCCTCGGCGACCATCTTCTCCTGGACAAGGATACGGCGCAGCGTGGTGCCGCGCTGCTTCTGCAGCTCGAGCGCCTTGTCGAGCTGTTCCTGGTTGATCAGCTTGTTCTGGAGAAGAAGCTCTATGATATTTTCCTTAAGCGCTTTCATTATTCGTCCGGGGCTGTGATGCGAAGGACCTCTTCGAGCGTGGTGAAACCGGCCAGCACCGCCCTCATGCCGTCCTCCCTCAGCGTGTTCATGCCTTCCGACCGTGCCTGCGCCTTGATGAAATGCTCCTCAGCGCGGTTCAGGATCAGCTCGCGCACCTTGGGGGTGAGCACGAGCACTTCGGCGATGCCGACCCTCCCGCTGTACCCGGTGTTCATGCAGCGCTGACATCCCTTGGCACGGTAGAACTTGTGCTTTCCCTCAGGCGAAGGCGGCAGCTTGAGGTGCATGCTCTCCACCGCTTCGTCGGTCAGGTAATATTCTTCGGCGCAGTACTGGCAGAGCTTCCTCAGAAGTCTCTGCGCCACGACGCAGATCAGCGCCGAGTTGAGCATGAACGGTTCAACACCCATATTCACCAGCCTCAGGATCGAGCCGCAGGCCGTGTTGGTATGGAGCGTGGAAAGGACGAGATGGCCGGTAAGGGCGCTCTTTATCGCGATATCGACGGTATCAAGGTCGCGGATCTCGCCGATCATGATGACATTGGGGTCCTGACGCAGTATGGAACGAAGGGCCGCTGCGAACGTCAGTCCGATATCGGGACGGGCGGTGACCTGGTTGATCCCCTCGATCTGGTACTCGACGGGATCCTCGACAGTGACGATGTTCTTCTCGGGGCTGTCGACGAACTTGAGGACCGAATAAAGGGTTGTCGTCTTGCCCGAGCCGGTCGGACCGCAGACCAGGATCATGCCGTGGGGCATCTTGCTCACCTTCTGCAGGGTATCCACGGTGTGCTTGCCGAAGCCGAGCTTCATGATGTCGAGCATGGCGGTCGACTTGTCGAGGATCCTGATCGCCACCTTCTCCCCGAAACTGGTGGGCAGGATCGAGACGCGGAAATCAACTTCCTTGCCCTGCACGCGCGCCTTGAACCTGCCGTCCTGCGGCAGGCGGTGCTCGGCGATGTTGAGCTCGGACATGACCTTGATCCTGGTGACGATGGACTGGTGGAGCTTGCGCGGGGGCGCTTTCTCCTCGTGGAGGATGCCGTCGAGCCTGTAGCGGATGCGCAGGGTCTTCTCGAATGGCTCGATCAGGATGTCGGAAGCCTTCTTCTTGACCCCGTTCTCGAGGATCAGGTCGGTCAGCTTGATCACCGGCGCTTCCTGGCCCAGTTCCGCCTCGGTCAGGTCCTTCTCCTCCCTGACCAGCTCAATGGAGGCGTCCGACATCTCCTTGACAAGGTCTCCTATGGCGTCCTTGGCGCTTTCCGAGTACGCGGTCTCGATCGCCATCATGATGTCCTGGGACGACGCCAGCACCGGGGTGACCTTGAGCCCGGTGACGGATTCGACGTGGTCTATCGCGAATATGTTCAGCGGGTCCGACATCGCGACCGTAAGCCAGTCGCCCAGGCGGGAAAGCGGGATGAGGACATATCTGCGGGCAATAGTGCTGGGGATGATCTTGGCCAGATCGGGAAATATCTTGTAGCGCTTGAGGTCAAGGACGGGGAAATCGAGACCCTCGCTCAGGGCGAGCATCAGGTCAGAATCCTTCACGAGCTTGAGCTCGACGATAATCTCGCTCAGCCTGCCGCCCTTGGTCTTCTGGACCGCGAGCGCCTGGTTCAGCTGCTCCTGCGTCAAAAGGTTATTCTTGAGCAGGATATCCGACAACCTGTCCTTAAGCGAACCCATCTAAATCCATTACCTCGCCTGTGACGGTATGTGAGGACAATCGAGCGGTGACTTATTTGTAATATTTCGCGATCGCGTTCTTGACGTCCGACATCGTCGCGATGAAGACCTGGACATTGCAGCCGCAGAGCGCTTCCACTTCTTCTATCGCCTTCGAATTCAGCGGGTTGGACATCGCAAGCGTCAGGTTACTGCCGATCTTATCGATGGGGATGAGGTTGTTCGCCTTGGCGATCTTCTCGGGGATTATCTTGATGACGTCGGGGCTGATATCGTAGTTCGAGAGCGGCAGATAAGGGAAACCGTACTGCACCGTCAGGACCTGGGCGATATCCTCTTCCTTGGCGCACCCCATCTCGACGAGGATCTCGCCGAAGAGTCCCCCTTTCTGCTTCTGGATCTGCAGGGCCTTATCGACGTTTTCCCGTGAGATGATGCCCAGGTCTATGAGCAGTTCACCCAACGGTTTAGTGATGATTCTTCTTAAAGGCATGGATTTTTTCTCTTTTCTATGATGAGAAGATTATACTTGAGGAGCCGGGATTTGGCAATATATTTTACGTCCCGCAGCCGGAAGGATTTACGCCGCTTCTTCCCTGCTTCTCTTATACTCCCTGAGAAGTTCCTCTTTGGGAATGCCGGTGTCGATGAAATCCCAGGGAAGGCTGACGGAGATGTCCCGGGCTGCCAGGTAACGCTGGGGATCCACCCCGCATTCCTTGAAGGAATCAGTCCATGCGGCGAGGTTAAGATGCTCGTCCCACCCGTCAAAACGGCAGCCTTTGCGGTACGCGCTCAGGATCACAGGCGAAAGCGCCCGGTCACCCCGCGAGAAGACTGATTCAAGGAAGCTCATCGAACGGTTATGGAAGGAAAATCTGAGGTTGCGGTTGCGCGTCTTCCTCTTTATATACTCCTGCCGCCGCTGTATCTCCGCTTCGGGCAGCACCCCTTCCCACTGGAAAGGGGTATGGGGCTTGGGGATAAGGGTATTGACGCTGATGTTGACCTGGGCCGGCCGCCCTTTGAGTTTCCTGGAGAGGTCGGAGACCCGCTGCGCAAGGTCCACGATGGCGTCCAGGTCCGCGTCGGTCTCAGAAGGCAGGCCGATCATGAAATAAAGCTTCACGTGCTGGTAACCCGCCTCATAGGCCTTCGTAAGGGTGGCGAACAGCTCCTCCTCGGTGAAATCCTTACCGATGACCCGGCGCAGGCGGTCGCTGCCCGCTTCTGGCGCGAAGGTAAGGCCTGTCTTGCGGATGGACGCGATCAATGTCGAGAGTTCGCCCAGCATGAGCTTGGGCTTGATGGAAGGCAGCGACAGTCCCACCCCTTCCTTCTTGAACCTCCCGATAAGCGAGGACAGCACCTCCTTGAGGCCGGGATAGTCGCTGACCGACAGGCCGGCAAGCGATATCTCCTCATACCCGGTCCGGCGGAAAGCCTCCTCGGCCAGCCTGCAGACAGTGTCCGGTTTGCGTATCCTTAAAGGGTAGTACTGTGAGCGCGCCTGGCAGAACCGGCAGCGGTTCGGGCATCCGCGCATCACTTCCACCGTCACCCGGTCGTGCACCAGCTGGATATAAGGCACAAGCCAATCAATCGGGAACGCGCTGTTCTCCAGGTCGGCGACGAACCGCTTCTTTATGCTGTGTCCGCCCTTGTAGAGAGAAGGCACGTAGACGCCTTCGATCGCGGCAAGCCGTCCGAGCATCTCTTCCCTGCTGGAAGAGGCTTTATGGTCCCTGACCGCAGCCGCTATCTCTGCCATCCCTTCCTCACCCTCTCCGACGAAGAACGCGTCGATGAACTCGTGAATCGGTTCGGGATTGAGGACGGCGGAACCGCCGGCGATGATGACCGGGTCCTGCGCCGAACGTTCCGACGACTTCAGGGGTATACGGGAAAGATCAAGGACATTGAGGACGTTGGTGTAACCGAGCTCGTAGCCGATGTTGAACGCGACAAGGTCGAAACGGGACAGCGGCTGCTGGGACTCGAGCGAGAACAGCGGCTCATTGTTCTCCCGCAGGAACTTTTCCATGTCCAGGTCCGGGGAAAAGACGCGTTCGCAGCAGGCTCCTTCGACGCGGTTGACCACGTCGTAAAGGATGCGCAATCCCAGGTTGCTCATGCCGACCTCGTACAGGTCGGGGAAGCACAGGGCGCACTTTACCCGGGCGTCCCCGAAGGCGCTTTTCCTGACGTTCCATTCGCTGCCGATATACCTGGCAGGCTTCCTTAATCCTAACAATCGGTCATCTATCATAGAGGAATTAGTTTAAAGTGAAAAACGAGGCGTGTAAAGGGATTTACGTTAAAAAACGGCACGTGTGGAGTGGACGTTAGCGACGATGCCGAGGGCGATGAAGGTGGTGATGACGGATGAGCCTCCGTAGCTCATCAGAGGCAGCGGGATCCCCACGATCGGCGCCAGCCCCATGTTCATCGCGATATTGATCGAGGACTGGACCGCCAGGAGCGAAGCGATACCAAGGGCAAGCAGTTTGCCGAAATCGTCCGACGTCCTGTCAGCGGCGCTGAACGCCTCCCTCAGCAGCAGAAAATACAGCAGGATAAGTATCAACCCGCCCATAAACCCCCACTCCTCCGTGAACGTGGAGAAGATGAAGTCAGTGTGCGATTCCGGCAGGAAATGCAGCTGGCTCTGAGTCCCCGCCAGCCACCCCTTCCCGAAGAACCCGCCCGACCCGATAGCTATCTTGGCCTGGACAACGGTATATCCGGCGCCCAGCGGATCGGCATTGGGATTAAGGAAGACCATTATCCTCTCCTTCTGGTAGCCGTGCAGCTTGTTCCACGCGAAAGGGAACGCCGCGGCGATAATAGCGACGATCAGGACAAGGTAGCGCATCCGCACGTTGCTGACGAAAAGCATGATGAAGAACAGGATGAACAGCATCAGGCCGCTCCCCAGGTCAGGCTGTTCGATCACCAGGCCTGCGGGTATGGCGACGAAGATGAACGGCAGTATGACCCCCCGGAAGATGCCCAGGCTCCTGTTCTTAAGCGATACCGTATCCACCGCCTTGCGGCTGAAATACCGGGCCAGGAATACGAGCACGATGAGCTTAGCCACCTCGGAAGGCTGGACGCTGAACCAGAATAACTTCAGCCAGCGCTGGGCCCCGAGCCTGATGATGCCCAGCGCAAAGACGAGGAACAGCAGGAAGACTGTTAGGCCATAGATAAAATACATCCAGTCCCAGAGACGGCGGTAATTGAAGCGGGAGAAGAAGAAATATAAGACAACACCTATGGCTATCCACATCAGCTGCTTCTGGTAGATGTCCTTCCAGACGCCTCCCTTCTCCAGGGTGCTGCTGTAGATCGACAAAACGCCGAGCAGGCAGATCAGCAGAGCGATGATAAGTATCCTGAGCCGTGTCCCCATAGTCTTATTGCACCTTCGTCTGTCCTTCTTTGGGCAGCGCCGTGGTTTTTACCGGAAGTTCGACCAGTCCGTCCTCGCACATCTTCTCGATCACATCTCTGGCGACAGCGGCCGCGGATGTACCGTGTCCGCCCTTTTCCAGGAAAACGCTGATGACATACCTGGGCTTCGCGTAAGGGAAGAAACCGGTGAACCAGCCGTGGTTGTCCGCCTCTTTCCCGGAGATCTGCGCCGTACCGGTCTTACCCGCCACTTCAACAGGCAGCGAAGCAAGGACCGAACAGGTCCCCGATTCCACCGCCTTTCGCATCCCCTTGCGGATCTGCCTCAGCGTACGCTCCTTCAGATGCAGGTCTACGGCCCTCATATGCTGTCGTGATACGTCCATCGTGTCTATCGCCTTGATGATAAAAGGCGTTACCAGTCTCCCGCCGTTGGCGAACACAGCCGTCATCCTGCAGACCTGCAGCGGCGAGACCAGGAGCTC
The DNA here is from genome assembly GCA_050258655.1 of Deltaproteobacteria bacterium. Classification (GTDB taxonomy): domain Bacteria; phylum Omnitrophota; class Gorgyraeia; order Gygaellales; family Profunditerraquicolaceae; genus JBLMZF01. The sequence continues at coordinate 38,830 of JBLMZF010000082.1, read as the reverse complement.
TCCCTGGCCTATCGACAGGTTCGCCGTATCCCCGTCGTACCACTGCTTGAACTGCGAGAGCCGTTTCCAGACCGGGTTAGGCACGAAGCCGCCCGCCTCATAGGGAAGCTCGATCCCGGATGGACGGGAGAAACCGAACCTGACCGCGTAATCATGGATGGTCTGTCCACCCACGGCCAGGCCCGTCCGGTAGAAGAAGACGTCGCAGGAATGGGCGATGGCGGAAATGATGTCCTGCCTGTCATGCGTGTCCCAGCACTGGAAGAGCCTCCTCCCGATGACCAGCCCTCCCTTGCATTCGAACACCGTATCAGCGTCGATCTTGCCGGTTTCGAGGGCCGCGCAGGCGACCAGCATTTTGAAAACGGAACCGGGAGGATAGGTACAGCTGATTGCACGGTTAAGCAGAGGAGCCGAAGAAGAGGTGAAATATTCCCCCACGCTCTGCGGACGCGGCCTCTTGACGAACGCCGACGGCTGAAAGCCGGGCTTGCTCACCATCGCCAGGACCGCACCCGTATTCGCGTCCATCACCAGCGCGCATCCTTTACCGTCGAGGCTGTCCTCAGCGATCCTTTGCACGCGGTAATCGACCGTCAACTGAAGGTCGCGCCCCTGTTCCCCGGGCTTGTACCCGAGCGTCCGCACGAACCTCCCCTGATGGTCCACCTCGACGGAAAGCCCTCCGTCCTCCTGTCTCAGATAATAATCGTACTTTTCCTCCACCCCGCCGAAACCCACCATGTCCTTCGTCTTGTAGCCATAGTCCTCGAGCTTGGTCAGCCGCCACCTGTCGATCTCGCTGATGTATCCGAAGATGTGGCAGCCGAGGCTTCCGAAAGGGTAGAACCTGCTTGTATTCGTCTGGACGATGACATTATCGAGATCGAACCGTTTCTCCTCCAGTTCCGCGGCCTTCTTAAGACCGATATCCTGCGCGATTACGACAGGAATGCTCGGCGCCGAATAATTTTGCCTGAAATTCTTCTGCAGCTGGTCGGGATCGCACTTGAGAAGGTTGGCAAGCGGCACGAACGGCTTATCCTTTTTCCTGTCCTGAGGCAGGCAGATCACGTCGTAGGAAACATTGTTGCCGACGAGCACCATGCCGTTGGCGTCAAGGATCTTCCCGCGGCTGCCCCCCTGCGGGATGAGGCGGATGCAATTCTTGTTGCTCAGTTCCCGGTACTTGGCGCCCCGGATCACCTGAAGGCTGAACAGGCTCAGAATGAGCAGGATATACACGGCGATCGCGGCTTTATGGAGGAAGAATGATCTCATGGACGGGAATAGTCTGCAGGCTTGACGAAGGTGAACAGCGCGGCCGAGGCCAGCGCGGTCAGGAGCGATTCCAGGAACATGATGCGCAGGAGCGCCCCCTGCGCCAGGGTCACCTGGGCGAACGCGAGCATGATCCAGGCCGTGATGTTGACGGCAAGCACGCTGATGGCGGTGACGATCGAGCAGGACAGCCTGCTTTCGAGCGGAAGCGTACGGTTAAGCCTGGAGATCAGAAGGGTCATGAGGGGGAATACGATGCAGTTGACGGCGAAAGGTCCCGGGTCGAACAGGTCCTTGAGCACTCCGCCGAAAAGGCCGGTGAGCAGCGCCCTGCGCGGATCGAGGCTGACTGCCGCGATCACGCAAAGCGCCAGGAACAGGTCGGGTCCGGCGCCGAAGACGCGCACGTCGGAGAGCAGCGTCACCTGCGCGAGACCAGCCAGGGCGATAAGGACAGCGAAAGGGATCAGTCGTCTCATGGGATGATCACCAGCACCTCTTCGACCGTAGACAGGTCGACGGCGGGCCGGACGACCGCGTAACGCGAGCCCGAGAATTCCTCACGGATCGCGGCTACGGTCCCGATCACGATGCCTTTCGGGAACGCTTCGGTCAACCCGGAGGTAACAACGGCATCGGAGACCCTGATATCGCTCTCTCTGGAGAGGTATTTCATGATCAGTGTCCCGCTGAGGCTCCCCGATATCAGGCCCTCCTCCCTGCTCCTTTGAAGGAGCGAGGATACACAGAGGTTGGGATCGTTTATCATGAGGATCTTGCTCGAGGAAGGCGACACTTCGACGACCCTGCCGATAAGCCCGAGGAAATTAACGCAGACGTAGCCTTTCCTGATGCCGCTTGCGCTTCCCCGGTCGATGATCAGCGACGATGACCAGTTCGAGGGGCTTTTTCCGATGACGCGGGCGGCGATCACTTTGTACGGGACTGACTTCTTGAGGTTGAGCAGTTCGGTGAGACGGGCGTTCTCGCGGTATGCCTCCTGCGCGTCGGAGACCTTGCGCTGCAGGAGGCGGTTCTCGTCAGTAAGACGGCCGGCAAGTACCATGTTGCGGTGATAAAAGATCATCCCCCCGATCTCGTTCTTGACCGCGGTCAGGACGATCAGAGGGAAGCGCAGCAATGCGATGATGGGCGGCCGTAAGGGAGGAATAAAGGAGGAGAACGCTACGATGGAAGCGATCAGGAGGACGTATAAGAGTGGTCTTTTGCCTTTGAACGTACCCACATCCGGGAAAGCGGCTTAACGCAGGTGTCAGGAATGGATCTCGGATTTAATCGGTACAGTGACCTTTTTGAGATAACGGATCTCGTTGAGCACGGTGCCCGTGCCGCAGACGACGGCCGTGACAGGGTCATCGGCGACGTGGACGGGCAATCCCGTCTCTTCCGAGATCAGCTTGTCGAGGCCGCGCAGCAGCGAACCGCCGCCCGCCATGACAATGCCGTGCTCGATAAGGTCGGCGGAAAGTTCCGGAGGCGTACGCTCGAGCGAGATCTTCGCCGATTCAAGGATAGCCCGCAAAGGCTCCTGAAGGGCGTCACGTATTTCTTCGGAGGTGATGGTCACGGTCTTGGGAAGTCCGGCCACCAGGTCGCGCCCCTTGACCTCCATCGTCATCTCCTCTTCAAGCGGGTAGGCGGAACCGATCTTCATCTTGATCTGTTCGGCCGTGCGCTCGCCGATCATGACGTTATAGGTCTTCTTGAGGTGCTCGATGATCGCCTGGTCCATCTCATCGCCCGCGATGCGGATCGATTTCGAGAAGACAATGCCGGCCAGGGAGATGACCGCTATCTCGGTAGTACCGCCGCCGATATCGATGATCATGTTGCCGACGGGTTCCTGTATGGGAAGGCCGACGCCTATGGCCGCTGCCATGGGTTCCTCGATCAGGTAGACGGCGCTGGCTCCGGCCCGTTCGGCGGAATCCTTGACCGCCCTCTTCTCGACCTCGGTGATGCCGGAAGGGATGGCGATGAGGATACGGGGTCTCTTGACCACGAACCTGCGGTGGACCTTGTTGATGAAATGACGGAGCATGGCCTCGGTGATGTCGAAATCGGCGATGACGCCGTCCTTCATCGGCCGGATGGCCGCTATATTGCCGGGTGTCCTTCCCAACATGCGCTTGGCTTCCGCGCCAACGGCAAGCACGTGCGATGTCCCCCGTTCCACCGCCACGACCGAAGGTTCCTGGAGCACGACCCCCTGTCCCTTCACGTACACCAGCGTGGAAGCGGTCCCCAGATCTATTCCCATGTCATTGGGAAGCAATCCAAGGAAATAATTGGAGACATTCTTGGAAAGGTCTTTCATTTTACCCATTTGTGCTCCTGTCAGTCTATTTAACGGGGATTGGAAAGGAGATGTTTTCGGTTGGAAAGATTCTATCAGAGATTAAACTTGGTGTCAAATGAAAACTTAGGGCAAAAAAACCTTCATTTTTGCCAAAGCGGCTATGAAACCGGGGAATGATTTGTCTATGCAGCTCACATCATCGATCCGGGTGGCGCCCCGGGCCTTCAGGCCTGCTATGATCATGCTCATCGCCGTCCTGTGGTCGCCGTAACTCTTTACAGAAGCGCCGGTAAGCTCCTGAGAGCCGGTGATGACTATAGTCTCGTGCTTCCCCCGCCTCTTTACCCGGCATTTTGCACCCATCAGTGCCAGATTTTCCAGCATCGACCGGATACGGTCAGTCTCTTTGACACGCAGTTCCTCCACGCCGTCGAACACGGTTTCCCCCCCGGCACAGGCCGCGGCGACCATCAATATAGGCAGTTCATCGATAAGAGAAGGTATTTCCTGCCTGCCTACCCGCGTCCCTTTCAGCCTTGCGCCGGTCACCGTGATATCCCCGTAGGGCTCCGCCCCCGGCTTCCCGCGACGGATGCGTATCCCGGCGCCCATCCTCTTCAGCACAGAGATGAAACCGGTCCTTGTCCCGTTCAGCCCGGCATCCTTTATGGTCACCCGGGAACCGGGGATGATAGCGCCGAGAACGGCAAAGAAAGCCGCGGAAGAGATATCGCCGGGTATGAGTATCCGCCCGGGAGAGACGAGTGACCGGCCTCCGCTGACCGAGACCGTCTTCCCCGTGCGGTGTATATCAGCCTTGAACGAGGCAAGCAGGCGTTCGGTATGGTCTCGTGTCGTCAGCTTTTCTTTTATCCTTGTTGTCCCCGCGGCATAAAGTCCGGCCAGAAGCAGAGCGGATTTGACCTGAGCGGAAGCGACCGGCATCTGATAGGAGATGGCGTGAAGGGCTGCGGGACGGATGTCCACGGGAGGATATTCCTCCCCGCCCTTTCCTTTCCCTTTGACCCCGGCTCCCATCGAACGAAGCGGGGCGGTCACGCGCAGCATGGGGCGTGCGGCCAGGCTCCTGCCCGCGGAAAGCTCGCAGGGAAATCCCTGGCCTGCAAGGACACCAAGCATCAGCCGGAATGTGGTACCCGACTCTCTGACCAGCAGTCTGCCGCAAGGCCTCCTCAATCCGCGAAGCCCCTTGCCGTGGATGCGAACCGTTTTTCCCTTTATATCGACCGGGATACCCAGCTGCTTGAGAAGTGAAAGCGTAGCGAGGCAATCATCATTGAGCGGGAAATTGGTGAGGGTAGTGACCTTTGGGGACAGCGCGCCGAGAATGGCGCAGCGGTGGGCGATGGATTTGTCTCCGGGCATGGAAAGGGCGCCGTGGATATCCCGTGCGGCGCCCTTTACCTTGAAAGAGATCATTTTGTCTTCAGCTCGACCTTGTCCCCTTCGACGATCTTGCCTTTGAGCTCGGGAGCGAACCCGGCGGCCGACATGCCCTCATGGACCTTCTCGATCTTGAGATCGGCGATCGGCTTGTTGTTGTGGAACACCGTGAATTCATTCCCGACGGCGACCCCGTCCTTGTTGCCGAGGTTGATCACCGCGAAATTATAATCCTTGTTGAGGACCAGGACTTTGCCTTCGAGGGCTTTGACAGGAACGGCGGCGGAAACAGCGGAAGCCGCGGGGGCCGGGGTGTTTTCCTGGCTGACCACGATCTTACCCAGCTCCACGTTCTTCTTGTCCTCGTAATTCTTGACCTTGCTCTCGAGCGCGACCTTGACCGCCTCGAGGTCCTTGAGCTGAGTCTCCATCCCCTTCACGCGCGCGTCCAGCGCCTGCGCTGCCTGCACGGAATCGGCGAGCTTTTTCTCAAGATCAGTCTTGAGCGCTTTCTGCTGGTCAAGCTCCTGCTGCAGGGCCGCGATCTGCCTGCTTGATTCCTGCTTCGAGGCTTTTTCCTTCGTGAGCTGGGCAGTCAGGGAAGAGACCTGCGTCTTGGCGTCGTCCAGGCTGTCCTGGAGCTCAGAGACCCTGTTCATCACTTCGTCAAGCTGGGACTGCAGGCTCTTGTTCTTCGCCTGCGTATCGGAGAGATCGTTGGAAAGCTGCAGGGTCTTGCTCTTTTCCTGCTGCAAAAGGAAGAAAACAGTTCCGGAAATAACGAGGGATATGGCAATGATGATGATAAGAGCGATCGAACCCTTGCCTTTAGTGCCGATCATTTCAACCTCCTCTATTGACTACTGACCCGACCCTTTTCCTGCTACTATAACAAAAGTTATGTAAAAAGCAAGTTTTATTTCGAGGCTTGACGACGGGCAGGCGCTTTTGCTTTGGTGCGGTGCTTCTTGACGAAGTCAGTGAATTCCTTCGGAGGCTCGCTGGTGAACTCCATGTACTTCTTCGTCTCCGGATGGATGAAACCGAGTGTCTTCGCATGAAGGGCCATGCGCGGGAACGGGTTATGGCGGCCGTACTTGCTGTCCCCGAGGACGGGATGACCGATATACGCCAGGTGCACCCTCAGCTGATGAGTCCTGCCGGTGTACGGCTCAAGCTCCAGGTACGAGAAATCATCTCCCCGTTCGAGCACCTTGTAGCGCGTCTTGGCATACCGCGCTTCAGGGGAGAAATCCACTTTCATGTTCTCCCTGTGCTCGGCGTCCCGGTCGATCGGGGCCTCGATCACATCCTCATTGAACTCCACGCGGCCTTTGACCAGCGCCACGTAACGGCGGGTAATGGTATGGTCCTCGAACTGCCTGGCCAGGTCAAAGTGCGCCTCGTTCGTCCTGGCCACGACCATTATCCCCGACGTCTCCTTATCAAGCCTGTGGACGATACCGGGGCGGTCGGGATTGACGGTGGAAAGCTTCTTGACGCGGAAAAGCAGCGCGTTGACCAGCGTGTGGCAGCGGTTGCCGGGGGCCGGATGAGTCACCAGCCCCGCGGGCTTGTCAATGACGGCTATATCGTCGTCCTCGCAGACCACCTTGAGCGGGATATCCTCGGGTTCGAGGGGGGCCTGCTGTTTCTCGACCAGGTCCAGCTCGACCTCCTGCCCCTCCCTCACCTTATAATGGGCCGATACGGAATCGGTCCCGGCCACCCTGACCCTGCCGCCGTCGATGAGCTCTTTAAGATACGTGCGCGAGATGCCGAGGTTGTTATCCCTGACGAAATCCATCAGGAACACGTCAAGGCGTTTGCCCTGAGCTTCAGGCGGGACGGTCGTGCAGAACGATCGTGACATAGGGTGGGCGCTCACTGCACCGCGGTCCTGTGCCCGGCCGGTTCTCTGATGAGAAGGATGGCCAGCAGCACTGCCCCGATGGTGATGGCGCTGTCGGCGATGTTGAACACGGGCCAGACCCTCAGATCGAGGAAATCGATGACGTACCCGAGGAACAGCCTGTCGATGAGGTTGCCCAGCGCTCCCCCGAAGACCAGGCTCAGCGGGATGCGGTACGACGCCAGGTGCGGGTTCTTGCCCGCCCTGACCAGGGTCAGCCAGAGCAGAACGAGCACGCAGGCGGAAACCAGCGCCAGCAGCAGGACCCAGTTCTTGAACAGGCCAAACGCGGCGCCGGTATTGTGGACGAGGGTGAAATGGAACACGCCCTTGATGACGGGCACGGACTGCCCGACAGCAAGGGCGTGTTCAGCTGCGATCTTGGTTATGCGGTCAAGGACAAGCACAGCCCCGATGAGCAGGGACATGCCTGCGGCCCCGAAACGCCTCATTTTCCGTCCCGTTTTTCCTGGCACGAAAGACAGCGGCGGGTGTACGGGATGGCTTTGAGGCGCGTCTTGCTTATCTGCGCCTTGCAATCCTCGCAGAGGCCGTACGTATTGTCATCGATGCGCTTGAGCGCGTCGTCCAACTCGTAGAGCATCTGGCGCTCATTGGAGGCGATGCCAAGCGAGAACTCGCGGTCGTAATTGTCGGTGGCGACGTCAGCCATGTGATAGGTATAGCCGGAGATATCGCCCGAAGCCTCTTTCTGGCTCTGCTTCAGGGTCTGGTCCCGGTCACCGAGGTCCTCGAGGATCTCGTTCCTGCGTCCGAGGATCAGCTTCCTGAAATCGTCGGACTCCTTCCTGGTGAACTTATTGGTCACCTTCATCTCCGGGATGACCTCGACCTTCGGTTTGTCTTTCTTGTTCGCGGGGGTCTTCGTGGGGCGGTTCTGTTTTTTTGCCAAAGCCGTCTCCTTGTTCTTTCAGGTTTTCACCACCTCGATGCAGCGCGCGCAGAGAGCCGGATGAGCGGTATCCTTACCAACGCTCTGCGAGAAGTTCCAGCACCGCTCGCACTTCGCTCCTTCGGCTTTCTCGACGATGACGCGTACATCGGGATACTCAGCGCTGACCGCCGTGCCCTGATCAAGCGACTGCGTCTGAGTGACCTCCACCTGGGAAACCTTGAAGATTTCGGTAAGATCGGCCCCCAAGCTCGTTAAATATTTAACCCGTTTTGCCTCGTTTGTCAATAGAATAATTTTGGCGTCGAAAGAACTGCCGATCATGCCCGCAGCCCTTTTCTCCTCAAGGGCCTTGGTGATCCCCGGCATCATATCGATCACCGGCTTCATCTCTTCCTCTACCGCCGGCTGCTTCCACTGCGCGTTCGCCGCCGGCCAGTCGAGCAGGTGCACGCTCAGCGTCTTTTCATCCCTTCGTTTCGGCATGAACTGCCGCATCTCATCTGAGGTGAACGCGAGGATCGGCGCGGCCATCCTGACCAGGGAGTCCAGGACAGCGTACATCGCGGTCTGGGCAGCCCTGCGCTCGACGGACCCTGCGCCCGCCGTATACAGCCTCCCTTTTACCATGTCGAGATAATACATCGAGAGGTCCTCGTTGCAGAAGCTGTAGAGCTCCTGGAACGCCATGTTGAACTCGAAGTCCTCATAGCGGCGGGTCATCACTTCCTTGAGCCCTTCAAGCCGCCAGAGTATCCAGCGGTCGATACGCTTGAGATCCTTATATTCTATTTTAACATCATCCGGCTGGAAATCGTAGAGATTACTGAGCATGAACCGCACGGTGTTGCGGATCTTCCGGTATCCTTCCGACAACCGCGTGAAGATATGCTGCGAGCACCTGACGTCCTCGTTGTAATCACTGGACGCCGCCCAGAGCCTGAGGATGTCCGCCCCGAAGCTCTTATCGACTATGATCGACGGCGCCAGGCCGTTGAACGCGGACTTGGACATCTTCTTCCCCTGTTCATCGACCACGAACCCATGGGTGAGCACCGTCTCGAACGGCGGGACATCGTCGACGCCCATCGAGACGATCAACGACGCCTGGAACCATCCGCGGTGCTGATCGGAGCCCTCCAGGTAAAGCTGCGCCGGGAAAGAAAGGTCCTTGCGGGGCTTGAGCACCGCCTGGTTGCTGGCACCCGAATCAAACCAGACGTCGAGGATATCCTGGCCCTTGGTGAAATCCTTCGAGCCGCAGGCGCAGGCAAGGGTCCCTCCGGTGAAATCCCTGACATCGCGGATGAACCAGCAGTCAGTCCCCTCCTCCGCGGTGAACTCCGCGAAACGTGTTATAACCTCGGGGAACAGCCGCTCCTCCCCGCATTTTTTGCAGATCAGTGAAGGTATCGGCACGCCCCAGTACCTCTGCCGTGAAAGGCACCAGTCCGGACGGGTCCCGACCATCGCCGCGATGCGCTCCTTGCCGGCCTCAGGCACCCACTTTACATCCTGACGGATGGCTTTGAGCAGCTGCTCTCTGAAGGCGCCCTGCGCTGCCTTGCGGTCGATCTTCAGGAACCACTGATTGGTCGCCCTGAAGATGATCGGGTTCTTGCAGCGCCAGCAGTGCGGGTACGAATGACGGATCTTGTCGGAATAGAGAAGGCTGCCCAGGTTCTGCAGCTTGAGCAGGATGGCGTCATTGGCCTCGTGCACGTTCATCCCTGTGAATTCCCCGGCCGTCTTGTCGAACCTTCCGTTCGCTTCAACTGGCATGATGATCTCAAGGCCGTACTTCATCCCGGTCAGATAATCCTCGTTGCCGTGGCCGGGGGCCGTATGGACGAGCCCGGTCCCTTCCTCGCCGGAAACGTAATTCGCGAGCACGACCTTGCCCTTGCGCAGGCCGAACGGATGGTCGTAGACCAGTCCCTCCAGCTCCCTGCCCTTGAACTCTTTGATCACCTCGTACGTGTCGATGCCAAAGAGCGGCAGGACCTGCATGCGCACGTTGGCGATGATCAGGTTGCCCTTGGAGGTCTTGATGTACGAATAGACGAAATCCGGATGGACAGCGGCGGCGACGTTGGCGATCAGTGTCCAGGGCGTAGTCGTCCAGATCACCAGGTAGCTGTCGGCGAGGAAATCCTTCGCACCCTCGAGCTTGAATTTCACATAGATGGACGGCGAGGTATGCTCCTCGTATTCGACCTCCGCCTCGGCGAGCGCCGTCTCGCAGCGATAACACCAGTTGACCGGTTTCAGGCCGCGGTAGATGTAGCCGTCCTCGACCAGAGAGCCGAACGAGCGGATGATGCCGACCTCGTACTCCGGGTTGAGTGTAAGGTACGGATGGGCCCAGTCGCCGAAAATGCCCAGCCGCTTGAACTCCGTCTTCTGCAGCTCGACGAATTTCAGCGCGTAATCGTGCGCCTTCCTGCGGAACTCGACCTGCCCGATCTGCGACTTGTGGATCTTAAGCTCCTTGAACAGCGCATGCTCGACAGGCAGACCATGGCAGTCCCAGCCGGGGACATACGGGCTGTCGAAACCGCGCATGGTCTTGAACTTGACGATGATGTCCTTGAGCGTCTTGTTAAAGGCGTGGCCGATGTGGATGTTTCCGTTGGCGTAAGGCGGGCCGTCGTGGAGAACGTACTTGGGCTTGCCCGCCGACTTCCTGCGGATCTGCGCGTAGATGTCCTCGGCCTCCCACTTCTTGAGCATCTCCGGCTCGCGCTTCGGCAGGTCGGCCTTCATCGGGAAATCCGTTTTGGGGAGATTCAGGGTGTCTTTGTATTCCATAGCATTACCTTATTTTATGTATTTTCCGATTATGGGCGCAAGGTCCTTCTTGACCTTCGCCGGTATCTTTTTACGGTCAGTGATGATCGCGTCCTTGAGCGCGCTCTCGCAGGGACAGTAGATCTTTTCGGGCATCTGCTTGACCGCCAGCTTCAGTATCTTCTTGGCGTTGTCGACGTTCTTGCAGAGGTTCCGGATGACCATCTCGACGGTCACCTGCTCCTTGCTGACGTACCAGCAGTCGTAATCGGTGACCGCGGCCAGGGTCGCGTAGCAGATCTCCGCTTCGCGGCAGAGCCTGGCCTCGGACATATTGGTCATGCCGATTACGTCCATGCCCCATGTGCGGTACAGGTTCGATTCGGCCCTCGTGGAGAACGCCGGCCCTTCCATGTTCAGATAGGTCGCGGGGGCGTGGACCGTGAACCCGAGCGAACGGCCGCAGCGGACCAGCACATCCGCGAGACCCGGGCAGACCGGATCAGCGAAACTGACGTGGGCGACTATCCCGTCATCGAAAAAGCTCATCTGCCGCGCATGGTTCGTCCTGTCCACGAACTGGTCGGGCACAACGAAATCCAGGGGCTTCAGATCCTCTCTGAGACTGCCGCAGGCGGTGACCGATATGATGCGGTCCACGCCGAGCTTCTTCATCGCGAAGATGTTCGCCCGGTAATTGATCGCGCTCGGGGAGATGCGGTGGCCCTTGCCGTGGCGCGGGAGGAAGGCGATATCCCTGCCTTCGAGCCTGCCGGTCACGATCTTGTCCGAAGGTTTCCCGAAAGGGGTCGAAATCGAGACTGCCTTGAGGCCGCTGATGCCCTGGATGTCATATACGCCGCTGCCGCCGATGACGCCGATCCTTCCCATGCTTCGCTCCCGCCCTACGTGTTGGCTGCCGCAAGTTCTTTTGCCCGCGCGACGGCCGCCCTGGCCGCATCCGCAAGCGAATCCGTCTGATGAAGCGCCTTCAATCCCGCCTCGGTGGTCCCGCCCTTTGAGGTCACACGGTCCCGCAATGTCTCGGCCGGAAGGCCGCTGGACTTCATCAGCTCCACCGCGCCGTCTGTCGTCGCCTTGGCCAGCAGGAGAGCCTGTTTGGGATCGAAGCCCACCGCGACCGCCGCTTCCCTCAGCTCTTCCTTGAATATATGCTCGCCGTAATTCTGCGCCTCATACCCGCTCTGTCCGATGACCCGGTCGAAAAAGAACCCGGGTCCGCTGCCGGAGATCGCGGTCGCGGCGTCCATCATCTTCTCGTCTATGACCAGGACCTGGCCTACCTTACGGAAGATCTGTTCGGTGAGGGTCACGTCCGGCTGCGCGGCCTTTTTCCCCCTGGCGATGCAGCTCATCCCCTTGCCGACCTTCGCCGGGAGGTTCGGCATGACCCGCACCACCCTCGATCCCGGCAGCGCCTTCTCGATGGCCGCCGTAGGTATGCCTGCCGCTATCGAAATGACCGTCGCCTTCCCGGCGCCGCCTATCTGCGCCAGCACGGCCGTGAAATCCTGGGGCTTCACCGCCAGGATAAAGGCCTCCACTCCGCGAACGAGTGCCGCAAGGTCTTTCTCCACGACCGATGCCTCGAGTTTTTCAGTCTTGGAAGGATCCTTTTCATAAACAAGTAGATCAAAATCATCTCGTGCCCTTTCAAAGATGGCGCTCCCCATGTTGCCGAAACCGATGAGCCCGATCTTTTTTTTCATCTGTCCTCTCTGTTATCCTTCAAAAACCGCGCGGCCCAGCCGCACAATGGTGGCACCCTCCTCGACCGCCACCTCGAAATCGTTCGTCATCCCCATCGAAAGGACCCTGAGGTCCTTCCCGTGCGTCCTGTTGACCTCGCCCAGCAGTTCCGCAAGCCCTTTGAAACAGGGCCTGGCTTCTTCCTGGTCCGCGGTCAGGGGGGCGATGGTCATCAGACCGCACAGCCTCACGCCCGGGGTCCCGTCGATGTCCATCAGACAATCGCGAAGACCTTCGGGGGTCAAGCCGTACTTGCTCTTCTCCCCCGAGACGTTGACCTGGGCGAGGATATCCTGGACCTTGCCGGACCGCTGCGCCTGGATCCCGATCTCTCTGGCGAGGCGCACGCTGTCGACGGAATGGATCAGGTCGAAGATCTTGACTGCCTCGGCCGCCTTGTTGGTCTGCAGGTGGCCCACAAGATGGAAACGGGGACGGGATGCCGCAGCCAGCCCGGGGAATTTCATCCTGGCTTCCTGCACCCGGTTCTCGCCGATATCAGCGGCACCGGCCCGGACCGCCTCCGCGATCTCCTCCGGCGTCCTGTACTTACTGACGCAGACGAGGGTAACCGCCGAAGGGTCACGGCCGCTCCGACCGCAGGCGCAGGCGATACGCCGGCGTATACTGGAAATATTATCAACGATCATAGCGTTATCGCCGTAAAATAATCTTATTATTATACCTACGTGCCAATCGCAGGTCAAGCGGAAGTGCGGGAACGGCTTATAGTGCGCGCCGTTTTAGAAATATTCCTGATAGATCTCTTTGGCCTTGCCGATAAGCCTGAGGAAGGGATTCGGGTGCAGTGAAAGAGGCGACGACGCTTTACGCTGTCTCGAATAAAGTGATAAGAAGACAAGACCGAGGGCGGTTATATAGGTGAGATGCTTGCGCCCCACCTGGATCTCCTTGGCCTTTCCCGCGGGGATGGTGATCTTGGGGTCCTGGATCCGCCCGTATTCCACGCTGATACCGAGCTCCTGCTCGAGCAGCTCAAGGAACCCTTCCTGCTGTATGGTCCTGCCCAGGATGATGAAGTTGTTGATCTCGGGCAGCTCGCTTATCTTGCCCGCACTCTCCTTGAGCGTCTGCGCCATGGATTTTGCCTTCGAGGTGAGGATCTCGCAGAGCAGCCTCCGCCGTATCGGCTTGTACCCCGCCTCTTTCTTGACCAGGACCTCCTGGTCCTCCTTGACCCGTTCGAAATCGCCCACGATGCCCTGGGAACACTTTATCTCCTCCGCGAGCTCGCAGGGGATATCGAGCGAATCCGCTACCACTGAAGTAAGGTCCGCCCCTCCCGAGGGCAGGGTCAGTATGTTGCGCAGCTGCCCGTCCGAAAAGAACAGAAGCTCGGTGAAATCGCTTCCCATGTCGCACAGGACATCGGTCCCCTTGCGCAGGGCGTTGCCGAAGACGACCTCATTCGAAGCCAGCCCCGAAAGGAACACCTCCTCAGCCTCGAAACCGGCCTGCCCGATGGCGTGGACAAGCGTCTGCACCGCCGAAAGGCGCGCGCAGACAAGGAACAGGTCGACCTCGAGCTTGTGGCCGTAGAGACCGACCGGATTGGCGATATCGGTCTTGCTGTCCACGGTGAACCCGAACGGCAGGGTGTGGATTATCTCCTCGTCTATGCTCGATCCGAGGATCCTGGCCTGGGCGATGACCTTTTCGACATCGGCCGTCGTGATCACCTTGCTCCCCCTCTCGGCCAGCGGGATCACCGCCCTGCTGTGCTTGGTGAGGATATCCTGGCCGGAGATCCCGGCTACGACCGATTTCACCGGCAGGCCGGACCTGGCCTTCACCTGTTTCATCAGCCTGCCGATCGCGTCGACCAGCTCTATCGAATCGACTATGGAGCCGAACTTGACACCCCGGGACGGGACCGATTCAAAGGTCATGTCAGCGATCTTATTGCCTTTGAGTTCGGCGCAGCAGGCCGCGATCTTGCTCGAGCCCACGTCCAGGGAACAGATGTACTTGCGAAGCATCACTTTTTCTCCATGTTTTTGAATTTTATCACAGGTTCGTTGAAGCGCAAATCAATATATTTGATGTTCGCCGCGTTGCCGCGCATCTGCGTGAGCACGGTGGCCAGTATCTGCAGTTTGGCCGCCACCGATTCGGCTCCAAGCCTGACCTCGAGCGCGGCATCCCCCGCCGCCACGGCTTCCCGCGGATAAAGGAAACAGACGATGCTGGCGGGAGTGCTGACATCGATGGTCCCCAGGCGGTACCGCGACAGGGTCTTGTCCTGTCCGGCGGCCCGGATGACCTCCAGCGATACCGCAAGTTCCTTGAGCAGGCAGATCCGGCCCGGCCTGTACTGTCCGAGCTTGCGCTCGATGCCGGCGATGACCGGCAGGCCAAGCGGCTCGGCGGGCTTCTCAAGCTCGAAGAGGACCGCGGCATCGTCCACGCAGAGCGGCTTGGCCGCGCGGATGCAGGCGACCGGGGTCCTCCTCAGGAAATCGACGAATATGCAGTCGGGAAGAAAACGGGTCAGACGGATCTTGCGGTAGCTGGGGAAAGAAAGAGCTATACGCTGGGATTCCCGGGCCAGGTCGACGGCGAAGATGTTCCTGCCATTGAAATAGGCGAACGCGCTCTCGTTCTCGGTGATATCGTCCTTTTCCCGGATGATGACCTTTTTTACCGAGAAGAACCGGGACCCCTGCAGAGCCGCGCACGCCCAGAACACGACAAGCACGGCCGCGATGAAGCTGGCCGCGTTGATGATCTGCGGTCTGTGGGCGGATATGAACGACGCAAGACCCGCACCGCGTTTATTTTTTTTCATACGCTGACTCAAGCAGTTCCAGGCACAGCGCGGGGAACTCGATCCCTGCCGTACGCGCGGCCTTCGGCACGAGGCTTGTGGCGGTCAGGCCGGGGATGGTGTTGATCTCGAGGACGAAAAGACCTCCCTCGGCGTCCATGATGATGTCCGTCCGCGAGCACCCCGCGCAGCCCAGGCACCTGTGCGCGTTCAGGGCCGCAAGCTGGGCCCTGCGCGCGGCCTCATCAGATATGCGGGCGGGGATGACGTATTCGGTCATCCCGTGGCTGTATTTCGCCTCAAAATCGAAGTACCTGTTCTTCGGGACGATCTCGATCACGGGCAGCGGAGCTCCCTTCAGGACACCGACAGTGAGCTCCCTCCCCTTTATGTACTGCTCGACGAGTACGACCCCGTCGTACGTGAAAGCCTCTGTAAGAGCGCGGTCGAGGGCCCCGATGCTGTCGATGATGGAAAGCCCGATACTGGACCCCTGCGTCGCGGGTTTTATGACAAGGGGAAGGCCGAGAGCCATGGCCCTGTCTTTGATATGCGCTTCCCCTTTCCTGACGACCACGCAATCGGGGACCCGGATCCCGGCAAGGATGAACGCTTCACGGGCAAGAGACTTATCGAGAGCGATACGGTGGGCGTCCGGAGATGAACCGGTGTACGGGATCCTCAACTCCTCCAGCAGGCGCTGCACCTGGCCGTCCTCGCCGAAGCACCCGTGCAGGGCGATGAAAGCGCACTGTATTCCGCTCGACCGCAGAAGTGCCAGGTTCTGCTGCCTGTCGGCGGTGGTCACATCCACGGAGACCGCGTCCAGACCCAGCCCTTTGAGCGCCTCGAGCACTCCCCTGCCGGACTTGAGCGATATCTCCCTTTCGGAAGAAGGACCGCCCATCAGCACGCCTATCCTGCCGTACTTCCTTTTTATTTCCATATCTGTATCTCCGGTTCGAGCCGGATGCCGCGCTTCCTGAGCACGGTCCCCCGGACCAGCCGTATCAGCGCCAGGACATCGGAACTCGAAGCGCCTCCCGTATTGACGATGAAATTCGCGTGGCGCTTTGAGACGAGCGCCCCTCCTTTTCTGCGTCCCTTGAGGCCGCAGGAATCGATCAGTTGACCGGCGGATGCCTGAGCTGGGTTCTTGAAGACGCATCCCGCGGAAGGGTACCCGTATTCCTGGCCCTTCCTCCGTGCCATCCAATCGCCGAGCCTGCGCCTTACTTCCTCCCCCGGGGCTTTCCTGAGCGCAAAGACGCATCCGGTGACGATGTACCGGGAAAGCGCCGAATGACGATAACCGAACCCGGCCTCTTTTCTCCGGAAAGAACGGAGACGGCCATTATATCCCATTACCGTGACCCGTTCAACTATATCACCGATAGCCTTTGTCCCGGAAGGCGCCCGGACTCCGCAGTTCATGATCAGCCCGCCGCCTACCGTCCCGGGGATGCCGGCAAGGAATTCCGCGCCCGTCAGGCCGTTCTTAAGACAGAACTGGAGCAATGAAGCCAGCGGGACTCCCGCGCCCGCGCGCACCCGCGTACCCTCGGCTTCCAATCCTCTGAAGGACGGAGCATCGAGCTTGACGATCACCCCGCCCACCCCCCGGTCCGAAGCGAGGATGTTGCTGCCCGCACCGAGCACCCTTATCTTTTTCCCGGCAGAAGCCTTCAGGAGGCCGCACAGTTCTTCAGTCGAACACGGCCTGACCAGGCAGCGGGCCGGTCCCCCTATCCGGAAGGTGGTCAGTGTCCTGAGCGATTCTCCCCTGCTAACCCTGTTTTTTGAGTTCTTCCGCGATCTCATCGCTTACTTTGGTGATGTCACCCGCGCCCATCGTGGCCACAAGGTCCTTCGGCCTGACCAGCCCCAGCACGTGCGCGCGCAGCCTGTCCCTCGGGACATACTCAACCGTTTTTCCCGGGGATGCGGCGCGCACCTTGCCGGCGAGGAACTCGCCGGTAATGCCCTCGATAGGCGGTTCGCTCGCCGCGTAGATGTCCGTGATGATGACATGATCGGCCTGGGCAAAACAGCCGGAAAACTCATCGAGCAGGAGCTTCGTGCGGGTATAGCGGTGCGGCTGGAAGACCACTATCCTGCGTCCGCTCTCAACCTGTGAGAGCGCGTTGAGCGTGGCCCGTATCTCCGTAGGATGATGGCCGTAATCGTCGACCACCGTCCATTTATCGGTGCGCAGCTTCACATCAAGCCTTCTCCCCGCCCCCTGGTACGTCGCAAGCGCCTGGCCGATCGTCCCTATCCCTATCCCCAGCTCCATACCCAGGGCGATGACCGCCAGTGAGTTCGAGACGTTGTGGCTGCCTCCCAGGCTCAGCTTGAAACGCGCCAGGAACTCTCCCTTGCGGTAACAGTCGAATTCAGAGGTGAGGCCTTTGAAACGGAGGGAGCTGGCGTATATGTCCAGCTCAGGGCTGAACCCGAATATCATCGAACGCCCCCTGCAGGAGGCCATCAGCTTGACCAGGTTCTGGTCCTGTCCGCAGAACAGGCACCCTTTCGGTTCGGTCTGCTGGATGAAACGGCCGAACGCCTCCAGCAGCGAGGGGAAATCCTTGTAATAATCGAGGTGCTCACGGTCGATGTTGGTAATGATCGAATAGGTCGGCCGGTAACAGAGAAACGTCCCGTCGGACTCGTCCGCCTCGGCGACGAAGAAATCCCCGTCCCCCTCGCGGACATTGTTACCGATGTTCTTGAGGATACCGCCGACGGCGATGGTCGGCGAGAGGCCCGCGGTGATCAGCATGTGCGAGACCAGGGAAGACGTGGTCGTCTTGCCGTGCGCGCCGGCCACCGTGATGACTTTCTTGTCGCCCATGAGCTCCGCCAGGGCTTCGGCGCGCTTGCGCACGGGCACTCCCCTGCGCCGCGCTTCCCTCATCTCCGGATTGTCCTCCTTTATCGCTGAGGAATAGATGACTTCATCGGCATCTCCGAGGTTGGAGGCGCTGTGACCGATGCAGATGCGGCAGCCAAGGGAAGCCAGCTCGTCGGTCGACCGGCTCTGGCGGACATCCGATCCGCTGACGGCCATGCCTCTTGCGCGCATGAGCCGCGCGATGCCGCTCATGCCTATCCCGCCGATGCCTATCAGATGATATTTCCTTATCTTATTCATTTTTCAGTTCAGCCATCCAGCGTTTTTCCAGTTCATCGGCCCCCCGTATCGAATATGCGTACGAAAGCGCCTTATCGAACTCCTTCATGTCCCTCAATGAGCGGCAGAAAAATACGAACGTCTCTTTGCCCTGCGAGCGGATCAGATAATCGATGATCCCGACCGCCTCGACATAGAACTGCCGCACCTGCCCCCCATCCGTCATCGCGTGCGGCTGCATCATCGAAAGCTGGCGCAGCGGTATGACGCGCCCCGACCTGACGAGCTCGGGAAGCATCCTGAGCGCCGCGACGCTCCTCTCCTGGTATGAGGCCGCCCCCTCGTCAAGCCAGAGGGGGACCGAGGGGTTGTCGAACCCGACGAACTCCCTGAAGATGATGTGGCCGATCTCATGCGGGAGGACCCGCTCGAAAAAACCGTCTATGCCGTAGTAGGCGTTTATGACCTTGTCCCTTGGCAGGGCCGCTCCGCCCGACCAGGCGGGCATGCCCGACTCCGCCCGGTACTGTCCGGCGTCGTCGTAGATATAGATGCGGGCCCGGTTATCCCACAGCCAGAAATCGAACCTGAGGAACCCCAGGTCGTCGGTTATCTTCTCATAATTGCGCTCCGCCTCCTGAAGCACCTTTTGACAGAAATCGGCGGGGGCATTATGGTAATAGACCACGAAATGGGTGCTCTTCGCCTCGTTCCAATCACCCGCGGAAGCAGGCACAAGGGCCGCCAGCAGGAACAGGACACCCAGCGCCAGCCGCTTCATCGCTCGACCCCCATCGCCGCGGCGGCAAGGCGGGCCCTCGCCTCTTCCCGTCCGGGCGTTTTGAACGCAGCCTTCATCGCAGCGAGGAATCCCGGTTCATCAAGGCAGGAGTTCACGAAATCCTTCACCTTCCCCCCATCAAGCTCGCTGTCACTGACTACCCGGCAAAGTCCTTTCGATTCAAGCGCCGCGGCATTGCGCGACTGGTGGGCCTGGGCGTACGGGTACGGGACGATCAGCGCGGGCAGAGCGAAGAACGCCAGCTCCGCGCAGGTAGTGGCGCCTCCCCGGCATATAGCGATATCAGAAGCGCTGTACGCTGTCTCCATTTCCTCAAGGAACGGGACTACCCGCGAGGTGATGCCGCAGGAAGAATACGCCTTCGCCGCCGCGTCGCCAGCGCCCTTGCCCGTGATATGGATCACCTGTATCCTGCCTTTCAAGGCCGGATCAGCGAACGCCTGCATGCAGGCGCGGTTGATCGAAGAGCTTCCCTGGCTGCCGCCGGTGACCAGCACCGTGAAGACATCGGGCAAAAGCCCCATCGCGCGGCGCGCTTCGTCTTTAGCCATCGGACGCATCCGCGAGCGCAGGGGATTGCCGGTCAGAACGGCGCGGTCCGGATGGGGGAACAGGGCGCGTGATTCCTCGAAGGATACCGCCACGCGGTCGACAAAACGGCTCAGGAAAAGGTTGGCCCTGCCGGGGATAACGTTCTGTTCATGGATCATCGTGGGCACGCGGAACAGCCACGCGCAGAGCACGACCGGGACCGACGCCAGCGAACCGAAACCGACCACAAGATCGGGCTTGAAGCGGACGATGATCTCGATGCTCCGCGCGCATCCGATACAGGCCTGCCATGCCGCCGCGGCCGGGTTCCTGCGCATCCGCGCGGTCATCCCCGAGATCGGGATATATCTGAACGGCTGTCCGCGCGTATCGAGAGAACCGCTGAAGCCCCCTTCGGGAAGCACCAGCAGCGTACGGACACCCGGCTGTGAACATCTGAGCGCTTCAAGGAACGCAAGCGCGGGGAAAATATGTCCTCCGCTTGCCCCTGTCACGGCTATGATCCTCATTGATTAAGACCCGTTTAGGGGTACTCCCCCTGCTTTGCCACGTTCAACAACAGACCGACGCTGACGAGATCGAAGATGAACGACGAACCGCCGTAGCTGATGAAGGGCAGCGGCAGCCCCTTCGTGGGCAGGATGCCGCACGAGACGCCGATGTTGACCATCGCCTTGAAAGTGATCAGCGCGAGAAGACCGACCCCGAGGAAGTAACCGAACCGGTCGTTGGTGTTCTTGATGATCTGAAGGCTCAGGCGGATGAAGATCAGGAAAAGGATGATGATCCCGATGGTGCCCAGGAGCCCGAGCTCCTCGCCGATGATGGAAAAGATGAAATCCGTATGCGCGGCAGGCAGGTAGAACAGCTTCTGGCGGGAGTGTCCGAGGCCCTCGCCGAATATGCCCCCTGAACCGAGCGCTATCTGCGACTGGATGATCTGGAACCCGCTTCCCCTCGGATCGGCCCAGGGGTTGAGGAACGCGAGGATACGGCTGCGCCTGTAGGCGACGTGGGCTATCAACAGATACAACGCGGGGATCGCGCTCAGGACAAGACCGCCGAGGTATACCAGCCGCATCCCCCCGATGAAGAGCATGATCATCACGGTCACGCAGATCGAAAGCGTTGTCCCCAGGTCGGGTTCGAGCAGGATCAGTATCGATACGATGCCGAGGACGGCCAGCACGGGCAGAAGCCCGTGGCGCAGGGTCTTTACCTGATTTGACCTGCGCGAGATGAAATCAGCGACATAGACGACCACGCACAGCGCGGCGAACTCGGAAGGCTGAAAACTGAAGAACCCGATCCTGAACCAGCGGCGCGCGCCGGAAACCTCCCTTCCGATGTGGGGGACCAGCACCAGGGCCAGCAGCCCCAGGGATATGAACACCAGCGGGCGGGCCCAGGACTGGAGCTTCTTGTACGGGACGCACATCGCCAGGAACGCGAGGATGCCGCCGATCAGCAGGAACAGGAGGTGGCGTCCGAGAAAATAAGTGCTGTCCTTGAAGCGCTCAGCGGCATAGATGCTCGAGGCGCTGAATATCATCACCGTGCCGATGCAAACGAGCACGAGCGTGGTCATGAACAGCTGGATCCGGATATTGCGCATCGTCATCGCTGCCCGTCCCGGACCTGGAGGTCCCGCACCGCCTGCTTGAACACCCTTCCCCTGTGCTCATAGTCGGTGAACATGTCGAAACTGGCGCACATCGGTGACAGGAGCACGGCGTCGCCGGGGGAAGCTGTCTCGAACGCAAGCTTGACCGCGTCCTCAAGGCTCGGGGCCCTCTTCAGGGGCACCACAGGGCCGAGCGCGGCCGCGATCTTCTCCGCTGCCTGGCCGATCAGGATCGCTTCCTTCACCTTCCCGGGGCAGACCCTGGCCACAAGCGAATAATCCACTCCCTTATCCTTGCCGCCGCATATGAGCACCACCGGCCTCTGCAGGTTGGCCAGGGCCCAGAGGCATGATTCGACGGTAGTGGCCTTGGAATCGTTTATGAACCGGACCCCTTTTATCTCGGCAGCCGTCTCGAAACGGTGTTCGAGTCCGGAAAACCCGGAAAAGACCTTTTTGCAGATATCCTCCCCGATACCCAGGGCGGAAGCGGCCGCGAGCACCGCGCACTCGTTGGCGTTGTACCCCTCCCTTTTGCCGAACGTGGCCACCCTGGCGCGCGCTCCTTTCACCGCTTTGGCGAGCGCGGGGTCAAGGCCGTTGATGACCAGCGTATCGGAGCTGTCCTGGTTCAGAAAGATGCGTTTTTTCGCGGCCAGGTACTCCTCCATGTCAGCGTGGCGATCGAGATGATTCCGGTTGAAATTGAGGATGACGGATACGGCGGGTTTGAAATCGCGGATGGTCTCCAGCTGGAACGAGCTCACTTCGAGCACGAAGAAATCTATCTTTTTGCCGGCAAGAGCCGCGAGCTCGCCGGTGAAGGGATTACCTATGTTCCCGCAGACCGCCGCTTTTTTACCCGAGGCATCGATCACCCTGCCGATCAGGGTGGTCACGGTGGTCTTGCCGTTGGAACCAGTCACCGCTATGACCGGGACGGGAGAAAGCATCCAGCCGATCTCTATCTCGCTGACCACCGGTATGCCCTGTGCCCGCGCGCGCTTGAGCGGCGGCGCCGAAAATGGCACCCCCGGGGAGACGACGATCAGATCGCGGTCGAGTATGAATCCGTCGGAGTGGCGTCCGGTCTCGACCGGTATCCCGGACGCCAGCATGGCGCCAAAACGCGCTGTGGTCTCATTATCCTGGTTGTCCGAGACACGGACATCGGCGCCCAGGCCTTTGAGCAGGTTGGCGCAGGCCGCGCCGCTGCGCGCCAGGCCAATCACCGTCACCTTCTTACCTTTGAACTGCCCTTCGTTCCTCATCTATTTTCGGTGCCTATCGTATCTTGAGGGTCACTATCGTCAGCAAAGCCAGCATGATCCCGATGATCCAGAACCTGACGATCACCTTGTTCTCCTGCCAGCCCAGGAACTGGAAATGGTGATGCAGGGGCGCTATCTTGAAGATGCGTTTCCTGGTCAGCTTGAACGAGGCCACCTGGAGGATGACCGAAAGCGCCTCCAGCACGAAAATACCTCCCACGACCACCAGCAGGAGCTCCTTCTTGATCAGGACCGCGACCACGCCCAGCGCGCCTCCCAGCGCAAGCGAGCCCACATCACCCATGAATATCTCAGCAGGATAACAGTTGAACCAGAGAAAACCCAGTCCGGCGCCAAGGAGGCTGGCGCAGAAGACGGTCAACTCACCCGCTCCCCTTATATAAGGGATCAGCAGGTAGTCGCTGAAACGCGCGTTGCCGGTGACATAACAAAGAACGGTAAAGGCGACCGCGGCCATGATGACGCTCCCTATGGCCAGCCCGTCAAGCCCGTCTGTCAGGTTGACCGCGTTGGAAGTGCCTGTTATGACCGCAATGACGAAGACGATATAGAAGACACCGAGGTCGATGGAGACGTCTTTCAGGAAAGGCACGTCAAGGACGGTGGAGTGGCGCGGGTCGAGGAAAAGCACGGAGCCGATCAGGAGACCGAGGACGATCTGGCTGGTGAACTTGGCCGTGGCGGTAAGCCCTTTCGAGCACTTGCGCGAGTGTTTGAGGTAATCGTCGATGAACCCGGTCACGCCAAGCCAGAGGGTGCAGAACATGACCATCTGCAGGGGTCCGCTGCCGAGCTCGCCCCAGAGCAGCGTCGAGGAGAAGACCGCGACGAGGATCAGGATCCCTCCCATCGTGGGAGTCCCCTGCTTCTTGCTGTGGAGCTCGTGCAGCTTCTTGCTCTCCTCCTGCCCGCGGATGTTCTGCCCGATGGACAACTCCCTGATCCGCCTGATCACGGCCGGACCGGCGATGAGGCTGATCAGGAAAGCGGTCAGCGCGGCCATGATCGCCCTGAAGGTGATGTACCTGAAAAGGTTCAGCGCGGAAAAAAGCGGGTGGAGGGGATACAGGAGGTAATATAACATTTATCGGTGACTGATTACCCTTCGAAGATCTTGTCGAGTTTCATGCGCCGCGATCCTTTTACCAGGACCACGTCGTCCTTCGTCAAAGAGAGTCTCTTGAACAGGAGCTCTTTCGCTTCTTCCGCGCGTTCGCAGGCGAAGCATCCGGCGGCCCTGGGGCGCTCCTTGAGGAACGACTTGAAGGCCAGCCGGGCAAGTCTTCCAACGGTGATGATGGTTGTGCATGAACGGGCGGCTTCCTCCCCCGCGCGGCGGTGGAACGCCCCCTGTCTTTTTCCCAGTTCGAGCATGTCCCCCATGACCAGGATCTTGCGGCCTCTGGCCTTCAGGCGGCCGAGGGTCTCAAGCGCCTGGCTCAAAGAGGCGGGGCTCGAATTGTACGAATCGTCGATGAAGCTCGTTTGTCCCACGCGGGTCAGCGAAAGCCTGCCGCGGGGGAAAGAGAATTCCCTGAGCCGGGAAGCTATTTCCCCGTGCCCGAGCCCGAGCATCCGCGCGCACGCCACAGCGCACAGCGCGTTGTAGACATTATGGACGCCGGGAGTATCCAGCTCATACGTACGGCCGTCCAGGCGGAAGACAGTCCGTCCCCCCCTGACCGTGACCCCCCGGGCCCGGTAATCGGCCGGACCCTGGACGCCGATACTTATTATAAATGGTTTACGCTTTTTTGCAATGATAGTCCTCGCGAGGAACGGATCGTCAGCGTTGAGGACCGCGATGGCCGGCGGCTTGAGGCAGGATAACAGCGAGCTTTTCTCGCGCAGGACCCCGCACAGGGTCTTGAAATGCTCGAGGTGCGAAGGGCCGATAGTGGTGATGATACCGACGGTGGGTTCGCAGGTCAGTGCCCGTTCGCGTATCTCGCCGAAATGGTTGGTGCCCAGTTCGAGCACGCAGGCGCGGTGGCTTTCCTTGAGCCCAAGCAGCGTCATCGGAACTCCGATGTGATTGTTCCTGGTGCCCTCGGTCTTCAGGACAGGCAGGCTCCCTCCCAGTACCCAGGCGCACATGTCCTTGGTCGTGGTCTTGCCGTTGCTGCCGGTCAGCGCGATGACGGGGATGTCGAAAAGCCTTCTGCGGGCCCTTCCAAGGGCGGCCAGGGCCTGGATGCCGTCAGAGACCCGGACGAACGCGACAGCGGCCGGGACGGCGGCGGGACGCGCGCAGGAAGCGATGATGCAGGAAGCACCCTTGCGGGCCGCCGGGACGATGAAATCGTTCCCGTCGAACGTATCGCCCTTTATGGCGACAAAGGCTTCGCCCCTGGCGATGGTCCGGGTATCTATGGAAACACCGCGGACGCGCGCGTTCAGAACACCGCCTTTAAGCGTCCCTCCGGTCTCCCTGATTATCTCTTGTATCGTAAACATTCCTTCACGACCGACCTGTCGTCGAACGGCAGGGTGAGGCCGCCGATTATCTGGTAATTCTCATGGCCTTTCCCGGCGATGAGCACTATATCCCCCCTCTTCGCTGCCGAAAGGGCCTTGCCTATCGCTTCTTTCCTGTCCGCCACAACAAGATGACGCTTCCCCCGGATGCCTCCGGTCACTTCACGGATGATCGCCAGGGGGTCTTCCGACCGGGGGTTGTCGCTGGTGACGACGCAGAGGTCGGCCAGGCGGGATACGACCCGTCCCATCCTGGGACGTTTCGTCCTGTCACGGTCCCCGCCGCATCCGAAGACCACTATTATCCGGCCGCGGCTGACCTGCCGCAAGGAGGTGATCACGTTCCTGAGCGCGTCCTCGGTATGCGCGTAATCGACGAAGACGGAAAACCCCTCAGCGCACTCGACCTTCTCCAGTCTTCCGGGCACGAGACTGAAACCGCGTATCGCTTCCCTGACCGTCTTCAGCGGGATGCCCTCCGAGACCGCCCAGGCGCAGGCCGCGAGAAGATTGTAGACATTGTGGCGGCCGATGAGGCTCGTGGTGATGCGGGTCTTCTTTCCAAACGCGTTCAGCAGGAACGAGCAGCCCCTGACGTCCATCTTTATCTTCTGCGCCCTTACATCGCAGGGACGCGAGATGCCGTAGGTGATCAACCGCGCCCGCGTCATCTTCTTGAGCCTGCGGCCGTAACGGTCGTCCTCGTTGACGATCGCCGCTGCCGTGGGCGAAAGACCGGTGAACAGCCGCGCCTTGGCGGCGAAATAACCCGCGAAATCCTTGTGGTAATCGAGATGGTCCTGTGTCAGGTTGGTGAAAATAGCCGAGGAAAAAGCGACATCCCGCGTCCTGTTCTGGTCCAGCGCGTGGGAGGATACCTCCATGACCGCGTGCGTGGCTCCCGCACGCACCATGCGGCCCAGCAATCCGTGCAGTTCTACCGGTCCCGGGGTCGTGTTACAGGAAGGGAAAGCTTTTCCTCCGTAACGGTAATTGACCGTACCGATCACGGCCGGAGAAAAACCCGCTTTCCGGATTATGGTTTCTATCAAATAAGTGATCGTCGTCTTGCCGTTGGTGCCGGTGACACCGGTCACCTTCATCCTGGTGGACGGCCTTCTGTTGAACTCGTTCGCCAGCAGGGAAAGCACTCTCCGGGTATCGCTGACCTCGATCAGGCTCACGTCCCTGACGCCGCTCCCCAGGGAACTTCCCGGAGCCGAGATGACCGCCCGGGCGCCCCGCGCGACCGCCTCCCCGATGAACCTCCTGCCGTCCTGCGCCGCGCCCTTGACCGCTACAAAGACGTAGCCGGGCCTGACGGACCGGGAGTTGCAGCACAGGCCCCGGACATGGAAATCCGCTATGGCACGGGCGCAACGGAAGCTGTGTATGGGCTTGATAAGCTGGAGTAATCTCATTCTGATTGCAGTTCCTGCCTGCTCTTAAGATACTTGAGGACATCCCCCGCCACGTTCTTGAAGACGGGAGCGGATATCACCCCCCCGTAGTAGAAGCCCCTCGGTTCGTCGATGATCACCGCGATCACCACCTGCGGGTCTTCAGCGGGGGCGAAACCGACAAAGGAAGCGTTGAACTTCGAATGCGAATAGGTGCCGTTGGATTCTATCTTCTGGGCGGTGCCGGTCTTGCCTCCCGCGGTGAATTCCTGCGATTTGGCGAGCTTCCCGGTCCCGTTCTCGATGACCCCGACAAGGATCTTGCGCACGCGAGCGGCGGTATCGGACGAGATAACGGTGCGCACCGGGGTCGGTGAATAAGCCTTTTCTATCTTCCCGCTCTTGTCGCGTATTTCCATGACGATGTACGGCTTCATCAGCGTTCCGCCGTTGGCTATGACGGACAGGGCGCCGGCAAGCTGGATAGCGCTGACCCCGATACCCTGGCCCATAGGGATGTTATAGATGGACGCCCCGGACCAGTTCTTGATGTCCGGCACTATCCCGTTTATCTCCCCCGGGAACTCGATCCCGGTCTTCTGCCCGAAACCGAACGCCTTGATGTATTTGTACATCCGCTGCGCCCCGAGCTTCACGGCGGCCTTGCAGGTGCCGATATTGCTGGAATTCTCGATGACCTCCTGGAACGTGAGCCAGCCGTGCGCGGTGTGGTCATGGAGCGAGCGTTTCCCGTTCCCGTAATGCCACTCGCCGTTCTCGCAGAAGATCTTGTCCTGCTCGCTGAACTTGCCTTCCTCTATTACAGCGGCCGCGGTCACGATCTTGAAGACGGAACCGGGCTCGAACATATCGCAGATCGCCCGGTTCCTGATCTGCTCCTTGTTGACGCCCTTGTACGCGTTGCAGTCAAACGTCGGGCGGCTGGCCATCGCCAGTATCTGCCCGGTCTTCGGGTCCATGACGACGATCGTCGCCCCCTTCGCCCGGGAGGACCTGAAGGCCTTGTCCAGTTCGCGCTCCGCGATGTACTGCACCATCTCGTCTATGGTCAGGACGATGTCCTTGCCGTCCTCCGGCATCTCCGTCTTCCCATAGATATCGAGCTTAGTACTGCGGGCGTCGCGCAAGACGATGGCGTTGCCGGCCTTTCCTCTAAGATACCGGTCGTAATAGAGCTCCATTCCCTCCAGCCCCACGTTGTCAAGCCCGGCGAACCCGATGATCTGGCTGGTCAGGTAGCTGTTGGGATAGCACCTCTTGCTTTCCTTGACGAAACCGATGCCCTTGAGCTTGAGCACGCGCAGGGCCTCGGCCTGGTTCTGGTTCACCTTTCGGGCCAGCCACACGAACGATTTACGGCGCGAGAACCTGTTCTTGAGGAACGAATGATCAAGCTTGAGGGTCTCCATGACCTGCCGCATGACGGACTCCTTATCGTCATCCTTCATCTCTATTGGGGAGGCGAAGACTGAATCGCAGGGCAGGTTCACGGCCTGGGGATTGAGGTTGCGGTCGAAGATCGTTCCGCGGCGCGGCTCCAGCTCCATGAAGCAGTTGTGCTGCTTCGCGGCGATCTCTTCAAGGTAGCTGGAGCGGAAGAACTGTATATAGAGAAGACGGAGCAGCGCGAAGGCGAAAAAGACGAAGGATAAAAGAAATACCGCCTTTGTACGGCGGCTGTAGTTGGCTATGTACACGAAATGAGCGGTGAGTTGAGGGCTTCTACCGGGAGTTGAGCCCGAATGTTAATGGAGAACCCAGGGTCTTCGCTTCCGCCTGCCGTTTGATATTGAACAGCTTTGAGACCATCGTCTCCCTCTTCACCGGCCTGTCCGCCTTGACCAGGCTGTACGCCGGATCGAGCTTCACCAGGCAGTAGTTCTCGGGCATGGTAAAGTCCTGTCCGGATATCTTGTTCCCGATGGAGACGAGAGAGGTCTTCTGCTTGAAGCTGTAGCGCAGGTTGGAATTCGTGTCGAGGAGGGCCTGGAACTTCTTGGTGTTCTTCTGGCCGTCGTAGGCGAGGCGGAATATCTCCGTCTGCTGATAGACATAGATCAGTGAGAACGCGGTCGCGGCGATGACTATCAGCATGAATTTTTCCAGTCTCATGCCGCCCCCTGTGATCGTTCGGCAGCCCTGAACTTGCTGCTCCGGCTTGAGGGATTCCGCGCGGCCTCCGCTGACGAAGGCTCGAGGGGTTTCTTGGTGAGCAGCTTGATCTTTCCCCCGTGCGCCGCCTCGCGGAACCTGAGCTTCACGATCCTGTCTTCTAGAGAATGGAACGAAATGACGCATATCCTTCCGCCCGTTTTGAGCGCGTCGATAGCCTTGTCCACCGCCGACTCGAGGACTTCGAGCTCCCGGTTGACGGCGATGCGCACCGCCTGGAAAGTCCTCGTCGCCGGGTGTATACGGTAATGGTGGCGGCGGAACCGCGCGGGGATCGACTGCATCACTATCTCGCGCAGTTCCGTAGTTGTCGTTATGGGATGGTGTTCGCGCTCCTGCACGACCCGGCGCGCGATACGGTTATGCCACCGTTCCTGCCCGAATGACCAGAGCAGGTTCGATATCTCATCCTCGTTGAGGTTGTTGATCAGGTCGTACGCGGAGATGTAGCTTGCCCGGTCGAGCCGCATGTCGAGCGGCCCCTCTTCCTGGAAGCTGAAACCCCGCTCCGGGTCCATCAACTGGTACGAGGATATCCCTAAATCCAAAAGTATACCGTCAATCCCGTCAATATGCAACTCTTTTAAAATCGTATCGAGGTCCGAAAAATTGCCGTGGACGAAATGGGTGTTCCCGGCAAGGCCGTGGAGATTCTCGCGTGCCTGCGCCAGAGAGTCCTCGTCCCTGTCGATGGCGACAAGCGTACCGGTGGCGCCGATACGCTCGAGTATCGCCCGGCTGTGCCCCCCCATACCCACCGTTCCGTCCACGATCGTCTGGCCGGGCTTCGGGTCAAGGTATGCCAGCACTTCTTCGAGCATCACTGGTATGTGCGGTCTTTTCACGGTATCTACCATTATTGGTTCTCTATAAGCTTTTCGGCGATCTCTTCAAAGGACGGGCGCCAGGTGCCGTAGAACTGTTTCCAGGTCTCCTGCCCCCAGATCTCGATCCTGCTGGAGACGCCCACGACCACGATATCCTTCTTGAGCTCCGCGAAATCCTTCAGGTACTGCGGCAGCAGGAT
This sequence comes from Deltaproteobacteria bacterium, assembly GCA_050258655.1. GTDB lineage: Bacteria > Omnitrophota > Gorgyraeia > Gygaellales > Profunditerraquicolaceae > JBLMZF01. Next base: position 9,148 of record JBLMZF010000082.1, on the reverse strand, counting down.
TCTCCCCTGCTTGTCGGGGATGATCTCGGCCGCGCCGGAGAAGAACAGACGGTTGAAGACCCTCGATTCCTGTTTCGTGAACGGGATGGCCCTGAACTTGGCTTCCTGCGTCTTCCACTCTTCTTCAGGGAACATGAAAAGACATTTGTCGAGACCGCGGGTCACGAAGAATTTCTCGATGAAATTCCCCTTCGCCGCCTCGCGGAATTTCGAGGGCATGATGATCCGCCCTTTCCTGTCGACAGAATGGAAAAATTCGCCGTAGAACATATAGATAAAAAATATAGTGAAAAGGGAGCTGCTCCACTTCGCTCCACTTTATTCCACTTCGATGATAAGTATAGGCAATAACACTCCCCTTGTCAAGATAAAATAAGCGTTAAAAAGGGTATATTTTTATGCTACTAGCCTTAGTGGTAAGGATAAATAATACGTATACGGGTTGTGGACTTGAGAGGAACTTCAGGAGGAGCGAAGGATGCGTCTTGCCGCGGCTATGTCCCTTGCTATCGCGCGGCCCAGCGCCTGGGGCGAGGAGAACTTCTTTTCATCACGCAGTTTCTTATAGAAAGAGACCTCCATCGTCTTGCCGTAGAGATCACCTGAGAAACGCAGCAGATGCACTTCCACCGTCGGGGGAAGTCCCTCCCGCTCGAACGTGGGACGTTTTCCCTTGTAGAGGATCGCGGGAAATTTCCTGCCGTCGACCGACGCCTTGGCGGCATAGATGCCGTCGGGAGGCAGGACCTCGTGGCGGGGAAGGATATTAGCCGTCGGATAGCCCAGGGTCCTGCCGATAGCGTTCCCGCCGGCCACCGTACCGAAGATGCTTACCCTCCTGCCGAGAAGGCGGCGTGCTTCCTCGAGCCGCCCCGTGGAGATGCACCGCCGGATACGCGTGCTGCTGATCGGTTTCCCCCCGGAACGCATGACGGGGAACACCTTCAGGCGGTAACCGCAGGAAGAGGAGAATTCTTTCAGCGTCGAGACGCTGCCGCCCAGCCCCCTGCCGAACCTGAAATTCGCCCCCACCAGGACCCACCGCGCCGCCATGCGCCCCTTGAGCACCCGTTCGATGAACTGCCGGGCGGTCATCGACGCGAAGGCCCTGTCCAGCCTGACCACGACGCATATGTCGATGCCCAAACGCCCGATGATGGCAAGCCGGTGGTCGAGCGAATAGATACTGTCTTGCGATTGGGGGTGAGGCCAGAACGTAAGGACGACGCTGGTGCCGCCGGTCCTGCGCGCGATGGAAACACAGGTCTCCAGGATCCGCTTGTGGCCCTTATGGAGACCGTCGAAGACGCCTATGGCGACGACCGGCGACTTCCAGCCGCCGGCAGCCGCTATTCCGCGGACGGTCTTCATGAACGCGCGATCTCCGACTGGACGGCGTCCAGCACCCTGCGTTTCACCTGGTCGATGGTCTTGTCATGGAAGGTGGCTCCTGCCGCGGTCCGGTGACCGCCGCCGCCGAAAATACCGGCGATCCTGTTCACGTCGGCCTTGCCCTGCGACCTGAAGTTCACGCGCACTCCGCTATGAGGGGTCATGTTCTCCTTGAAAAGCACCACCACTTCCACGCCCTTGACGGAACGCGCGAAGTTAAGGATGCTCTCCGAGAGGTCGAATGAGACCGCCCCCCTCCCCTCGAGCAGCTCTTTCGGCAGTTCGAACCAGATCACCTTCCCGCGCGGGTCCTTCTGCATCGTCGGGAGGATACGGCTGAGCAGTTTCATGTCGTCGTACGGGACACTCGAGTAGATCTTCTTGTACACCGCGGACGCGTCGATACCTGTCGCCAGGAGCTCGGAGGCCATCTGATGGGTGCAGGGGCGGGTATTGGAGTACCTGAAGGAACCCGTATCGGTCAGGATACCCGTGTAGAGCGCCAGTGCGGCCTGCCTGTCGATGCGCACGCGCATGCGCTTGAAAAGACGGAAGACCAGCTCGCAGGAACAGCAGGCGCCCGGGTCTACCCAGTTGACGGTGCCGAAGCCGGCGTTGCTGACATGGTGGTCGATGTTGATCACGGGAACACCGCTCAGGTCGAGCGTGTTGACCTGTCCTGTCCTGCTCATGTCGGAACAGTCCAGGACGGCCGCGCAGTCAAAACGCGGCAGCTTCATCCCCTGCCGGTACTGCCGGATCGACCCGACCCCCGGGAGAAAATCGTATCCGTAGGGGATGTGGTCGTCGTTGACGCACAGGGCCGTTTTCCCCAGTTTCTTGAGGAGCCGGGCGAACGCGAGCTCGGAGCCCAGCGCGTCCCCGTCGAGGTTCGTGTGGACGGTGACCAGGAAACTGCGTCTTTCGCGAATGATCTTCACCACCTTTTCAAGGCTCATGTCCCCTCGCTTTTTTGCCCGTCCTTCTTCTCGTGGTCTTTCTCGAGCTTCTTTATTTCGTTGAGCACTTCCTCTATCCTGACGCTGTACTGCGTGGACTTGTCCTCGCGGAACATGATCTCCGGAGCGAACCTCAGCTGTATCCGCTCGGCAAGCAGCTTCCGTATATACCCCAGCCCCGATTCAAGCGCCTCCTTCGTCTTCTTGTATTGCTCTTCCTTACCGAGCACGCTGAAGAAGATCTTGGCGTGGCGCAGGTCGTCGGAGACCTCGACGCTCGTTATGGTGACAAAACCGAGGCGCGGGTCCTTGAGCTCGTCCCGGATGATCGCGCTGACCTCTTTCTGTATCGCGTCCTGAACCTTGTCTTTTCTCATTACGGGCTTCCTTTCTTTCTCATCCTGCCGATAAGCTCCATCTCTTCGCTTTTGGTACTGATCCTGCCGTTGAGCTTTGCCTCGAGCAGACGCTTGAAGATACGCTGATACTCCGGCCCGGGCTCGATGCCCATCTGTTTGAGGTCATGTCCCGAAACCGCGACGCAGACCCCGTGGCAGTCGCTGAAGAACTCCTCGATACGCCTGCCGACGACCGGACCGCTTTCGGCCTTGATCAGGAGTATCACCTCGTAAGGGAGAGGCTCCAGCAGGCCGAACAGTCCGCTGCGCGCCACCACGCGCTTCGACAGCGCTCTCGTCACGTGTTTCCTGACCCTCAGGTATTCAAGTACCCTGGTCCGTTCGCTTTTCCCAAGGCCGTACCGCAGGCACACCGCCTGCGCCTGCGCGACGGTCAGGCCGTCGAACAGGGCCGCCAGGTACATCACCCATTCCTCGAGGTGCCTGCGCGGCCGGCAGTGTTCCCGGAACCGTTCTGCGGTCTCACTGATACGGGCGAAAAGAGCGGGCCGCCATCTGATACCGGGGCTCAGAAAATCGAAACCGGCAAGTTCGTTAAGCCGGGAAAGGGCCCTGACAGGTTTCTCCTCCTTGAGCATCAGCAGCAGTTCGTCGCGCAGGCGCTGGGGCTGGACGCGCAGCAGCATCCCTTCCTTCACCGCCCCGCGCAGCAGCCGCAGCGTATGCGGTTCGATCCTGAAGCCGTACCTCTGCTCGAAACGCACCGCGCGCAGTATCCTCGTCGGATCGTCGATGAAACTGCGGTCATGGAGCACGCGGATGATCCCGGCGCCGATATCCTCCTTGCCGCCGAACAGGTCGATCAGTTCGCCGAACGAGCCCCCTGAAAGCCCGACCGCCAGCGTATTGATGGTGAAATCCCTGCGGAACAGGTCGTCCCTGAGCAAGCCGGGAGAGACGACAGGCAGCGCCGCGGGCTGAGGATATGTCTCCTTCCGGGTGCTCGCAAAATCTACCTTATGGTCATCCAGGACAACGGTAGCCGTCCCGAACCTCTTGTGCGTTATCAGCCTCCCCGTGCCCGCGAAATCGGAGGCGAAACCGATCCCGTCGCCTTCGATCGCGATATCAAGGTCGTAGTCCCTGACACCGAGGACAAGATCGCGCACGAAACCGCCGACCAGGAACGCCTTGTCGCCCGTGCGGCGCGAAACATCCCCCGCCCTGCAGATCAGGGAACGCATGTCTTCCGGCAGACGCTTAAGGTGTCTCTCCATTTCAGGGCCTCGGATGGAACATCTTATGGACTGACTTGAGCCTGTCCTTGTTCACGTGCGTGTATATCTGCGTGGTGGAGATGTTGGCATGGCCGAGCATCTCCTGAACGGAACGCAGGTCAGCGCCGTGTTCGAGCAGGTGCGTCGCGAACGAGTGGCGCAGGATATGAGGCTTGATCGGCTTCTTTATCCTGGCCTCTTTCGCGTAGAACTTGATGAGCTTCCAGAGTGACTGCCGGGAAAGGCGCTTTCCCAGCCTGCTCAGGAAGAGGAATTCGCTCTGTTTCCCGTTGAGGAATCCGGGACGGGCGGCCGTCAGATAACGCTCGATGCTCTCGACCGCCTTCCTCCCCAGCGGCACGATACGCTCCTTGTTGCCCTTGCCCACGCACCTGATGAAACCGACATCGAGATTGGCGTTGTCTTTCAGGAGGCCCGCGGCCTCGGAGACACGCATCCCCGTCGCGTAAAGCGTCTCGAGGATCGCCCTGTCCCTGATGCCCTGCGGCTTGCGCGTGCTGGGCTGGGCAAGGAGCGCTTCGACCTCGTTGAACGAAAGCGTGTCCGGGACTTTCTTCCACAGTTTGGGGGAATCGATAAGTCCTGTCGGGTCGTTCTTGATGATGCGTTCCCTGACCAGGAACCGGAAGAACATGCGCAGGCAGGAAAGCCTGCGGGCGATCGAGTTAGGCGATATCCCCTGTTCTTTCTGGCTGAACATGAAATCGGTGACATCGCCGCGGGAAAGAGAGCCCATGCTGGAAGTCTTGCGGTCTTCGCAGAAGGCGGCGAACTGCTCCAGGTCCTCGCGGTACGACTCGATCGTGTTGCGCGAAAGCCCGCGTTCGACAGAAAGGTAATCTAGAAATGCGGTGATCAGGTCCTGCATCGGTCAGCCGTCATGCGAGGAACGGGTTCCTCTCCTTTTCCCTGCCTATCGATGTCTCGGGGCCGTGGCCGGGATACACCTCGGTCTCAGGGTCAAGCACCAGGAGCTTTTCCCTGATCGAATGGATCAGCTGCTTCTCATCGCCCCCGTACAGGTCCGCGCGCCCCACGCCCGCGAAAAAAAGCGTATCGCCGGAGAACAGCACCCTCCCCCGGGGCTTCTGCAGGAGCAGGCTTATGCCCCCCCGCGTGTGGCCGGGGGTGTGTATGACTTTCAGGAGCAGTCCGTCAAGACCGATCTCCTGGCCGTCACTGAGCAGACGGATCTTCGAGCGCACCTTGTAAAAATCGCCCAGCACCACGGACAGGTTCAGCTTGGGCTCCGTGAGCATGGCCGCATCGGCCGAATGGACGCAGACGTCCACCCCGAAGCTGTCGTCGCAGCCGATATGGTCGTAATGGCCGTGGGTGTTGACTACCAGGCCGGGCACCAGGTGGTGGCGCTCCAGCGCCGCGATGATCTTCTCATCGTCGTCCCCCGGGTCGATGATCAGCGCCTTTTTACCCGGAGCCTCCGCCAGCACGTAACAGTTCACCTCGAGCTGGCCGACCACGACCTTTTCCAGGATCATAGGAGCTCGCCCTTCACCTTACGGCCGGAGAAATCCCTGATTATCTGACGCTTGAGCTTTTCTGCCTGCGCAGCGTGGAACCCGGCCTGTGTCCCGTATGAGTCGCCGGAGACGCCGTCCCGGATCGCCTCCAGCTGGCGCACGTACGCGTCAAGCTTCGCCTTCCCCTCGTCGTTGAGCAGCGACCTCATACCCGTCAGGTTCTTGATCGCCTCGTTGACCGTCTCGACCTGGCGCTTGCGGTTCGTGCCCTCAAGCGCGTCGATGAACTCTTCGTGCCAGTTCCTCCAGAACAGGTAATACTGCTCGTACATCTCGATGTTCTCCGGCCTCTGGCCGGCGTATTCCTGCGGCGCAAGCACCATCTCCTGCGGCTTCGGCGGCTCCGAGGGCTTGCGCGAGAACTTCCTGACCAGGGACTCGCATCCGGTCAATCCCAGACACATACAGGCGACTACGAACAGCGCCGTCGATCTTCTCATCGTATCATCTCCATGAATTCAGACTCGTTGATAACGCGGACCCCGAGCTTCCGTGCCTTGTCATATTTGGAACCGGGCTTCTCCCCTGCCACGACGAAATCGGTCGACGCGCTCACGCTCGACGACGGGGAACCTCCCCGTTCGCGCACCCGCGCCTCGGCCTCCCCCCTGGTGAGATGCTCCAGTTCGCCGGTAAAAACCACTGTCTTGCCGGAAAGGGGCGAGGCGACGGCCTTGACCGCCTCTTCCCTCATGTTGACGCCCGCCTTCCTGAGCTCCTCAACCAGCCTTTCGGTCTGGGGCTGGGCGAAATATTCGGCAACCGAACCGGCTATCACCGGTCCTATCTCGGGCATCTCCTCGAGCTCTTCCCGTGAAGCCGCCCTGAGCTTGTCCATGCCCAGGAACTTCTGCGCCAGCACGTAGGCGACCTTCTCGCCGACGTGGCGGATGCCGAGCGCGTAGATCAGCCGCGACAGCGGGCGGTGTCTGCCTGCCCGTATCGCGTCGAGCAGCTTTGAGGTCTTCTTCTCCTTGAAAAGCTCCAGCCGCGAAAGGTCCCTCGGCTCCAGGCGGTAGATATCCGCGAAATCCTTCACCAGCTTCAACTCCACGAGCTGGTGGATCACCGCTTCCCCCATCCCCTCGATGTCCATCGCGGAGCGGGAAGCGAAATGCTCCAGCCCGCGTTCCAGCTGCGCCGGACAGGAAGGGTTGATGCAGCGGTAGGCGACCTCCTCCTCTTTCTCCTTGACTACGGTGCCGCCGCAGACGGGACATCGGTGAGGTATCGGGAAATCGCGCGTGCCGCGGTGCTCGACGACCTTGACCACTTTCGGTATGACGTCCCCGGCGCGCTCGATCAGCACGCGGTCGCCCTCGCGGATGCCCAGCCGGCATATCTCGTCGAAATTATGGAGCGTGACATTGCGGATGATGACTCCGCCGCACTCAACGGGGCCCAGCTCCGCCACCGGAGTTATGGTCCCGGTCCTGCCGACGTTCACTTTGATCTTTCGGACTTCGGTCGTGGCCTGGCGCGCGGGGAACTTGTAGGCGACGGCCCAGCGGGGGTTCTTCTGCGTCGTCCCCAGCCGCTCCTGCTGGCCCAGGCTGTTGACCTTCACGACCACCCCGTCTATCTCGTACGGCAGGGTATCCCGCTTCTCCTGCCATTTCATACAGTACTCCACCACTTCATCAAGCGACGCGCAGACCTTCGATTCCGGGTTGACCCGTACGCCCCAGGACTTGAGTCTCTGCAGATAACCGTATTGCGTATCGAAAGAAGGGCCGCGGTATTCGCCGAGGGAATGGGCGAAAAAACTGAGCCTGCGGGCGGCCACTATCCTGGTGTCGAGGTTCTTGATCGTCCCGGCGGCGGCATTGCGGGGGTTGGCGAAAAGCTGCTGCCCCTCCCGCTCCTTTTCCCGATTGATCGCCTCGAACTCGCGGCGCTCCATGTAGACCTCGCCGCGTATCTCGATGGATTCCGGCACGCCGCTGCCGTAAAGCACCAGCGGTATGGCGCGGATGGTCTTTATGTTCCGGGTGACATCCTCGCCTCTTGTCCCGTCCCCCCGGGTGGCGGCAGTCACAAGCCTGCCTTTCTCATAGGTCAGGTTGACGCTGAACCCGTCGATCTTGAGTTCGACCTCGAAAGCGGCTTTCCCGTTCCCTAACCCCTTCTCGACGCGCTTGACCCATTCGCCGAGTTCCTCGACCGAGTACGTGTTGTCGAGCGAAAGCATCCTCTGCCTGTGCTCGATGGTCTTGAACCCGGGCAGGATGCCTCCGACCAGCCTGACAGTGGGGGAGTCCGGCGACTTATACTGCGGGCTCTCCTCTTCCAGCTTCTTGAGCCTGACCAGCAGGTCGTCGTACTCCTTATCGGATATCTCAGGCTGCGAAAGCGCGTAATACAGGTAATCGTGGCGCCGTATCTCCTGCCTGAGGTGCTCTATCTTCCTGCGTGCCTCTTCGCTCACATCTACCTTCCGTAAAGCAGCCTGTCCCCGAGGAACGGCGGCAGGCCGGCGTCGATTATCTTGCGCGCGGCCGAACGGGCGTCATATTCCACCCGCCTCATCTCTATCGTCCTCTTCTCGGTATCGAATACGCAGTACGAGGCCCGGGGATCGCCGTCGCGGGGCTGTCCGACGCTCCCTACGTTGACGATGTACCTGCGGCCGCCTCCCAGTTCGACCGTCCCGGGGAGCCGCAGGCTGATGTCTGTGCCGTCCTGCTCGTACACCTCGGCGACATGCGTATGTCCGACAAAGCAGACCTCGGTCTCAAGCAGGGCGAACGTCGCTTTTGCCGCGGAAATATCGGTGAGGTAATGGAATTCGGCGGGTTCGTCGAGGGTCCCGTGGACGAGGGTCAGGGGTTCGTCGCGGTAGACCAGACGCAGCCCGGAAAGGAACGCGATGTCTTCGCGCGAAAGCCTGTCCCGCGTCCAGTCGACCGCTTCCCTGGCGTCGGGATTGAACAATTCTATCGGGAATAGACCGGCGACCGCCTGGTCATGATTGCCGGCGATGAAGATGGCGGGGATGTTCCTCACTCTGGCGATGCAATCCACGGGCTGCGCACCGTAGCCGACGATATCGCCCACGCAGAAGAACATGTCGATATCCTCAGAGTCGAACGCGCTCAAGACCGTATCCAGTGCCTCACGGTTTGAATGGATATCGGAGAAAATACCGTAGCGCATCAGAATTTGACGGTGAAACCCTTGAAGCTGTCGGTCGAGGGCTCCCAGGAGACGTCAGCGCCGCGGATGTATCCGGAGAAATGCTCTCCTATCTCACCGAGAAACCTCTTGAGCGTGTATTCTTCGCCCTCGGCTTCGACCTCGACGCTCCCGTCCCACAGGTTCTTGACCCAGCCGTTGACGCCGAGGCCTTCTGCTATCTGCCGGACGGTATACCGGAAGCCGACTCCCTGGACCGTGCCGCGATAGACGACGTGAACGCCCTTTTTACCTTCCACAGAATGCTCCTGTGGGGGATTGGACTGGTCCCTCGCCAAAAAGCTCTGAAAATTACTTTTGGAATTTTAATAGCTGGCTCGGGATGATTTTTAGCCTTTTGCGTAAAATCTATAGGGGCGACAGGACTTGAACCTGTTACCTAAGCGTACCGACAGCAGCGCTCT
>JBLMZF010000081.1:0-8100 GCA_050258655.1 Deltaproteobacteria bacterium | reverse complement strand
TCTCCAAGGCAAAATGGCTTGCCGGCCTTGGCGTGAAGGGTCTCAGGATCGACGTGGCCCACAATTTCGGCACCATGCTCCCTGTCGAGCCTTCCCTTTCCGGCAAACCCAGGCTTTTCGGGCAGATCACTTCCTGGGAACGCAAGGATTCCGGCGAGTTCGCCGGCGGTTTCAAGACAGTCAACGAATGGGACAATTCCACAGCGAATCCCTTCCTCCTGAGGTTCACTTCCGCGCTGTCCGCGATAGATCCCGAGTTCGTCCTGATTGGTGAGAACTACGGCCGGTACGAGCAGATCATCCAGTCCGGCGTGATCCCGATGAACTCTGGCACTCCTGAAGAGCTGAAGAAGATTATGCCGCCGGAGGATTGGAAGAAGCCGGTCTCGCTCCCGGATGCCATCGGTGGATTGATCGAGCATTTCCGTTATCTCCTGAGCGGCCTGCCTGACGGCGCGCAGGTGGTGACCGCGCTGGAGACCCATGACTATTTCAGGCTGATGGACAGGTGGCAGAATATCGGTCCGGTCCGCATCAAGGCCGCCCTCTGGAGCTGGATAGCGACCAGCAGGGGCGCGTTGATGGTCTATAACGGACAGACTGATGGCGAAGTCCATCGCATCAGGGTCGACAATCGTACCGGTCGTAATGTAAGGGAAGCCGAAAGACAGCGCGCGGCGGCGTGCGATGAATTCGCGCGTCTGAACGGGATATCGATAGAAGATTTTTACAGCGATCTGTTGTCGTTCTACCGCAGCCATACTTGCCTGAGCGCAAAAGACTATATCATCGAGACTTCCAGCCCGGCCGTATTCGCCATCCTGCGCTACAACGGACAACAGGCTGTCGTTTTCGCGATCAATTACTCGGGTTTCAATGAGAAGGTAACCCTTAACCTTGAGCCCGCGCTTGAGGCGGCAGGTATAGAAGATTCCCGTTTCTCGATGTACAGGCTTAGGTTTGTGCGTACCGGTTCCGAGCGCAGGATCTCGGGAGAGGCGCTTTTAAGCCAGGATTTCACCGTTACCGTTCCGCCGTTCGATGCCTGGGTGATGGAGATCTCCCGGACGGACGGCGGTCTCGCCGCCGGCTGGGTCGCCGAAAATGTCCCTGAACTAAACGGCAAGCTCCTGGTGACGCTTTCCATGGAAGGCAACATCCCCGAATTCGAAGGTTACTCGACCTTCTACTACGACAGGCAGGCCAAAGCGGACAGGGCTATCGCCAACGCCGCGCAGAACGCCAATACCAAGGGCGGTCTGGGGGCTTACTTTGGCGACAAGCTTGAGGGCCTGGCCCTGGTCGGAATGAAGGCGTTCGGCGTACAGCCGATGTATTCGAAGATAAAGTGGAACGGAGAGTTCATCGACGTCGATTACAGCGAACTGCTGAACAAGGGCATCATCAAGCCGGTGCTTGGTACCGATGGCAAGCCGCTGGTACTGCCGGTGTATGCGTGGGACGACATCGATCCGGCTAATCCCTATAACAACCCGCGGCGCTTTGTCACCGTCTACAGGATCACCCGGGGCGGCACATCCGATTTCCTGCTCTGGTGCCCGGAAGTGTTCGACGTGCTCTATACCGACAACAAGGTCCACAGGTATACCCAGGAAACGGTGTACGGCAAGGCGGTCTACCAGCTGCTCAAGCGGCAGGGGATTGTACCGGACATCCTGCACCTCAACGAGGCGCATACCGTCGTCGCCGCTGCACAGATAAGCGCCGACAGGATGTTCGAGAAGACGGCGTACGTGTATACCAACCACACCGTAGTTCCCGCCGGCCTGGAGATGTTCCCGTCCAACGTCCTGCGCACGGATGAGGACCGTATGATGTACCAGCTCGGTCTCCCCGAATCATCACACAGGGATTACCGTTCGCGTTTCCTGCGTCCCAACGGCGTGGTCGATTTCTGCTTCGGCGCCATCAACCTTCCGGATGTGGTCATCAACGCGGTCAGTGAAGAGCACGCAGTCGAGACCGTCAAGCTGTTCAAGCGGCTCTACGGCGACTGTTTCACTTCACCGGTCATCGGCGTCCTCAATGGTTCCGGCCAGACCTGGAAATCAGAACAGCTCAAACAGGCTGAGGCAGGTACCCTGCTGAAGGACGCGTCCCTGCTGGAAGATATCCACGGGAAGGGCAAGGAAGCCGCCTTCGATGAGATCTTCAGGCGTACCGGCATCAGGCTCGACCTCAACAAGCCGACCGCCTGGGCGGTGCGCAGGATCGTTGATTACAAGAGCCAGTTCCCCATGCTCAGGTACTGCATCCATCTGATGACCGCGGACAGGACCCAGTCGTTCACGCGTGATTCGCTTGATGCTGCCTGGAGACGCGACATCAGGGGCATCGACATGGAGACCGGTAAATATGTCCTCGACCGCCTTTTCAACGGACGGTCGACGATCAACGGATTGGGGATGCAGGTGGTCGTGGGCGGTCCGGAGTACGAGGAATTCTGGGTCAAGGAGTTCAAACGGTGGTCCGGCGAGGTGGAGGCGTTCAAGGGGCGCTTCGTGTACGTGCCCAACTCCGACGCACAGATGCTCAAGTTCCAGGCCATCGGAGCGGATATCTGCATCAATATGCCCAGGCCGCTCGAGGAAGCCTGCGGCACGTCCGACCAGCGTACCGGTCTCAACGCCGGCGTCAATATCGCCATCCGCGGCGCAGGACCGGTCGAATGGGTCGTCGATGCGGACGAGCACCCGGCCGAAGGCAACGGCTACCTGATCGGTTCCTATACCGTCCACGGCATCTTCGGCCCGGAGGCCCAGCTTATGGATTTCTACCGCCAGGCTCCCGCCGACATCTTCTTCAGGGCCGAGCATGCTTCGGCGATGTATTACGGGCGCAGAGCAGACTGGAAACAGCTGATGTTCAGGTCGTATATCGCCGCCAATACCAGGGTGACCTCCAAGGCTATGGAGCAGAGGTACGCCGTCTCCGTGTACCCCCAGGCGCTCAAGCAGCGCAGCGGATCGCTAAAGCTCCACCAGGTCGAGGAAAACGGCAGCAGGATGATCTGTGAGATGGTGGTCAGGGATCACTACGACCGGAGCACCGGTACTTCGGGCCTGCGCAACGCGCGCAAAGAACTTCCTTCCCTTGCCCGTTCCGGCGTCGATTTCGTCTATCTTATGGGCGTCATGGAGCACAACGGCAAGCCGTTCGAGGTCATCGACCCGCGTAACATCGATCCACGGGCAGGGACGTTCGAGGACCTCGAAGAGTTTATCCGCGAAGCGGGCAGTCTGGGTATCCGCGTGATCATCGACTGGCTCGCCAACCAGCATGTCGCCAAGACCAGCCCTCTGGTCGCCGCCCATCCCGAACGCTTCCTCTATACCAATGTCAGTGACGGGAATTATATCAAAGGAGAGGGGAGCGTTATCATCAGGGGCAGGGACCTTGATACGGCTGAGCTCAGACGGCGGGTCGCCCGCGGCCAGGAACTGGTCAGCGCTCTCAGGAAAACGGCGGTATTGCCCGAAGGGACGCTCATGGTCGAAGGAAGATCGGTCGCTTACAGACGCGCCGATACGGGCCTGCGTTCCCGCATCTCAGGGATTGAGCCTGACCATACACCGGTCATCGTTCCCGCGCAGGAAGCGCGGTTTATCGTCTCGGCTACGGACCAGGTCGCGCTTGATTCTTTCCCGAGACGGTGGAGCGCCCTGGCCCAGCCCGATCTTTCTTCGCCGGAAGTGATCGCGTATGCGGTGGAGACCGCCCGTTTCTGGATGGGCAAAGGTTTTGAAGGGATCCGCGTGGATGCCGCTTTGAGCACGATGCCTTCCAGGATAAAGGATAACTGGGGTTTCGACGTCGCAACAAACCTTTCGCACCTTTGCATCAAAGAAGTGAGAAAGGTAAATGCGGACTGCTTCGTCCTTTTCGAAGGGTTCGAGAAGCAGGATGAACTGCTGAGGCTCGCTGATTTCGTCCAGGCAGCCTGCTACGATTGGAAGGCCAGAGACCTGATCACAAATGCATTGAATTACCCCCGCAGCGAAAGCTCTTACAACGATACCGTCGCTGAGCTCAAATACGCCCGTGTCCTGCCTTTCGACTCGCGGCCGGATAACCTTGCGGTTTTCATCGCTTTCATCTCACAGCTCGAGTGGATGCCTTCATACCTGCGCAACCGCATGGTCCTGCTTTTTGCCGAGCACGATGCGTATGATTTCCGCGACCCCTGGTCACGTCTCGGTCCCGAAGCGATGAGGCTCAAGGAATTGATCTATTCCTTCCTGCCGGGATACATGCTTATCTTTAACGGCCAGCAATACGGCTTGAAGCACCTGTACAGCAACGTTCCTTCACGCACCGCGCCTGTCCCGGCCGCCGATGTTTCCGATCAGAAGGAGAGGGAAGCTGTCGCTGCTATGCTTGGCCTGCGCAAAAGCATGCCTGAGCTGGTGCGCGGAGAGTTCAGGGTGCTCAGGACCGACGATCCCGAGGTCTTCTGCCTGGCCCGTTTTGACGGCAAGACCATCATCCTGGCTCCGGTCAACCTTACTCAGGACAGCAAAGAGACGACGGTCCGCCTGAACACGATCTTCGAACAGTGCGGCGGGATCTTCGAGAATACAGGGGCGTTCGCCTTTCAGGAACTTGCGCTTTCTTCAGAGGGGCTGACCTGCGGCGAGGAGATCAGGAGCCTTAACGAGTTGAAGACCTCCGGCCTGCGTGTCTGTCTGCCGGCCAGGACGGCGAAGGTGTTCAAGCTCTGCGCGGTGGGGAAGAACGATGTGATCCTCAGGAAATTGAACGATGCCAGAAAAGCTTTCATATATGACGATCCCGTTTTCGGCAAAACGGTCGTCGCCGGCATCCCGCATTTCGACCCGCGCAGCGGGGCGTATTTGTATAACTGGGGCAGGGACGCCATGATATCAGCCTCCGGGCTTCTGATCGAGTGCGGAGAGCGGGAGACTTTCGCTCAGGTTCTCGTCAATTACATGCGTTATATCAGGAACGGCGTCCTCCCGAACCTGGTCGGCGATGGTTCCTGGCCGAGGTTCAACAGCGCCGACGCGACCCTCTGGATGTTCCGGGCCGTCGGCCAGGCCTTGCGGTACGGCGACTACGGTCTTCTTGACAGGGAAGTCGAACGGGTGTTCCCGAACAACGGGACCGTGAAAGTCACCGTGATGGAACTGCTGGAGGAATGCCTGCATGCGTACACCGGCGGTACCCGGGTGACGGACGAGTGGATGGAGAACGGCGTAAAGAAGTCGCGCGTCATCGAGTTGAAGGTCGACCAGATAGATTTCCTGCTTTTCTGCGGCACTCCCGATACCCAGCTTACCTGGATGGATGCCCAGCCGTCGGGCGCCAGTCCGGTGACGAGCCGGTATGGCAAGCCGGTCGAGATCAACGCCCTGCGCTGGACTATGTTCAAGGTCATGGAGGATATCTACCGGCACAAGGGCAAGGATGACCGGGCGGCTGAATGTGCCGCGCTTGCCCGGAGGGTGAAGAACAATTTCAACGCCGGGTTCTGGAATGAGAGCGCCGGTTGTCTTTTCGACGTGATCGACGGCGACCATGCGGCGGCCGGCCAGGTCAGGCCTAACCAGCTCTTTGCCGTTTCCGAAGGACTTCTCGAGGGTGAAAGGGCGGCTAAGGTGCTGGAAAAGGCGCGCAACGAGCTGCTTACTCCCTGCGGCCTGCGTACGCTTTCGCCCCTGACTGCCGGCGTTTATAAGGCCCGCCATGCCGATGAGAGATCTTATCACCAGGGAACGGTCTGGCCGTGGCTGATGGGCGCCTTCATCGAAGCCTGCGTCAAGGTATACGGAAAGGAACGGACCATCAAGATATTGAATGAGTCGGGATATTTTGACAACCTGGTCAAGGCCCTGGACGCGGCCCGCTCTGTCCCGGAGATCTATGACGGCGAGAGCGCGCAGGGGGATAAATACAACGAAAGAGGCTGCGCGGCGCAGGCCTGGAGCGTGGGCGAAGCGATCCGCGGCATGAAGATGCTGTACACTGACGGCGGGATGGGCAGGAGGCAGTTCATCAAAGGAACGGCTGGCCTGCTTTTTGGCATCCCGGCGGCGATAGAACTGCTTTCAGGCGAAGCTAATGCGGCGTCCCCCGATCCTGCAATGATCCTTGAGTGGCTTAAGAAAAACCGCGCCGCTACCGGGATGCCGCTGAGCTTCCAGGTGCCGCAGGACCAGCGCAAAGAGGTCTATTCGACGATGGGCGACGCGCAGAGCGTCGACGGCGTGATCGAGCGCATCATCGTCGCCGAAGGGCTTGATATATATGACGGCGCGGTCTGGCAGATGGCATTGACCAGTGCCGGTGAGACCGATCTCGCATCTTTCCCAGTCAGCGTCTACAATCTTGGCTCGCTTTCGGGCTTCAACGTCCGCGGAGGCAGCGCTTTCGTCTATGACCCGGATTCGGCTTCGCACCTTATGTCCGATAAAGGCTACATATTCAAACTGATCAGCGCGGCGGCAAAGTACCTCACCGAGGATCCGCTTGACGGCAAGACCTCGCTTGCAGGCTATCCCAACGGTTCCCGCATCCACTGGGAAGAATGGAAGCCGATCAGCGGTGAGAACGCCTGGGTCGCGATGGGGGCGTTGCAGCTGTTCCATAAAAAGCATTACAACTCTGTGACGAACTCCTACGATGCTTTCGCGGATCTGTCCAGCGCCCCGGAGATAAAGCTGGCGATGGACCTGGCCAGGTACGCGATGGTCCTGCAGGCCGGTAACGGCGGCATCCGCATGGCGCCGGTGGGGACCTGGCACGCGCAGGGGACAGATTTTTACTATAACGAGATATCCACAGAGAACAACATCAGCTGGTATGCCGCGTTCAGGATGCTGTACAGCCTGACCCGCAAACAGGAATACAAGGACGCGATGAACGGCATAGAGCGTTACCTGAAGTCGGTCGAGTCCGACGGTCTTTTCCTGCAGGGTTCGCATTGCTACGGCGGCACGTGGCGTAACAACGAGGTATTCGCTTCCGACTGCCAGACCTGGGCGGTCTGCTGCCTTGGTCCCAAGACCATTGATTCCTGGTTCGGGGCGGGGACGGCGATAGCGATGTGGGGGAAGACGAAAGACGCCGCGGGGTATTACAGCAATGGTGAACTGGCCGGCATCGGCTTCACCGAGGGCCATGATCAGCTGTCCGTGGAATGGACCTGCGGGGCGATATTGGCTGCGCGTCTCCTCGGCGCGAACGGGGACAGCGAGTCGATGCTCCGTGGCATCGAGTCGCTCAGGACCGATACTTCAGCCGGCTCCGGCTATTCCTACTCGCTTAAGCGCCAGTGGATACCGTTCGGCTGGTACTCCCATGATCCCCGCGTGTTGAGCACTGCTTCGACCGGATGGGCATATCTGCTTGCCAGGCAGTTCAATCCTTTCATCCTCGGCGGGGCGATGACCGAGCAGTCTTTGCCGGCTGTCCCGTCTCCGACGCCTACTCCGACCCCCGGTTCGAAGACGCCAGGATTCGATGCGCTTGAAGCCGCAGGTGTTCTGGCCGTAAGCGGATACGCCGCGAGCAGAATTTCCAAGGAATTCAAGGAGAAGAAACAGGATGAAGAGACGAACACTACCGACACCCGCGCTCCGCCTGAAAAAGACGGCGGCTTGCTCGATGATCTGAAAATGTATTTCTCAACTTATTTCCTCGAAGATGCATCTGAATGGGGACGGTTCCTGGTCAAGAAGGCCGGCCAGGTGGTTTTAGGCCTGGTCTGCATCTACTTAGTGCTGGTAGGTTTTGTTGGCGGCGGCCTGTCCTTGATAAAGCTGGATATCCTGGCCGCCCTTTTCTATATAGTCGGCTGCTCGGTAGGGGCGTATCTTTGCTATGTCGGGATGGCTTTGCTCGATGAGCCTAACTGGCCGCAGCTTCCTCCTGACGGCGGTAAAGAAACGGTGTATCTGTGGCCGTATATTACCCTTGCTTTCGGCATCTTCTGCTCTTCGCTGTTCGTAGCGGTGTTCGCGCCGGCCCTGGTGCTGCTTGCTTATGCCGTTGCCGGGCTCTGCGGCCTCGCCGCGGCGGCGGTGCTGGTCCCGTACCTGGTCGTTTTGAAAAATGCCT
>JBLMZF010000080.1:0-29172 GCA_050258655.1 Deltaproteobacteria bacterium | reverse complement strand
CCTGTTCCTTGCCAAGGTCGGAGTCGCCAGGGATGCCGCGTTCGCGCTGTCGCTTACGACGTTCGCCTACCTGGTGGTGATCGCCGTCATGGGAGGCCTGGTCTATGTCCTTACACTACATCCTCGACGGGTATAACATCATGCGCCACGCGTCCTACCGGCCGCGCGGCAGGGCGAAGGACCCCCGCTACGGGCTTATTGCCCATGTCAGGGACGAGGGGCTCTGCGGCAGCGCCAGGAACACGGTCACCGTGGTCTTTGACGGTTATCCGGCCGGTTTCACCTACGAGGACTCGCGGTTTCACGCGGTCTTTTCAGGGAGCGCCAAGGCCGATGATCGCATAAAGGCGATGGTGGAGACGGCTGACCGCGCCAACACGATCGTCGTTTCCGACGACCGGGAGATCGCGGGCTACGTGCGCCTCCACGGCATCAAGGTGGAGCCGGTGGAGGATTTCCTGACCAGGAGGCGGGGACCCGCCCCAAGGGAAGATGAGTCCTCCAAGCCCGAGCTCACCTACGACGCGATGAACCGCATCAACCGCGAACTCCGCGACAAATGGCTAAAGTAAAAACGGGGACGTTCCCAAAAGGGACACCTCTCTTCAGTATAACAGTTTTAATTCCAGCTATTTGCAAAAGTCACTTTTAAGGGATTTTCTCGTTAAAGTACTTTTATATCTCATCAAATGATAACTGGTTAAAAGCAGGAGGGGTGTCCCCTCGGGGAACGTCCCCGTATTCTTATGGTCAATCTCCCGGATAACTTCATCAAGTTCCTCGGCACCGCGGGCGCCCGTTTCGTGATGATCAAACAGGTGCGCCATTCGGGCGGCATCTGGATCAGGTCGAACGGCACCAATGTCCTTATCGACCCGGGCCCGGGTTCGCTCGTGCGCTGCGCGACGAGCAGGCCGAGGCTCGACCCTGCCCAGCTCGACGCCATCATCCTCACGCACCGCCATCTCGACCATACCGGCGACATAAACGTCATGATCGAGGCGATGACGGAGGGAGGTTTCAAGAGAAGGGGGACGGTGTTCTGTCCCCGCGACGCGCTGACACCCGATCCGGTCATCCTGAAATATCTGCGCTCGTTCCCTTCCGAGATCAGGGTCATGGAACCCCGCAAGAAATACACCTGCGGCTCTTTCACGTTCGAGACCTCGCCCCGCCACAAACATCCCGTCGAGACGTACGGCCTCAAGTTCAGGGTGGGCGGGACGCAGGTCGGCTACATGGTAGACACGGGGTATTGCGATAAGCTTTTTCCGTTCTATAAGGTGCCTGTCCTGATGGTCGGTGTCGTTCTGGTCGAGCCCCGGCCGTCCGTTTTTCATCTGAGCGTGCCCGAGGTGAGGACGATCATCGGGAAGATAAAGCCCGGGGAGACGATCCTTACCCATTTCGGCATGAGGATGGTCAAAGCGAGGCCTCAGGTGATCGCCGAGCAGTTGTCAAAAGAGCTTAAACGCAAGGTCACGGCGGCATATGACGGGATGCTCATCGAATTCTAAAGTCCTCCTCCATGTCTGCTGCGGCGTCTGCGCCGGCTGGCCGGCCGCCAAGCTCAGGGCTGACGGCTACGATGTCACCTGTTTCTTCTACAATCCCAACGTCACCCCCAAAGAGGAATACGACCGCAGACGCGACGCGGCGCGCAAAGCCGCCGAGGCGGAAGGCTTCGCGTTCATCGAGGGTCCGTATGACCACGAGCGCTGGCTGGAGCATGTCCACGGCCTCGAAGGCGAACCGGAAGGGGGTCAGCGCTGTGTCGCCTGCTACCGCTTAAGACTATCCGCCGCCCTTGCCAGGGCCGGGGAGATCTCAGCCGGCAGTTTCGCCACGACCCTTACCGTCAGCCCCCACAAGAACGCCGAGATCATCAACGCCGTCGGCACATCATTGTCCGCGCACGGTTTCCTTCCCTACAATTTCAAAAAGCAGGATGGTTTCCGGCGGACCTGCCGGTTCGCCGATTCCCTGAGCCTCTACCGCCAGGATTACTGCGGCTGCCTCTACAGCAAGCGCTGATTTCCCGCTTGACACCCTTCCCGTTTATCTTACAATATAACAGAGTGTAACAGAATATACCGTAATTAGCACTTTCCAACCAGAGGTGAACTATGGTCGAGCAGTTGATGGATATAAAGGAAACCGCCAAATACCTCAAGATGAACAAGATGACCGTCTACAAGCTTGCGCGCGAGAACCGGATACCGGCTTTCAAGATCGCCAGCGAGTGGAGGTTCAAACGCGAACTGATAGATCAGTGGCTGATGAACCAGCTTAAAGGAAAGAAGGCCCTCAAGGACCTGCATCTGCAGCCCGCCGAGACCCGCAAGACCGTCCTGGTGGTCGATGACGATGAGTTGACGCGCGAGTTCTTCAAGCGTCTCCTTGACGAGTATACGGTGCTTACCGCCGCCAGCGGGGAAGAAGCCATCTACCTGGTCAAGAAGGGAGAGGCGATCGATCTGGTCCTCCTGGATATCAAGATGCCCGGCATAGACGGGATAGAGACCCTCAGGCAGATGAAGTCGCTCAAGCCCGGTATTTCCGTCGTCATGATCAGCGCTCACGGTACGCTGAAGACCAATGTCGAGGCCGCGAAGCTGGGGGCGCTCGATTCCATAGCGAAGCCGTTCGACCTTGAGGAGATGAAATCGGTCATCAAGGGAGCGGTGGAGAAAAAAGAGCCGTCGGGCCGGAACGCGAACTGAAAGTTCCTCTAGTAGTCTGTACCCAAAGCAGCATCACAGGATAAACCCCCTTACGTGAATCAAAGCGTCCGTCTGTTCCTCATAGTATTGGCAGTCACGTTGTCCCTGTCCGATAAAGCGCGCAGCGAAAGCGTCTGCTCAGGCGTCGGCAATACCACAGAGCTTGAGCCCATAGTCGTCACCGCCAAACGTTCCCCGTCGCTTACCTCAGATACCAGCGAGAACATCGCCGTACTTTCCGGCGATCAGACCGCCGGCATCCCCGCCGAAGACCTCTCGGATGTGCTCAAGACCATACCAGGTGTCGATGTCGAACCGGTTTCGGGCGTCGGCAAGGCTACTGCGCTGAGCATCCAGGGGTGCGCTCCCCGGCAGGTGCGCACGATGGTCGACGGCATCCCCTTCAACACCCAGCTTTCGGGACAGGCCAACCCTTCCATTTTCCCGGTCGAGGATATCAAACGGGTCGAGGTCATACGGGGTCCCGGTTCCAGCGCCTGGGGCTCTTCGCTGGGCGGGGTGGTCAATGTCATCACCAAGGATACCGGCACGACCGCGGTCCCCCGAGGGAGCCTGAGCGCTTCTTATGGAGGATACGATACTCAAAAAGAGTCCTTCGAGCTCTCCGGTAAGGCTCTCGGCGTCGGATACTACGTCATGGAAGAGCATCTTGATTCGGGAGGGAAGGGGCCGAGGGACGATGCGCTTCAGAACAACTTCTTCAACAAGCTGTCCTATACCCTCCCGGACGACGGTAAGGTCACCGGTTCTTTCGGTTACAGCGGGGGCGACATCAACAGCAAATTCCCCGATATGACCTGGCAGGCCCAGCCGTACCGCGCCGCTTACGGCAAGATCGGCCTTGAAGACGAGTTCGAGGGGACGCGTGTCCTCGCTGAGCTCAAGCATTCCCGCCAGGACCTGGTCACCCGTCTTTTCCCCGCGATCGAGGACGACACCCCTTTCTTCGAGATCAATTCCAAAGACCGCCTTTACGAGGTCAGTCTCGTCGCTTCGCGCCCGATGCGCAAGGCGGACACGCTTGTCGCCGGTCTTGACGCCGATTACGACATCATCAAATCGGACCCGTATCTCCCCAAGGCAAAGAACCTGCGCTCCGCGGCGCCTTACGCCAACTATACGTTGAACCTCGGCCGATGGGATTTTATCGCCGGAGGCCGGTACGACTACAACAGCGAGTTCGGCGGCCAGTTCAGCCCTTCGGCGGGTGCGGTCTACCGTTTCGAGGACGCCTGGAAGACCGTTTCCCGGGCACGTGTCTCGCGTGCCTTCAACGCTCCGCCCCTCCTCTGGGAATTCAACAGCAATCCGGCGCTGGGCATCGTCCCTAACCCGGCCATAAAAGCGGAGCGCGGCACCGTCTATGAACTGGAGACCGAGACCTCGCCGATAGAGCCGCTGCGGCTCAAGGCGTCGGCGTACAGGGCCGATATCCGTGACGCGCTCGCCACGGATGAGATAGCGCCCGGCACGTTCATGGTCAGGAATTTCCAGAAATTCCGCAGGCAGGGGGGGCAGCTCGAGGCGCGCTGGTCGTTTACCCGCCGGTTGAGCCTTTCCGCGGCCGCGGAATTCAACGATGTCGAGAACCGGGAGACCGGAAAAACGGTGAGGGGGACGGGGAGCGCCAGGCAGGGGTTCAATGGCGCCCTGGAATATTCCGACGACGTCCTTTTTGCCCGCCTCGACGGTTACTACAAGCGCTGGAACTCGGCCGTTTCCGCTCAGGAGAACGACAAGAAGGTCATCCTTGACGCGAAGCTGTGCCGCAAGCTGTACAAAGGGCTTTCCGCTTTCATCAACGCGTACAACCTGACCAACAGTTCCTACTGGTCGGACGTCTTTTTCCCGCTGAGGAAGAGGTATTTCGAGGCCGGTCTTAAGCTTGTATGGTGAAAAAGCTCTTCGTCAGACGTTTGTTCACAACACTGCTGCTGGTGATCATGGTCCCTCTATGCTGTCCTGAACAGTCCGAGGCTTCGCGCCGTCACGAGAACGTGCTGGTCTGGGGGGTCTTCACCCAGCCCACAGCCATCAATCCCGTCACCACCACGCACAGTGTCTCGGCCCCGCTTATCCAGCTGATCTTCAACTCGCTTGTCAGGGAGAACGGGAAGGGGGATTATGAGCCGGACCTTGCCGCTTCCTGGAGCATCTCCGACGCCGGGAAGACCTATATCTTCCATCTGCGCAAGGGAGTGAGGTTCCATGACGGGATCGAGCTGACTTCCCGCGACGTCCTGTTCACATTCGAATCGCTGATCGATCCCCGGGCCAAAGCCGCTTATTCCGATTTGTTCGATTGCGTCGAATCTTTTTCTGCCCCCGATCCGTATACATTTATCGTCCGTCTCAAAGAACCCTACCCATTCTTCCTCCCAAAGATGCAGAGATACATCATGCCCGCCCACTGCCTCGCAACAGAGGACATACGGACCTGCTCGTTCAATTACCATCCGATAGGGACGGGGCCGTTCAAGATGGTCAGAATGGGACTCGACAGGATAATCCTCGAGGCGAACCAGGACTATTACGAGGGAAGACCGCGGCTGGGAGGGATCGTGGTCAAGGTCTATCCCGACCAGAGGGCGGTCTACACCGCGCTGATGCGTTCCGAGATCGATTTCGTTGGTTTCATGAACAGGGAGGATTTCCTGACGCTCAAGGACGATCCTTCTTTCAGGGTGTATACGGTACCTTCAACCGGATATTACTGCCTTTCCATCAATGTCAACGATCAGGATTTCGGTGACAAGGGGATGCGGAAAGCACTGGCCATGGCGATCGATCGCAGACTTCTGATCGAGAAGGTAGTGGACGGCTACGGCGAGGAATCGTCCGGCCCTTTTGACGCGTATTTCCAGGACCAGAAGATCCAGGAAAGCAATGTGTATGATCCTGTAGCGGCAAGCCGGATCCTGGCGGCATCCGGCTGGAAGGATGAGAACGGCGACGGCATCCTGGAGAAGGACGGCAGACAGCTGGAGTTCCGCGTCCTTGCCGACACGCGAAACGATATCTATAGACGGATACTGCTTGTGGTGCGGCAGCAATTGATGGAGGTGGGGGTGAAGGTGCGTCTGATCCCCTTCAGCGACGAGAGCATGCTCACGTCCCGTTTCCTCGTAGAGACCCGGCCCCAGGCCATGCTCAAGCTTTCCTGGTCAGGAGAGGATCCCGGACAGGCAGAACGTGAATGGTGCTCCAGCTTAAGACCGCCGGAAGATAAGATATGGTCGTACCATAACCACGATGTTGATTCGCTTTTTGCCGAAAGCCTGTTTTCGGTCGCCAACAGGAAGCAGATATTCAGAAAGATCAATAACCTGATAATGGAAGATTCCCCGGTATGTTTCCTTTTCCGGCCGCTCGATTTTCACGTTGTGTCGTCGCAGTTCGACAATACGGAGGGATTCTTCAACAAGTACATGCGTTTCTACCTGTTGAAGGACTGGCAAAAACGCGAAAGGAGGTGAGAGATGGAGATCGTCAAGGCAGGGTCAGACAACGTGTTCGACATGGGTCCGTTGACCTGTTGTTATCCTATGGGAACCTGGGGCTATCGTGTACGCGGACAATAAGCGGCTTACAAAGGGATGGGAGCTAGCCCCATCCCTGTCTTCTTACTTCTTATAATGATACCATCCAGATTCAATATCATCGTCGAAGACTATCCCTCGCCAGGCCAGAACCTGCTTTTCAATACCCGCACGCAGGCCCTCATCAGGATCGACCACCGTTTCCGTGACTGCCTGAAAGCCCTGCCCGGTTCGCTCGACGGGCCTTCCGATCCCCGGCTTAAAGAGAACCTCGCCGGACTTCTGAGGAACGGCGTCGTGTCGGAAGGGGCGCGGCAGGAGCAGGATAAACTCGACGATTTTTTCCGCCAGCTCAAGGCCGGCTCCGGCAGTTTCCCCTTCGAAGTGACGGTCCTGACCACCTACGCCTGTAATTTCCGCTGCGTCTATTGTTTCGAGGAATCGGTCAAGCGCAACCTGTCGATGGATGAGCGCACGGCCGACGCGTCCGTTTCCTGGATCGAGGGTCAGGTCGAGAAACGGGGCATCAAGCGTCTGTTCGTCGTCTTTTACGGAGGCGAGCCTCTCCTGAACACCCGTCCGATCTATTCCATCAGCCGCCGGCTCCGTGATTGGACAGCCGGCAGGGACGTCGATTTCGCCTTCAGTATGATCACCAACGGAAGTCTTCTGTCGCCCGCGCTGGTCGATGACCTGCTCCCGCTTGGCCTTGACAGCGTCAGGGTGAGCGTGGACGGCGACCGTGAGGCGCACGACGCGCACCGGCCCTTCGCTGACGGACGGCCGACGTTCGACATCGTGATGGGGAACATCAAGGCGGTGGCCGACAGGGTGCCGGTTTCCATAGTCGGCAATTTCGATCGTGAGAGCTTTCCGCTCATCCCGCCGTTCCTTGACTACCTTGAGGCTGAGGGGCTGCTGAAAAAGCTCAAGCATATCGATTTCCTTCCCATAGCCCCCCGCCTGGGACCCAGGGCAAATCCGGGCGCCATTGAGCTCAATGAATGCCTTTCGTCCTTCGGCAAGGAAGGGATGTTCGATGAGGTCCTGGCTGTCAAGAAGGAAATAGCCAGGAGAGGGCGCAGGGCCCTGTCGGGTCTCGGTGTCAACGCCTGCTCTCTGATCATCGAAGGAGCCGGTGTCACCATCGATCCCCTGGGGGACATCTATGCCTGCAACGCTCTCCTCGGCTATCCGGAGTTCTCCGTCGGCAAGGTCTCAAAGGAGGAGCTCAACGGCAGGCTCGGTGAACTGGGCGGGCATGACGCCTGGAAGAAGTGCCCGGCCGACTGCCCCTACGTGCCGATGTGCCAGGGTGGATGCAGGTTCTTTTCGTTCGTCGAGAACCGCGACTTCTCCTCGCTTGTCTGCAAACGCGGTTATTTTGACCGGATAATCCCTGAGCTGATCAAGCTCGAGTATGAAAACAGCAGGGCGGCCTGAAGTGAAGAACAGGATCAGACAGTTCTGGAGATTGATCGTACCCTATCGTAAGACGGCGCTTGTCGCCTTCCTGGCGATCCTCGTCGCCAGCCTGCTCGACCTTGTGTATCCCTGGGCGATCAAGATGGTGGTGGACGATGTCATCCCCAAACGCGACCTCGGACTGCTTTGCGGGATCGCGGGCGGTATGATCGCGGTGTCGGCCCTCAAGTTCCTTTTCGGTTTTATCCGTGAGTACCTCTTCGCGTTGATCGGCGAGAACTCGGTCTATGACCTGCGCACCCGCATCTACTGGCATCTGCAGGCCCTGTCCGTCAGCTACAGGGAGAAGGTCGCGGCCGGCACGGTCATCTCGGGGCTGATCGGCGACGTCGACAGCATCAAAAACTTCCTCTTTGGCGGGATGATCGACTTCATCTTTTCCCTGTTCATGGCCCTGTTCCTTCTGGTCGTCCTGTTCGTGCTGAGCTGGCAGCTCGCCCTGATCTCCATGCTGTTCATCCCGTTCTTCGTAATCCTGTACATCAAGGCCACTCCGGAGCTGAGAGGGAGGCTGAGCCTGGTCAGGAAAAAGTACGCGGAGCTTACCTCCCGGATAGGGGAGGTCCTCAACGGGATGCGGGTGGTCGCGGGTTTCGGACGGGAAGGATATGAGGCCGGGCTCTTCGATGCCAAACAGGGGGAGATAAGGTCAGCCGCGATGAAGAGCCACAAAAGAGGGTTCCTCCTCTGGATGGGGTCCGAGTTCTTCAGTTATTTCGGGCTTACCAGCGCCCTTTTTGTGGGAGCGGTATTCGCCATCAGGGGATCGTTGAGCGCGGGTTCGCTTGTCGCTTTTCTGGCCTATCTGGGCATGGTCTTCGCCCCGGTGATCCGGATGACCGTGATCGGCAATTATTATCAGGAGGCCTGCGCGGCCATCGACCGCATCAATGGCGTGCTTTCGTGCAGGCCTGATGTCGATGATGTCCCCGGCGCTTCGGACCTCGCCGCTGTCCGCGGCCATATACGTTTCGATCACGTTTCTTTCTCCTATCCGGGCGGCAAAGAGGTGCTTTCAGGCGTTGACCTGGATATAGCCGCCGGAAGCACGGTCGCCATCGTGGGAAAAAGCGGCGCCGGAAAGACAACTCTGATCGATCTCCTGCTCCGTTTTTACGATCCGTCAGACGGTGTGATAACGGTCGACGGCAGGGACATCCGCCGCGCCACGCTCAAGTCGCTGCGCGGCTGCATGGCGATGGTGCTTCAGGACGATTATCTTTTCTCGGGCAGCATACGGGACAATATCCTTTACGGCCGGCCTGATGCCGGCTGCGGCGAGATGGAGGCCGCGGCCAAAGCCGCCAACGCCCATGATTTCATCCTCCGGCTTCCGGGCGGCTATGACGCGGCCGTCGGCGAGGGAGGTGTCAGGCTTTCGTACGGTCAGCGCAAGAGGATCTCCATTGCCCGCGCGATCGTGCGTGATCCGCGCATCCTTATCCTTGATGAGGCCACATCGGCTGTAGATTCCCTGACAGAGCGGTCGATCGTCGATGACGCCTATGAGCGGGTCATGGCCGGAAGGACAACGATCGTCATCGCTCACCGATTGGGTATCGTCAAGGCCGCTGACAGGATCGTCGTCATCGATGAGGGGCGGATAGTCGAGCAGGGGGATCACCGGTCTCTTATCGAGGCGCGGGGCCATTACTGGCGGATGTGGGACGAACAGTTCAGGCAGAAGGAAGGGTCCCCGCTATGAGACATCTGCTCGCCAGGATCGTCCGGCGTTCCCGGCGCCTTTTCCTCGAGCTTTTCTACCGGCGCATCTGGACAAAGCTGGCGGTCATGCTCCTGCTGGCCGTGAACATCCCCGTCATCATCCTCTGTTTCCTGCTGATCAAGAACAGCCGGCAGGCGGTCAAATCCTCGGTCCTCGACAACCATTCCGAGATCGTCGGACGCATCTCGCAGGAGATCAGCGATTTTATCCGCTTTCCCCAGGATACCCTTATATCCGTATCGGCAAACATCGCCTCAACGCGCCTTGATCCCTGGAGCCAGGAAAGCGTCCTTGTCAACCTTGTCCTCAATTACCCGTTCTTCCAGCGCATCGCCGCGGTAGACGGGCAGGGAAATGTCGTCGCCAGTTCCGAGATGGAGGTGCGTTCTCTGCCGCCTGCTTTCCAGCTCGCTCTCAAGACGGTCAGGACAGCCGGCGGTTATCTTTCGGGAGTGAACGAGGAAGAGCGTTTCCCCCGGCTTATCCTCGCTGTCCCTGTAAAGGACAAAGGGGTATTCGCGGGAGCGCTTATCGCGGACATCAACCTGCGTTTCCTCTGGACTATAATCGACGGCATAACGCTCGGCCGGACCGGCCGTGTCTTCATCGTTTCTGATGACGGCAGGCTTCTTGCCGCCCAGGACAAGAAGCGCATGTTCACAGGCGAGATCGTTTCCTCCAGCCCCGATGTGCGCGCGGCTTTGAACGGGAGGAGGGGCTCCATGGACCTGACCTCCGGCGGAAGGCAATGGATAAGTTCCTTCTCGCCTGTCAGGGGGACAGGCTGGGCGGTCGTGCTCAGGCAGGAGAAGTCCGAGGCGCTGCAGTTCAGCGAGAAGATGCGCAGGCAGTCGATGATGTTCCTGCTGTTCATCGAGGCGTTCGTGATCGCGCTGAGCGTGGTGCTGGCGCGCCTGCTGGCCCATCCGCTCAAGGCGATGGTCGCGCGTATGAGGGAGGTCGCGGAGGGAAACCTCGACAATAAGATCCGCCAGCGCCGGTACGATGAGATCGGCCAGCTGTTCAAAACATTCAACAGCATGACTGACAAGCTCAAGAGGACCAAGGCGATGGAAAGATTCTCTGTCATAGGCCAGGCTTCCGCCTGCATCACCCACGAGTTCAAGAACTCCATTGTCGCTCTCAAGTCGTTCGTGCAGATGTTCCCCAAGCGCCATGCCGACAAGCAGTTCGTCGAGACGTTCAACAAGCTCATTCCCGAGGAGATGAAACGGTGGGAGCGCATGCTCAAGGAGCTTTCCGAACTTTCAGCCGTCGATGAGGTGGTGAAGACAGAGACGAGTGTCAGGGCTGTCATAGAGGGCGTGATCAAGATGTTCACGCACGATCTCTCCGTGAGGGGTATCCGGGTCGCTTTCCGGCCCGAGGTCGATATGCCGATACAGGCTGACGAAGGAAGGATCAAGCAGGTCATGATGAACGTCGTCCTTAACGCCGTCCAGGCGATGCCTCTGGGGGGCGACCTCGAGATCGTTCAGACCCTCAGGAAAGACGGCGATTACTCCGATCCGTACCTGAGCGTCAGTGTCAGCGATACCGGCAAGGGTATCCCCGAAGAAGAGCTCGGCGAGTTGTTCGAACCGTTCCATTCCAGGAAGAGCGGGAGCCTGGGGCTGGGGCTTGCCATCAGCCGCAGGATAATCGAGAACCACAAAGGCTCCATCCGCGTCCAGAGCCGGCCCGATGCCGGCACCTGCTTCACCATCCGCCTGCCCCTGAAATAGCATTTGACAATATAGTATAACGTAGTATAATCCGCTTAGCATAAACAGTTTATCAAACTACATTCTATTATCACCTATGCTAAGAGATGTACGTAGATCACTGGGACTGAAAAGCATACTCCTGCTCTGTTCAGTCCTTATTTTTTTCTTCTCCCTGATGATGGTCATGAACGTTTCCAACCAGAGAAGACTTCTGCTGGCGAAAGGAGATGAGGAAGCGGTCAAGACGGCAGAGATCATCGCCGCTGCCATACGACATCCCATGCTCCAGGGAGACCAGGACGTTATCCAGCTGATCTTCGACGGTTACGGGAAGGAAAGGAAGTCCGATACCGCTTCCCTGGTCGATGACAAAGGAATGATCCGCAGGAGCTCCGGCCGGGCGTATATCGGCAGGCATCTGGATGCGGACGACAGGGCGGCGCTATCCCTAGGACAGGGCAAAAGGGAGTTCGGCACCGATCCCCTGACAGGAAGGCAGATCTACGAGGTCATCAAACCGGTCCGCAACGAACGCAGCTGCCACGGCTGTCATGGCGGCGGGAAAAAGATGCTGGGCGCGCTGGTCGTCGACCTCGAGATGGAACCTGTCCTCGCCGAGATAAGGAAGATAAGCAGCCGGAATATACTGCTTTCCCTCCTGGGCATCGTCGCCACCTGCGTGCTCACGGTCTATTTCCTGCTCAAGGTCATTGTCCTTCCTATAAAGAAGCTCGAACGCGGCATGAACCGTGTCTCGGATGGGGACTTCGACGATGAGATCGCGGTGACCCGCGAGGACGAGATCGGCTCGCTGACCCGGTTGTTCAACAAGATGACCAGGGACCTCAAATACTACCTTGAGCGGGAGAAGCTCTCGCTCGAGAAGGAGCAGGAGAAGAAGGAAGAGCTGGAGGCGCTCAATCGTAATCTGCAGGAAGAGGTCAACGAGCGGGTGCAGGCGGAGAAGTTCCTGCGTGAGTCGGAAGAAAAATACTCGTCGCTGGTCGAGAGCGCGCAGGAAGGGGTCATCATGATCCAGGACGAGGTCCTGAAGTTCGTCAATCCCGCGATGGCGCGGATGGTCGGGTTTGAGCGGGACGAGATGAGAGGGAGGCCTTTCTGGGAGTTCGTCGAGCCGGACCAGCGCAGCGTTTTCCGGGAACGGTACATGATGCGCATGGCGGGAATGGACGCGGCGCAGCGGTACGAGATAGGGCTGCAGTGCAGGGACGGGTCTCTGAAGCAGGCCGAGGTCTCCGCGGTGGTGATCAGGTACCAGGACGAGCCCACCGACATGGTCATCATCCGCGATATCACCGAGCGCAAGAAACAGGAGCAGAAGCTGCTGTGTTATTCGCGCGAGGTCATACAGGCAAGCAAGATGGCGGCGATGGGCCAGCTGGCGGCGGGGATATCCCACGAGCTGAACCAGCCTCTGACGGGGATCAAGGGGTTCGCGCAGGCTATCCTCTGCGGGCAGGTCGTTCCTTCCGCTGTCAAAGATGACCTGCAGAAGATCATCGACCAGGCCGACAGGATGGACAAGATAATCAGTAACGTGCGGTTCTTCGCCCGCAAGTCGGAATACGCGATGGACGAGATCGATATCAACGGGCCGATACAGGACTCGGTGCAGCTCCTTGAGGCGCAGCTTAAAGTCAACAACGTAACCGTGAGGACTTCGCTTGCCGCCGGCCTGCCGCGTATCCTGGGCGACTCGAACCAGCTCCAGCAGGTGTTCCTGAACCTGCTGACCAACGCGCGCGACGCGCTGGTGGCCTGCGGACGGGCGGAAGGCAGCGAAATAGTCATCACCACGCTTGGCGGTGCAAGCGGTGTCGAGGTCTATTTCAAGGACAACGGCTGCGGGATACCTGATTCCAATGTGGAAAGCATCTTCAATCCGTTCTTCACCACAAAATCGCCGAATGGAGGGGTAGGCCTCGGACTCGCCATCGTCTATCGCATCATCGAGGAACACGGCGGGAGGATAAAGGTGGAAAGCACCGTGGGGGAAGGCACCTGTTTCATCATCAGCCTTCCGTACAGGGAGAAATGATGAAAAAGCGCATTCTTGTAGTCGATGACGAGCCCATAGTGCGGGAACTGCTCGAGCGCACGCTCGGCGGCGGAGAGTACGACCTGGAGACCTGCGACGGCGGTGCCGCGGCCCTCGAACATCTGCGGTCGAGGTTCTTCAACGTGCTGATCACGGACCTGAAGATGCCGAAGGTCAGCGGACTGGACGTGCTCAGGGAGGTCAAGAAGATAAACCCCTACACCGAGGTCATCATCATCACCGGTTACCCGACCATCGAGGGCGCGGTCGATGCGATCAAGATCGGGGCTTTTGATTTCATCTGCAAGCCGTTCGATATCCTGGAGCTGAAGTCCACCGTGTCGCGCTGCATCGAACGGCAGAGCTCGTCGATCAACCATATCGAGCTCAGCGAGCTGATGACGCTTTTCGAGATCAGCAAGACGCTGACCGCGAACATCGATCCGGGCTTCTTGTTCGACAGCATACTCAAGGCCGCCCTGAGGCTCGTCAAGGCCGACCGCGGTTCGCTGATGCTCAGGGAAGGCAACACCCTGGTCAGGATACGCTCCGCCTTCGGTCTCAAGGACGATATCGTCAAGCAGAGCTTCGTCCCCCCGGAGGAAAGCATCGTCGGGAAGGTGCTGCGCACCGGCCAGCCGTTCATCGGCAGGGAGCATGACCCGCAGATGGCCGACCGGCGGGGATACCGCTCCAAATACTTCGTG
Organism: Deltaproteobacteria bacterium; assembly: GCA_050258655.1. Classification (GTDB taxonomy): domain Bacteria; phylum Omnitrophota; class Gorgyraeia; order Gygaellales; family Profunditerraquicolaceae; genus JBLMZF01. The sequence goes on along the minus strand of JBLMZF010000080.1, from coordinate 15,185 downwards.
AGCCTTCCGCTCGTCAGCAGGTACCTGCAGGAAGGGCACGTCTTCGGTGTCATCAACGTGACCGACAAGCTTGTGGACGAACCGTTCTCCGACCGCGACATGACCCTGCTTTCGGTGCTTGTCGGCGAGGCGGCGGCGATAATCGAGAACTACCGGCTCTACGGCCAGCTGCTCGAGAAGGTCGACGTGCTCAAGCGCATCATCAGGGAACTTGATGAGACCGAGAAGCAGCTGTTCCAGAGTGAGAAGCTGGCGGCTGTCGGCCAGCTGGCTTTCGGCATCGCGCATGAGATCAGGAATCCCCTGGCGATTATCATGATGGGCGTCGAATCCCTCAATAACACCGTCAGACCGCAGGGGGAGGACGAGTCGATAGCGATCATCAAGAAATCGATCGGCCGCGCGAACAATATCATCACCGACCTGCTTCAGTTCTCGCGCAGTTCCACCCTTCAGGCGGGCGATGTGGATGTGGCCAGGCTTTTCGACGAGGTCACATCGCTGATCAAGAACGAGGCGTATCTGAAGAACGTCAAGGTAGAGAAGCTTGTCTCTGATCATCCCCTGGTCATCAGCGCCGATATGAACCTCCTCAGGCAGGTATTCTTCAACCTTTCGTCGAACGCCCTCGACGCCATGCCGTCAGGCGGCACGCTGAGCTTTTGCGCAAGCCTTGATCCTGACGGCAGGTACATGACCGCGAAGGTCTCTGATACCGGGACCGGCATTCCGGAAGAAATAAGGGAAAAGATCTTCAACCCGTTCTTCACCACAAAGGGACCCGGCAAGGGCACCGGCCTGGGATTGAGCATCGTCCATCTGATCCTCGAGCGCCACGGCGGCAGTATCGAGGTCGACAGCCAGGCGGGAAAAGGGACCACGTTCACGCTCAAGGTGCCGGTGCAGTGCGTTCTTGGGACCGAGCCGGCTATGGAAGGAGGCAGGGGGCATGGGGAATAAGACGAAAGTACTTATTGTCGATGATGAGATGGATTTCTGCGTGTTCGTGAAGCGCAACCTGGAGAGCGGGGACGAATTCGAAGTAGCTGCCTGCAGCGACAGCGGCCAGGCGCTGGAGACCGCCCGGTCGTTCCGCCCCGATATCGCCCTGCTCGATATCATGATGCCCGGGCTGGGCGGGCCGGACATCGCGCAGGAGCTGACGCGCGAGGGGATACCCGTCGTGTTCCTGACGGCCGTGGTGACAAAGGAAGAGGTGGGGAAGAGCTTCCTCGGCGATATCGGCGGACAGCGGTTCATCGCCAAGCCGGTGAGTTCGGATGAGCTTGCCGCTTCGATCAGGTCTGTCCTTAAAGTGACAGCGCTCAGGAAGAAGCTTGAATCGGTCGAATGACGATCGAAAAAGGAGGGTTCAGTGAAAAAAGTCCTGGTTATAGACGACGAAAAGGACCTGCTTTTCCTGGTCAAGTCAACGCTCGAGTTCGAAGGCGCGTACAAGGTGATGATCTCCGACAATCTCTCGGCTGAGAGGAACATCCGCGAGTTCCAGCCGGACATCGTCCTGCTCGATATCATGATGCCCGGGGTGAACGGTTTCGATATCCTTTCACGCATCAAGGGGAGCGAGAATACGAGCCATATCCCGGTCCTGATGCTTAGCGCCCTCGGGGACGACTCTTCCAAGGTGACCTCATCCACCCTTTACGGCAACGGCTACCTGGTGAAGCCGGTGGACAAGGAGACCCTTGTATCCGCAATAGAAAAGTGCCTCGCCATTTAAGACATTTCGTGCTATAATCCTTGTTGCTGTCACTATTTACGGCACAATGGAAAAGCATTCGCATCCGCCTATCGTCATCATCGGAGCGGGAGCGGCGGGCATGTCGGCGGCGATCAGCTGCCGAAAGCGCTCGGGCAACGTCCTTCTTGTGGAACGGCTGTCGAAACCCGGCAAGAAGGTCCTCGCTTCAGGCGGCGGCCGCTGCAATCTGCTCAATGTCCGGTTTGACGCGGACTCATACAACAGGGAAGCCGCCGGTCTCGTATCGTCGGTATTCTCGGTATTTACCCGGGAACGCGTCCTCGATTTCCTGAAAGGGCTGGGTCTCCAGATATACGCGGACGGGGAGAGGATGTTCCCCGTCACCAATCAGGCGGCCACCGTTGTCAGGGCGTTCGAGCTCGAGCTCGAGAGGCTGGGCGTCCCGGTCGAATACAACTTCGAGGTCGCCGCGATCCGGCCGTCAGACAAGGGGCTTTGCCTGAGCGACTCTTCGGGCAAGTCACTGGAATGTTCCGCCGCGATCGTCTGTGGCGGCGGAAGGTCGTACCCGGCGCTCGGTTCGAACGGGAGCTGTTACAGGCTGGCGCAGTCGCTCGGCCACAGGATCGTCGAACCCGTGCCGTCATGCGTGGCTTTGCTTGCGCACGATAAACTCTGCCACCACCTGCAGGGACAGAAGATCAACGCCTCGGTCTCCTGCGTGGTCGACGGCAACAGGCGCGCCCGGGCCGAGGGCGAGCTGATATTCACGCAGTACGGTCTTTCAGGGACGGCGGTCCTCGATGTGAGCGCCGAAGCCTCTGTCGCCCTGAACAGGGAGAAAAAGAAGGACGTCCGCCTTGATGTCGACCTTGTCCCGTTCATGGAGCGCGGAGCCCTGGAATCACTGCTCCAGGAACGTATCGACAGGAAGGGATCGCCGGAGGACCTGCTGGTCGGGATCCTGCCGAACAAGTTCGGCCCGGCCATGGCCGACCTGCTTCGGAGCCGCAGCCCTTCAAAGATAGCGTCGACGCTCAAGGAGCGGAAGTTCACCGTAACCGGGACGCGCGGCTGGAATGAGGCTGAATTCACCCGCGGCGGGGTGGCGGCATCGGAGATAGAACCGCTCACGCTGCGTTCGAAGCTGGCTGACAACGTTTATTTTTGCGGCGAAGTGCTCGATGTTGACGGAAGGCGGGGAGGATTCAACCTCGCCTGGGCCTGGGCCTCGGGCATGGCCGCCGGAGAAGCCGTCGCACAACACAACCAACGAGGAGGTCTTCATGCCTTACGACAGCAGTCTTGACAACCAGTTGTTCTCCAAGATCATCGAAACGGACGGCGGCAGGATCACGGTCAGCGTCTATTCCTACAACAACGGCCCCCTGAAACTCCAGATCGTCAGGGAGAACAAGGATTCCGAAGGTAATTTCCGCTTCGCCAAGCTCGGCCGTCTCTCGAAAGAAGAGACAGAGGCAGTCCTGCCCGTGATGACCGAGGCTTTAAAGCATATGTAAGACGTAGTGTGTTATAATAGAGATAGACCTTTTCCGCACCGGGTGCATTTTTCCTCATTTTAATCCCCCCGCATCCCCCCGATTTATCCTTTTTCCCCGATGAAAATAGGCGCACATTATCTCGACGGGAAATGCCGGTTCCATGTCTGGGCACCCTTCGCGCAGGAGATGTCTCTTCAGATCGTCTCTCCCAGGGAAGCTGTTTTCCCGATGGAACCGGCGGGCAGGGGATACTGGAAGCTGGCCCTCCCCGATATCGCCTCCGGGACGCGCTATTTCTTCGATGTCAACGGTACCCGCCGTCCCGATCCGGTCTCCCATTATCAGCCTGAGGGCGTTCAAGGCCCTTCCGAGGTCGTCGACCACAACTCGTTCCGCTGGAACGACCAGGCATGGAAAGGCTTCGATCTGCGCAGGGCGGTCATATACGAACTGCACGTCGGGACGTTCACTCCAGAAGGCACATTCCAGGCCGTGATACCGCGCCTGCCGGCCCTGAAACAGGCGGGCGTGACCGCGGTGGAGCTGATGCCGGTCGCGCAGTTCCCGGGAGCGCGCAACTGGGGCTACGACGGCACGTACCTGTTCGCCGTGCAGAACAGCTACGGCGGACCCCAGGGGCTCAAGGAACTGGTCAATGCCTGCCACCGGCACAGACTGGCGGTCATCCTCGACGTCTGCCTGAACCATCTGGGGCCCGAAGGCAACTTCCTTTCCTCGTTCGGTCCCTATTTCACCAACCGCTGCGCCACCCCCTGGGGACAGAGCGTCAACTACGACGGGACCTTCGCCGACGAGGTCAGGAACTTCGCCACCAAGAACGTCCTCTTCTGGTTCTATCACTATCATATCGATGCCCTCAGGCTCGACGCGATCCAGTTCATCATCGACCTGAGCGCCCGCCACATCCTCCAGGAGATCTCGTTTAAGACAAGGCTTTTTTCCGCGAAGAACGGTAAAAAGCTCTGGCTTATCGCCGAAAGCGACCTGAACGATGTCCGCGTGATCAGAAAGCACGAGCAGGGGGGGTGGGGCGTCGATTCACAGTGGCTCGACGATTTCCACCACAGCGTGCATACCCTGCTTACAGGCGAGACGTCGGGATATTATGCCGATTACGGGAAGGTGTCGCAGCTCGGCAAGGCGCTTGAGCAGGGGTTCGTCTATTCCTGGGACTATTCGCGGTTCCGCAAGCGCCATTACGGGAGCTCATCGCTGGGCATGCCGCCGGCGAGGTTCGTCGCTTTCAACCAGAACCACGACCAGGTAGGCAACCGTCTTTTCGGGGAACGGCTCTCCACGCTTGTCCCGTTCGAGGCGCTCAAGCTCGCGGCGGGTGTGCTCCTTTCGTCCCCGTACCTGCCGCTCTTGTTCATGGGCGAGGAGTACGCGGAGGAAGCCCCGTTCCTGTATTTCGTCGACCATTCCGACGCCCAGCTGCTGCGTGCGGTCTCTGAGGGCAGGAAGAACGAGTTCAAGGATTTCGTCTGGAACAGCGAACCGCCCGAACCTCATTCCGCGCAGACCTTCGAGCGGTCGCGCCTGCGCTGGGAGGCGCGCGACGAGGGCAAGGGGCGGGCCATGCTGGAATATTACCGTACGCTTACCGGCCTCAGGGCCGGGCTCAGGTCGCTTGCCGTAAAGAGCGAGCCTGATACCCGCGTCGTGCTGTGCGACGAGGATAAGAAGGTTCTGCTGTTCGTGCGCGGTGACGGTAAGAAGTCCGCCCTCTGCTGCGCCAACTTCTCGTCCGAGCCGCGCGAGGCGCGCGTGCCGGGGCTCGGACACGGCTTCAAACGGGCAGCCGATTCCGCCGACGCCCGGTGGCTTGGTCCAGGCATCGCGTCGTCTGAAGTCCTGCACCCCGAAGGCGACCGTCTCCAGCTTGCGCCGTACAATTTCGTATTGTATACAGACGAGTCATAGGGGATGGAAAAACATATCTGCATACACGGTCATTTCTACCAGCCTCCGAGGGAGAATCCCTGGCTCGAGGAGGTGGAGCTCCAGGACAGCGCCTACCCCTATCATGACTGGAACGCCCGCATCTGCGCCCAGTGCTACGGGCCGAACACGGACTCGCGCATCCTCAACTATGAGCGCAAGATCATCGACATCGTCTGCAACTACAACAAGATCAGTTTCAATTTCGGTCCGACCCTCCTTTTGTGGATGCAGCTGCATGAGCCCGAGATATACAACGCCATAATCGAGGCCGACAGGAACAGCCGGAAGAACTTTTCCGGACATGGGGCCGCGCTGGCGCAGTGCTACAACCATATGATCATGCCTCTCGCCAACGAAAGGGACAGGGTGACGCAGGTCAAATGGGGGAAAGAGGACTTTGTGTTCAGGTTCGGCAGGCAGCCTGAGGGGATGTGGCTCCCCGAAACCGCGGTCGACACCCCGACACTGGAGCTGCTTGCCGGCGAAGGCTTCAAGTTCACCATCCTCTCGCCGACCCAGGCAAAGGCGTGCCGCCGGATAGGCGCGGACAGATGGGAAGACGCCTCGGGCGGCAGGATAGATACAAGGAAACCGTATCTGTGCCGTCTGCCTTCCGGAAAGAGCATCGTGCTCTTTTTCTATAACGGGCCGGTCTCGCAGAGCATCGCTTTCTCCAACATGCTCGACAACGGGGAGCATTTCGCCAAATCGCTTTCGGCGAACTTCTCAGAGGACGGGGAGGACCAGATCGTCAGCATCGCCACTGACGGGGAATCGTACGGCCACCATCATCCGTTCGGCGATATGGCCCTTGCCTACTGCCTTTATTTCCTGGAGACCAACAAACTGGGGAACATAACCGTGTACGGCCAGTTCCTCGAGCGCAATCCCCCGCAGCACGAGGTCCAGGTGTTCGAGGCGTCATCCTGGAGCTGTTTCCACGGGGTGGAACGGTGGCGGGGCAACTGCGGCTGTAATTCCGGGATGCACAGGGAATGGAACCAGTCATGGCGGGCTCCGCTCAGGGGCGCGATGGACTGGCTCAGGGACAATATCGCCCGGATCTATGAGAACTGCGCCGGCGAGTACGTCCAGGACCCCTGGGCCCTGCGCAACGACTATATCCACGTGATCCTCGACCGTTCGACGCAGAACGTCAACCGGTTCCTGTTCGAGCACACGGGAAGGGAATTGGCCCATGACGACAAGGTCCGCCTGCTCAAGCTCCTGGAGATGCAGCGGGCCGCAATGCTGATGTACACCAGCTGCGGCTGGTTCTTCGACGAGATCTCGGGGGTCGAGACCGTGCAGGTGCTGATGTACGCCGCGCGCGCGCTGCAGATAGCCGGCGAGATGAGCGGGATGGACCTCGAGCACGTCTTCATGGAGCTCCTGGAACGGGCTCCCAGCAATCTCCGGGAGTACCAGACGGGTAAAGCCGTGTACGAAAAGCTCGTGCGGCCGGCGGTCCTCGATTTCAAGCGTGTGGGGGCGCATTACGCCATATCGCTGCTCTTCAAGGAGTACCCGAAGATCTCACGGCTTTACAGTTTCACGGTGGACAACCTGGTCCTCGACCTCCATGAGGTGGGCAGGCAGCGCATGGCACTGGGCAAGGCGCATATCCGGTCCAATGTCCACTGGGAGGAGGGTACCATCAACTACTGCGTGCTTCATATAGGAGAGCACAATGTGTTCGGCGTGGTCAGGCAGGACATGGAGGAGGCGGCTTTCCTGCGTTTCCGGCAGGAGCTCAGCGAGGCCTTCCAGCGCGGCGACATCTCCCAGACCATCCAGCTGATGCAGAAGCATTTCCCGTCGGACAACTACACCCTCTGGCATCTATTCAAGGACGAGCAGAGGGAGATCCTCAACAAGATACTCGATTCAAGCATCAGGGAGCTGGAGACGGCGCTCAGACAGATCAACGAGCATCACTTCTCAATAATCCAGGTCATGAAGCAGATGAACGTACCGCTCCCGAAGATCATGGAGAATACCGAGGAGATCCTGCTCAACAAGGACATCCTCAACGAGATGGCGAAGCCCGATACCGATCCGGCCAGGCTCGACGCGAACGTGAAAAAGGCGCTGGAGTGGAAGTTCTCGATCGACCGGCTGACGCTCGGGTTCATCACCGGAAGGAAGATCGACGGCATGATGCGCGAATGGTCCAGGCATCCGCAGGAGGTCGAACTGCTGCGCAGGGCGGAGGCGCTGCTCAAGGTGGTCAAGCCGCTGGGGATGACGCTTGAGCTGGGCAAGTCCCAGAACATCTATTTCGCGGTCGGCAAGCGCCTGTATTCCCACATGAAAGCAAAAGCGGAGAAGGGGGACGACCTGGCGAGGGACTGGGTCAGCCACTTCAACCGCTTCGGCGATTTTCTCAGGGTCAAGATAGCGTAAGATGAGGGTCCCGTTATCCACATACAGGCTGCAGTTCAACCGCCTCTTCGATTTCGCCGCGGCCAGGCGCGTCAGCGCGTACCTTAACGAGCTGGGGGTGACCGATGTCTACGCCTCACCCATCTTCAAGGCGAGGAAAGGGAGCATGCACGGCTACGATGTGGTCGAGCATAACGAGCTCAACCCGGAGCTCGGCACGGAAAAGGAGTTCCGCGAGCTGGTGGCGGCTTTCCGCTCGCTCTCCATGGGGTGGATCCAGGCCCTCGGCCCCACCCACAGGGCTTTCGACTCGGAGAACAGGCTACTTCTGGACGTGCTCGAGAACGGCACCAACTCCCGCTATTTCAGCTTCTTTGACATCGAGTGGGACCATCCGTTCGGCACTCTGCGGGGAAGGGTGCTGGTGCCGCTGCTGGGATCGTTCTACGCGGACGCGCTCGAGAACAGCGAGATAAGCCTCAAGTACGACGAGTCCGGGCTTTCGATCAGGTACTATGACCTGAAGCTGCCGCTGAGGCTCAAGTCTTACGGCAAGGTCTTCGGCCGCAGGATAAACGAGCTTGAGGAAAAGAACGCCGGCAATCCCGATTTCATCAGCTTTCTCGGCGCGCTGAGGATCTTCGAGCCGCTTTCCAGCCTCAACACGGCAAATCAGAAGTACGACCAGATCAGGCACGCCAAGCATATCCTCTGGGACTTCTACAACCATAACGCGGTCATACGGCAGTTCATGGACGCGAATATCGCCTACTTCAACGGCCGCGCCAGCGACCCCGCGAGTTTCGATCCTCTCGACGACCTGCTGTCGGAGCAGTCCTTCCGGCTTTCATTCTGGAAGGTGGCGACTGAGGAGATAAACTACCGCCGTTTCTTCACCATAAACGAGCTGATCTCACTGCGCATCGAGGACGAGGCGGTGATGGAGCACGTCCACAGGTTCGTGTTCCAGCTCATCCGGGCGGGCCTTGTCACCGGCCTGCGCGTCGACCATATCGACGGCCTCTATGACCCTTCGACCTATCTGCGCAGGATAAAATCAAAGACAGGGGGGGTGTATGTGACCGTCGAGAAGATACTGGCGGACGGCGAATCGCTCCCGCGCGACTGGGACGTGCAGGGGACGACAGGATATGACTTCATGTTCTTCCTGAACAGCCTTTTCTGCGCCCATGGCAATGAGGAGGAGTTCACCAGGCTCTACCGGAATTTCTCGGGCGAGAACCAGTCATATGAGGACCTGGTCTCGGACAAGAAAAGGCTGATCATCGGCAAGTATATGGCGGGCAATATCGACAACCTTGCCACGGTGATGATGCGGATCTCCCAGAACGACAGGTACGGGCGCGATATAACACTGTACGGCCTCAAGCGCGCGCTGGTCGAGCTCGCCGCTTTCTTCCCCGTATACAGGACGTATATCGGCAGCGAGACCATCCGCGACGAGGACATGCGGTCGATCAACCAGGCGCTCGAGAATGCGAGCAGGAAAAGCCCGGGCCTCGTCTACGAGATGAACTTCATCCGCAGGTTCCTCCTGTTCTCACTGAGGAAGGGGCTGGATGCGGAAGGAAAGAGGCTGCTTCTCGATTTTGTGATGCGTTTTCAGCAGTTCACGGCGCCGATAATGGCAAAAGGGTTCGAGGATACCGCCTTGTACGTCTATAACCGCCTTATCTCGCTCAATGAGGTCGGCGGCAGACCGGATACGTTCGGTATACCTGCCCAAAAATTCCATGATTTCTGCAGGGGACGTCTTTCGGCTTCTTCCCTTTCATTCAACGCCACAGCGACCCATGACACCAAAAGAGGGGAGGATGCGCGTGCCCGCATCAATGTCCTGAGCGAGCTCCCCGAAGAATGGGAAAGGGCGGTCAACTCCTGGCACCGCCTCAACATGCCGAAGAAACGGCTGCATAACGGCGTCCGCGTGCCGGACGAGAACGATGAGTACTTCCTGTACCAGACGCTTATCGGCTCCTTTCCCTTCTGCGCTGCGCATGACGCCGCTTTCACACAGCGGATAAAGGAGTATGTCGTCAAGGCCGTGCGCGAGGCGAAAGCGCATACGGCGTGGATAAAACCCGACAGCGAGTACGAGAACGGGTGCCTTCAGTTCATCGACGCCCTGCTGGCTTCCGCTCCCGGCAACGTGTTCCTGGCAGAGTTCGCCGCTTTCCAGCGCAAGATCGCTTTTTACGGCGTCTTCAACTCCCTTTCACAGGTCCTGCTTAAATGCTCAACGCCCGGCATCCCCGATCTTTATCAGGGGTCTGAACTCTGGGACCTGTGTCTGGTGGACCCGGATAACCGCAGGCAGGTCGATTTCAAGATCCGTCAGTCTTTCCTTGATGACCTGAAACGCTGGTCGCAGGAGAAGGACTTCTTCCGCCGTCTGCTTGACGAGAGGGAGAATGGCGCGATAAAGCTTTACACGGTGATGAAATGTCTCAACGCGCGCAAACGGGCGCCCGAGCTGTTCCTGAGAGGGACATATATCCCTCTGCAGACGGAAGGCGTACATAAAGACAGTGTCATATCCTTCTGCCGCAGGAGCGGGAATGACTGGGCGCTGGCGGCAGCCCCGCTTTTCCTGACCCGGTTGGTGGGGGAGAACCAGTATCCGGTAGGAGACGTCTGGAAGGACACCAGGATAACCCTTCCGGAAGACGCTCCCTTAGAGTGGCAGGAGACCTTCACGGGGGATGAGATCGGACAAGGCCCTTCCCTTGCGCTGAGCTCGCTCTTCGGGCGTTTTCCGCTTGCGCTGTTACTCCATCTTGAGCCCCGCAATGAACCATCTCAGGCCCAATGAGTTAAGTCGACCACAGTAGAAACCGGTCAGGAAAAAGGGGAGCACTCCTATTCTTGTGGAAGTAGCAAAAAGGTAAGATAGAAGATGTAGTTCGGACAGCGCGCGTTTGGAGCAGCAATATTATAAGGAAGAGAGAGAAGGAGATGAGGCGATGAAAAAATTCATTCTAGCCGTCGTGTCCAGTCTTCTGATTTTTTCGACTGCCTATTCAGCTCCTGTCGATATACCCATGACGCTCAAGACAGCGCCCAGGGGTGGTGGAGAGACAGTCGAACCTCCTCCGATCCAGTTCAGCATCTCCGGTCAGGGCGAGTTCCTTGACAAGCTTAAGCTCAAGTCCGATACAGGAGGGGACAGTAACGAGCTGGAAAGCCAGTTCTACGGTGGCAAGGCGACAGCGACCATCAACTTACTCGGCGCGTGGGACCTCTACGGTTTCGGCGGCTGGGTCCATGATCCCAAATTGAAGAACAGCCAGTTCGGCTCCAACTCCGTCAGATTCAATTTCAAGGACGGGGCGTATTACGGAGGGGGCGCGAACTACCTGATCTACCGGTTCCCCGAGTACTACGGGCTGGGTCTCTTTGTCGACGGAAAATACCGCCAGATCACCGATCTGAAAACTGATACGCTCGAGGTCAACGGCGTTGAAACCACCGCTTTCTCCGATAATAAGAAGACCAAGTGGCATGACTGGCAGGTGGCGGTGGGCGCGGCGGCCAAGATCTATTACATCGTTCCTTTCGCCGGCGCCGTCTATTCGGAGACGAAACTTAAGACTGACGTCAGCGCGGGCGGCAACACGTTTGCCCTCAGCGGGTCCAAGAATAAAGACCCTGTCGGCGGTTTTGCGGGCCTTTCGATCGTTCCGAACGATTTCGTCTCGATCGATCTCCAGGGGCGTTTCATCGACGAAACCGGAGCTTCGGCTTCAGTCAACCTCAAGTTCTAGCGATTACCGTTCCAACCTCGTAAGTTGCCTGCGGGCAACTTACGAGGTTGGATGCGGTGTTGGACTAAAGTCCACTTACGGGAAAAGGAAAAGCAGGTTAGACTATGGACCTGAAACAGGTTTACGAGGAAAGACGCTCCGTCAACTTCTTTGACACCACAAAGACGATCGACCGTTCGTTACTGCGCCAGATCTACGAGCTCGCTCGCCTTGCCCCTTCATCCTGGAACCTCCAGCCCTGGAAGATCATCGTCGTATCCGAGACCGAGAACAAGAAGAAACTGCGGGCGGCCGCGCACGGACAGGCCAAGATCGAGGAAGCTCCCCTGACCCTGATCGTCCTGGGTGACCGGGAAGGGTACCTGTACATGCCGGTGGACGCGCAGGATATGGCTATAAAGGGGTATATCGGTGAAGACCAGAAGGAACGGCTTCTCAGCACTGCCCGTGACCAGTACTCGGGCCAGGCTCAGTCCGAGGCGTTCGCGCTCAGGAATGCCGGTCTTTTCGCGATGAGCTTCATGTACGCGGCGAGATATTACGGTGTGGACACGCATCCCATGGACGGCTTCGACGCCCCGTCGGTGAGATCGCTGTTCAATATCCCGGAACGGTATATCATCGCTATGCTGATCGCCGCAGGCTACCGCGACACGAAGAAGACGCTCCTGTCCCGTCTCGACCGCAAGGACCTGGAACAGGTCTGTGTGGAGGAAGGTTTCCTCCAGCAGGCGGTGACGCGGTGATCCGGTACGGCACGTATGGCGACTAAAGTGATGATCGTGGACGACGATAAGGATTTCCTCACCGAGATTAGCGAGACACTGGTCCTGGTGGGTTACGAGGTCAGCGCCGTCAACGACCCCACTCAGGTCGTCGAGAAGGCGCTGAGGGAAAATCCGAACGTGATGCTGCTTGACCTGAAGATGCCCAAGATAAACGGTTTCTCACTCGCGGCCGAGATGCGCCATTATCCTGAACTCGCCAACCTGCCCATAATCGCGGTGACAGGGTATTTCAAGGAGGATTACCTGCCGCTGATGAACATCTGCGGGATTCATAACTACCTGAAGAAGCCGTTCAATGTCCTCGACGCGATAACGCAGATAGAAGCCGCCAGGAAAGAACTCAAGAAGAGGTGATACATGGAACAGCATGAGTACGCCTCCCGTTTCAAGGCAGACGTTTCGCATTTCACCGAGGAGGTCGAGAAGATATTCGTCGATTCCAGCGTGGAAGTGATAGACAAGGTGAAGGGGCTCGCTGACAGCCTCTTCGACGACACCAAAAGCCTCATCGACAAAGCCGCCAACGGTACCAAGGCGGCCGGCGACAGGGTCAGCGATTACGTGCGCAGGAACCCATGGAAAGCGGCGGCCGCGTTGATGCTGGTCGGCCTGCTGGCCGGGACAATGGCGAACCGGACCGGCGGCAGACGATGAAGAACATTTTCGGCGATCTGGGAAGGCTGCTGGTGCAGTATATCGACCTCAAGGCGCGCCAGTACGCGACCGAGGCGTTCGATGAGACCCGGACCATCGTCCAGGGCGTCGCTTTTTTCGCCGCGAGCGCCATATTCTGGACTATCGGCCTGGTCTTCGTCTTCCTGGCTGTCTTCTTCTGGCTTTCGCCCACAATGAAGGATCTGGCCGTTCCGGCTCTCATTACTGCGGGCATATCCATAGTGATCGCGGCGGTCGTCACCTATTCCGGCGTAAGAGTGCTCAATAAAAGGTCTTTCCCGGGAAGGCGCAGATATGCCGAGCAGGAGACCGGGGGAAGGCTTCCGCTATGAAGGTCAGGGACGTGATGACACGCGAGGTCGACGCGGTGGCTCCGGATTCGTCCCTTAAGGACGCCGCGTCCAAGATGCATCGTCTTGATGTCGGGTTCCTGGTAGTATATAATGATAAGCAACCTGTTGGCGTCCTGACGGATAGAGATATCGTCATCAGGGCGACCGCACGCGGCCTTAATCCTTCCCAGACGCGGGTCAGCGAGGTGATGAGCCGCGATGTCAGCGTCTGTTTTTCGGATGAACCGCTGGAACAGGCCGCCAGGATGATGGAAGAACAGCAGGTCAGGCGCCTGGTCATAGTCGATCATGAGGGAGCCATGGTCGGCATACTTTCCCTCGGCGATATGGCCGTCAGGGGGGCCAGAAGGCTTGCCTGCGATGTCTTCGAGAGGATCTGTGAATCAGGGAACCCCCCCGGAAACTATGGAGGAGGTTGAAATGGCGGATATAAAAGAGGAGATCATCAAATCGCTTAACGCTGACCTTCAGCTGGAGCATGCCGCGCGCATCCAGTACCTGGCCCACGCGGAAGAGGTCAAGGGCGTCAATGCCGAACCCGTCATCAGCAGGCTCAAGGAGATCGCGGGTGATGAGGGCGGCCATGAGGAGAAATTCCGCACCCTGATCGGCGATTACCTGGGCGGCATACCGGCGATGGGAGAAGCGGGGACCAAGCCCGCCAAGACCCTTCCGGAGATATTCGACGCCAACATGAAGAACGAGAAGCACGCCATAGAGCAGTACAAGCAGACGTACCGCATGATCATCGATAACCGCGACCAGCTTCTGTACGTCTTCGAGAGGCTCGAGCACGACATGCGGCACATCATCATGGACGAGGAAGAGCACGTTACCGAGCTGTCGAGGTTGATGGGCATCTGACAACTAAAGGAGGGGACATGGCAGTCGCGACGACAGGTTTAGAACAGCAGTTCCAGACGGCGGATTGGAAGACGGAGAAGCATGTTCCGGTCATCGAGGCGCCGGATACCGTAAAAAAGGGAGAGATGTTCCCGGTACGGATCGTGGTAGGCAAGGAGATCCCGCATCCGAACACCACCCAGCACCATATCGTCTGGATCGACCTTTACTTCAAGCCCGCGGGCGAGAAATTCCCGTATCACATCGCGCGTTTCGATTTCCTGGCGCACGGTTCGTCGGTCCAGGGAACCGATACCAGCACCGTCTACACCGCGCCCGACGCGCAGGTCAGCTTCAAGACGGATAAGCCCGGAACGCTCCTGGCTTCGAGCTATTGCAATATACACGGGCTGTGGCAGAACTCCCGCGAGCTCCAGGTGTCTTAAACGCGGGCTTTATGTGACTAAAAGAGGCGCATATGAGAATAGTGATCGAACCCGGGCTTTGCAAGGGATGCGCCCATTGCGCGCGGCTCTGCCCCAAAGCCTTCGGCATTGACGCCGGATCAAGGGCCTTCGCCCGTTCCGGGTCCGTCCCTGAGGGGCTGGACGAGGCCTGTGTTGACGCGGCCGAGCAGTGCCCCGGCGTCGCGATACGCTTCGAGCCATGATATGGAATATCCCAATGAGCTTTCGATAAGGATAACCGGACAGGCAGGCCAGGGGATAGAGACGATAGGTCTGGCGCTGGCCCGCCTGTTCAAGGATTCCGGTTTCTATATCTTCGCCAACCGCGACTACATGTCGCGCATACGCGGCGGCAACAACTACGTGCAGCTGCGCATCTCCGACAGGCCCGTCAACTCCCCCCGCATGTCGCCGAACATCATCTTCTGCCTTGACGGGCACTCAGTCAGCATCCATCTACAGAACCTGGCGCAGGGCGGGGTGATCATCGCCGACATCAAGAAGTTCAACCTGACCGATGTGGATAACAGGTTCTTCGACCTGCCGATGTATGACCTGGCCACCAAGATAGGAGGCAGCGAGCTTTTCGTCAACACCGTCGGGCTCGGGGTGCTCGCCGCCATCACCGGCCGGCCGTTCCACCAGGTCGAGACCGAGCTCAAGGATACGAACAAGTGCAAGAAGACGGAGATCATCGCC
>JBLMZF010000079.1:0-15690 GCA_050258655.1 Deltaproteobacteria bacterium | reverse complement strand
TCCATTCCGATTGACCGCGGTCAGAATCCTGTTCAAAGCATCGTACGTATAATTCTCTGAAACCCCGTTAGGAGCCGTAACGGAAATCCGGTTTGAGTTAGCGTCGTACCCGTACGATGTTGTCCCGTTTTGGTCTTCAACAGAAGTTAAACGGTTTAAGGCATCATATGTATTGGCAACAGTGCGATTCGTTGGATCAACACTGGTCAGTCGATTGCCCTCTCCGTCGTAGGTGTAACTGATAGTATTCCCCACGCTTGTTTTAGTTACCTGACGGTTTAAGGCGTCGTAAGTATATGCGGTCTGGCCCGTCGAATCGATCATCGAGATTACCCGTCCCAGGGCATCGTAAACATTGGCAACCGCAGTGCCATCGGGATAGGCCGTATTGGTCAGGCGGTTCAAAACATCGTATGTATAAGTCGTAATTTTACCATTGGCATCCTGCCTGGTGACTACATTACCGGCGAGATCATAGGAGAAAGTCGTAGTGAAATTTAAAGCATTCGTCTGGGTTAAAACCTTGCCGTTAGGATCATATGTATAAGTCATAGCATGGCCATTGGGATCAATTAACGCAATCAAATGGCCTTCGGTATCGTAGTTATATTGGATGAGCCCGCCAAGAGGACTTTTTGTCTGGGATAATCGTTCATAAGCATCATATGTATTGGTCTGGATATTTCCCCTTTGATCAGTCACGTTGACTTGGTTGCCAAAGGCATCATATGAATAGGAAATCGATGCTCCATCCGCAAAAGTGGTTTTTACCAGCCGGTTTAATTTGTCATATTGATAAGCTGTGGTGTGATTTAAAGCATCCGTCATGGCCGCGACATTATCATCGACAGCAAGGGTAAAACCTGCGGAATTTATAGTAATTGCTATCGGCGAGGAAGTCGCCGTAGTACCCACAGGATCGGTCGCAACTGCCGTCAGACTATAGGTTCCCGAAGGAATATTGATCCAACGGTAAGTGAATACCTTGGATGTGCTGGTAACATTGCCCAATAATGTGGTACCGCTATAAAAAGCGACATTTGTGACAGCTCCGTATTCTTCATCTGCTAACGCGGTGATCTCAAGGGACCCGGTTGTAAATTCGTTTTGACTGTCCGGATTTACAATGTTAACCACTGGTGTACCTTGGACTGTGACTTTGACAGGGCTGGAAGTATTTGAATTGCCATTAGCATCCGTAGCTTTGGCGGTTAAAATGTAATTCCCGACCGTTGCGTTAGATATCGTAAAAGTATAGGGAGACGCAGTCACCGATCCGATAAGTTTATCCCCATTGTAGAAATCAACACTGCTTATAGACCCGTTGGATTCAGTGGCATCTACAGTAATGGTCATACAGGAACCTGCTGACAGAGTACTGTTATTCTCAGGGCTGGTGATACTGATCATGGGCGCAAGCTGGGTAACCGTTAATGCAACTGTATTGCTTGTTACACTCCCTGCCGGATTGCTGACAATGCATTTATAATGCGTCCCGCTCATAGCAGTGGTTGCTGCTGGTGTTGTATACGAAGCGGATGTAGCGCCGCTGATAACTGAATATCTTTTGGAACCCGGATTTGCCTGTTGCCATTGATATGCGGGCGCAGGGACACCGCTTGCTGCCACGGTAAAGGTCGCTGCTGCCGATGCCGGGACTGTCACGCTAACGGGCTGGGATGTAATCGCCGGGACCGCATTGACTGTTAATGTGGCAGCGTTGCTTGTCGCGCTGCCCAGAGAATTCGTGGCCACACATTCATATTTGGTCCCACTCATTGCAATGGTTGTTGCAGGCGTTGTATACGTCGCGGATGTTGCGCCGCTGATAACCGTAAAAACGCTATCGCCAGGAATCTGCTGCTTCCATTGATAGACAGGAGCGGGAGATCCGCTGGCCGCTGCCTTGAATGTCGCAGTCGCAGGTGCAGTTGCTGTTACATTAGCGGGCTGTGTAGTAAAACTTGGAGGGGCAGTTCTTCCGGCGTAAGCGTTGGGAATATTTAGCATAAAGAGAGTTGAAATCGTGATAATCCCCTTGGATTTAATGAAATTTTTGCTCATCTTCCCTCCATCAGTGGTGGGATGCCGAATTCCATTTTCACTTATAGGTTAAGACCTTATTATTCCCCAACGCATCGGTCTCCTGAAACATATGGCCTAAAGCATCATAGTTAAAATGAGTGCTGTTGCCACGGCTATCGGTAGAAATTATCACATCACCGAATTGATCGTAGACAAAGGAATGTTTATTGGCTAAAGCATCGGTAACAGTCAGTAAATTCCCTTTATTATCGTAGGTGAAATCAGTAACGTTGCCCAAGGCATCGGTCTTGCTGCTGATCAAGTTGAAATCGGGCGTATAGGTCATCCTTGTCTTATTACCCAACGGATCTGTTATCAGAACCGGGTTACCTCTGATGTCATATTCAAATTTGGTCACATTATTGCGCGCATCTGTCACTGAAAGCCGATTCAGGAAAACATCCCAGGTCTGTTGTGTCGCAGCTCCCAGAGGGTCCGTATGGGAAGTCAGCAAACCGACAGAGTTGAATACATAAGTATTATTATTTCCCAAGCTGTCGGTGACAACCGTCGTATTATTAGCCTGAAAGCTTAAGGCGATTTTATTGACATTATTGTCCTGCCAATTCATAGTCGCTCTGCCAGAAGCATCATATTGGTAATAGGTATTGTGGCCATTAGCATTGGCAAGTTGAATGATCTTATGGTTGGAGTCATAACTGTACTTCGTAACTTTCCCCTCAGGGTCAGTAACGCTGATCAAATTGCCGCTCTTGTCATAACCATATTGATAAGTATTCCCGGCCGGATCAACAGCAGAACTTACCCGCCCCTTTGTATCAAGATTAAGTTTGATCTGCCTGCCGCTTGCATCCTGGATATACGTGCCGCCCGCAAGGGAAGGATTATAAACAAAGGTGAGTGTATTGCCATTGCGGTCTGTGCGCGACGATAACCTCCCGCTGCCATCATAATGAGTGACAATTCCAGCTTTATCAGTAAGCGTAAAAGTATTATCGGCATTCTTTATGATTGTTGAGTGATTGCCCGGAGAAGGAGTATACGTACCTGAATTATTGGTAAAATAAACTGCTGTACCTTCCCAGTCATAGATAGTCAAGTTACCATTCCTGTCCACGATTAAATTAACGTCAACATCCGTTCGCCAGCCATAGCCGAACATGCCGGTTTCAGTGGAAAAAGAACGGTATTTACGAAAAAGATCTAATCGGGGTCCCCGTGTCCCTAAAGAAAAATCTTTTGAAGAGAAATAAGATTCTCCCGTCGCTATATTAATAGGGTCCGCAGTAAGCGTCATCTTATCGGAAGTGACCGATCCTGACTGAGGAACCAGATTGTTTGCGACAGTATATCCCCTTTTATACGTTCCTTTATTATTGTAAGGATCATACACTACCGATCTTAGATTATAACTGCCATCCGGATAGCTATACGTATCCCAGTAAAAAAAGAAAGAGGTAGATGAAGAATTGCAGTTGTACGTCTTTAACAAATATGATTGACCGGTAGACAAATTATCAGCGTAGACTTCAGTCTTTATTACAGCAAGATTATCGGCCACCCTTGGCCATACCATTTGCGATCCTGAAAGGGTAGTTTGCATTGGGAAAAGGAAATCTGACTGCGGAGCCAGATCATCAACCAAGGTGAATGTGCCCGAGGCGATCTCTTGTCCGGCGTGGCTAATCGTAATCTTCCAAGTTCCCGGGTATTGTGTTGCCGGTTGATAATTCATAATGGCGGGACCTTGACAGAAAAGACCATGATCATCCGGCCAAGCATAGGTAACTGTCGTATCGCTTCCAAAATCATGAAACTGCCAGCTTTGTGAATCGATCCGAGTCCATGTTCCTTCTCCCCAATATTCAAATTCCCCCGTAGGCATATCGGTAGCCGGATCAAGCACTGGATTGTAGGATGTCCAGGTGAAACAATCCCCTACTTGAACGCCATATAAATTAATATAGTAACCGACCGAATCTGTAGAAGAAACATAAGCGATACCAGGGTCCATAAAGGCATTGCCCCAGGAAACACTTCCTGTTAAAGCTGCAGTTGAAGCGATCTGCAGCGAAGCGGAAGGAGAATTTGTTTTTTTCTCTCCAGTGCTGTCAGTTATGATCCTGGCGCTCATCTTATTTGTCTTTTTTAAAGTGGCTGTTTCAGCCAAAGCACTGTTCTGATAAATCAGGCTAGAGAAAAGAGAAAAAACAAAAATCATCATCAATAAGACTCTACGATTTTCCCTCATTTTTCCCTCCGTAGATAAGCAAATCATGTAAGAAATTCGAGGTGACGGCGAAGCCACCGGGGTCGGATGGCTTAAAGAACGCCGTCACCAAATCAAAGTCATTCTTAAAGCCGGGCCGCTTTTTACGGCAGCCCGGCACACCCGCCAGAGACAGAGAGGGCCTCTCCGTGGCCAACGGGCGTTGATCCGACCTTTCGTGGCTGGCCGGAAACTTATTGATTGGAAGCTGTCCCTTGTTCATCGAGGATCCTTCTTACTGCGGCGTCCAGCTCCGCTACGTGGATCGGTTTATTGATAAAATCCCGTACTTGAAGCTCGCTCAGGTGCGAGTCGATCTGGTAGTCGGAATCGCTGAGCATTATCACTTTGATCGTGGTATTGATTTCCCTGACCAGTCTAAGCAGGTCAGCGCCGCTTATCCCAGGCAATTCTCTATCCACAAGCATGATCTCAGGTCTATGGCCGATAATGATAGGTAATGCCTCCTCTGCTGAGCCAGCTGAAAGAACGATAAAACCCTTGGTCTTGAAGTAGTATTTAACGCAATCTCGGATCATTCTCGCGTCGTCCACCACCAGGATTTTTATCTTTTTCTGCTCCATCTTTGCTCCTTGATGGAAGTGTAACACATATTCTACCAATATCAAGGTGAATTATGGACATTTGGTAGTATTATATAACCATTCCGTCGATGAATGTGCTAATGTTGGTAGAACATTTTTCTTGACAGGTGGGTAATTCCGGGTTAGAATTTGCCTATGAAACTACACGAGAAGATCAGAAAGGTCCGCAAGGAAAAGGGCGTGTCGCTGCGCGAACTGCAGAAAAAACTGGCCGGGATCTTCGGGAACAAGGCCCTGCGCTACAACACGCTCTACCGCATTGAAAAAGGCATGCGCGAGGCGCGTGTCGGCTCCCTCTCTCAGATCGCGCTGGGTCTGGGCGTTTCTATTAAGGAATTAAAGGAAGGCACCGAAGAAACGGTATCAGTGATCGGCTGCGTGCCTAAGGAAGGCAAGGGCCCGCAGTATGTATATTCGGAAAAGGCGACCGGCCAGATACTGACCACGGACAAAGAACCCTTCCTTTGCTTACGCCTTGTGCTTGAGCCCGGCGGGAAGACCAAGATCGAAGAAGACCACCTGGTGGGAAATTTCCAGAAATTCGTTTACGTCTTAAAGGGCAGGATCACCTGTGAGGTAGATCAGGAAAGATACACGTTAACCAAGGATAAGTCACTCTGTTTCGACAGCCACCTCCCCCATCACTTCGAGAACAATACCTCCCGCAAAGCCGCCTGCATCATCTTCCAGAACCCGAAGCACATCCACTAAATAAATAGGGACAGAAACCATTTTTCAACGATGGGTTGATAAATGGTATCTGTCCCTATTTAATTTATACGTAGACTCTCGGGATCCTGCTGCCCAAACCGCAGACGATCTCGTAGGGAATGGTGCCGCAGAGGGCGGCGAGCATCTCGGAGGTGACCTCCTGTTTGCCCTGGGTGCCGATGAGGACGACTTCATCGCCGACCTTGACCTTCGCGTCTCCGACGTCGACGAGGACCTGGTCCATGCAGATGCGGCCGCTGATCTTGTAGGTCTTCCCCCCTATCAGGACGGTGGCGATATTGGAGAGCTGACGCGGGTAGCCGTCGCCGTAGCCGACGGGCAGGGTGACGACTGTAGTCGCCTTCTTGGTGACGTAGGCGTGGCCGTAGGAGAGGCCAAAGTCTTTGGGGACTCTTTTGGTGTAGACCACGCGGGTCTTGAGGCTTAAGACCGGCTTTATCTTGATGGGCAGTTCTTTCACGGGGCGCAGGCCGTAGCAGATGATGCCCGGCCTGACCATGTTGAAATGGCTCTCCTTGAAATTGAGCACGCCCATGCTGTTGGCGGAGTGGTGGAGCGGGATGCTGATGTCCGACTTGCGCAGCGATGTGACGAGGTTATTGAAAAGGCGCATCTGGTAGCCGGTGAATTCCTTGTCGAGGTCGGCGAAGGCAAAATGAGTGAAGAGACCCTCGATCTCGACGGCTTCCATCTTGTGCACCGCCTTGATCAGCTTCAGGGCGTCCTGATGCAGTACACCGATCCTGCCCATGCCGGTGTCGATCTTGATGTGCACCTTGATGCGCTTCTTGAGGCGCTTGCCCTTTTTGCTCAGTGCCAGGCCGAGGTCTTCGGTACAGACACTGGGGGTAAGGCCATATTCGAACAGGGGCTCGATGTCTTCGTTAAGCACCGCGCCCAGGACGAGAACGGATTTTTTGATCCCTGCCTCGCGCAGTTTGATCCCCTCGTCGATGGAGGCCACACCGAGGAAATCCACGCCGCATTCGACGAGCTTTTTCGACACTGGGATAAGTCCGTGGCCGTAGGCATCGGCCTTGACGGTAACGAGGACCTTGGTCTGCGGCGAGACCAGCCGTTTTATCTGGTGGAAGTTGAAGGCGAGATTGTCGAGGTTTATTTCTGCCCAGGTGGGACGGTAACCGATACGTGCATCAGCTGACATGGGGGGAACCTTCTTTCCTTGTTGCTTAACACTTGGGTGCTTTTATCTGGCACTCTTTAGGGTACAGATACAACGGTTTTATCGTCAGGGCTGAAATCTGCTTCCCATCTTTTGCTAACTCAAGCAAATTGTGGCCCTGGAGTTTCCAGTAGTCCTTGTCGAGGAAACGGAAACGCGGGGCGGCGGCGATATCCCGGACGAGCGGAATGCCGTCGCCGACGAAAGTTATCCCGCCCTTGAGGCCTTTGAGCAGGTCCTCGGGCTTAAGCAGGGCGTAAGAAGAGATCCGTTTGGCCCGGCCCTTCTTCATCCTGTATGTCGCGGTATAGACCAGGCCGCGCTTGGCGTCGCTGACAGCGCAGACGGCCCCTTCCTCTTTCTTCGCGTTGAGGGCGAGGATATCCAGCGACGGCACACCGATGACCGGCTTGCCGCAGCCCCAGGCCAGGCCTTTGACGCAGGCCATACCGATGCGCAGGCCAGTGAACGAACCCGGGCCGATGCCGCAGGCATAGACATCAATATCTTTAGGAGACAGCTTGGCGGTATCGAGAATACGATGCAGGGCGGGGACCAGCCACTTGGACAGTTTCGTGGCGTAGTCGACGTTATACTCGTAATCCTTTTTTCCGTCGGACAGTCCGCAGCAAAGCGTCTTCGTCGAGGTGTCGATGCCGAGGATCTTCATTTAGGGGAGCTTTTTAGCGAGCTTCTTCAGTAGTTCTTCGTACCTGGCGCCTTTGGCCTCGAATTCAAGCTTCCTCTTGTTCTCCGATACGTGCTCGAGCTTGACCTTCAGGCACTCCTGCGGCTCCAGGGAACCCAGCCTTTCGGCCCATTCTATCACACTTACACCGTCGGAAAAGAAAAATTCTTCGCAACCGAGCGCCGGGAGCTCATCCGGCCCCTTGATGCGGTAGAGGTCGAAATGGTACATCGGCATTTTTCCGCGGTGGCAGCGCATCAGGACGAAGGTCGGGCTGATGACGTCGCACTCCTTGACGCCGAGGCCCCGGCTTATCCCTTTGGCCAGGACTGTCTTACCCGTACCAAGATCGCCATAAAGACAGACGATATCTCCGGCCTTAAGCAGAGAAGCCAGCGCCCTGCCGAGGGAAACGGTCCTGCTCCGCTTATCCGAGACGAACCGGAGGCTTTTGGAAGCTTTAGGTTTAGAAATGGCGGTATCCTTTAGGCTGCAATTTCCTGCTTGCGCCGCGGATATTTACGATACGCAACCCCGAGCGCTTTCCGGTCACCGTCCCGATGGGATGGAACTCGAAACCGCGCGCCTGGGCGATATCCTCGGCCATATCGGGTGAGGCGGTGAAGATAAGCTCGAAATCCTCGCCTGAATAAAGCGCGTCATCGAGGTCACGGGCGTCCTTGGACTTCGGGACGAGGTTCTCGAAGATGACGCACCCGGTCTTACTCTGCTCCATGATGTGGCCCAGGTCCGCGGCAAGGCCGTCGGAGCAGTCGATCATCGAGTTGATCCTGAAATGGGTGACCAGGTAGCGGGATTCTTTCAGGCGCGGGACAAATGAAAGGTGTTTGCCCTTGATTGAGCCGCCGAAAGAGCCGGTGACGAAGATCGTATCGCCTGGCTGGGCCCCGCTGCGCAGGACAAGGTTCTGCTTCTCGACCGAACCGTAGACGCTGACGTCCAGGGTCAGTACCGGCGTCGAGCTGATGTCCCCGCCGACGATGCTGACCCCGAACTGGCGCGCCAGGGCCTCCATGCCCTTGTATATCGCCTCGACTTTAGCTACTGAGAATCCGCGCGGAAGGCCCAGAGAGACGAGGGCGAACTTGGGGATGCCGCCGCACGCGGCGATATCGCTTAAGGATATGGCCAGGGCTTTCCTGCCGATAAGGGCGGGCTTCTCGGCGGGCCGGAAATCGACCTTCTCGACGATCATGTCGCAGGTCAACAGAGTATACCTGCCCATCCCGGCCTCGACCACCGCGCAGTCGTCCCCGATGCCCTTGATGACACTGCCGTCGGAATGAAGGCGCTTCTTAAGAAGATCGATCAGACCAAACTCACCGATAGAACTTATCTTCATAGCTTACTCACCTTTTCAACCTACGAAGTTGAGAAGGTTATACTTTTATTTTACTGGAATAACGCGGGCTATGCCAGCTTTAAAAGGCGGTTTGATGATGCCCCTGTCGGAGATGATCGCGGTGATAAGCGACGCGTCGGTGACGTCAAAGGCGGGATTGTAGACCTTGACGCCCTTTGCCGCCATCGGTTTCGCGTAATAGAGCGTGGTCACCTCTTCCGCCTTGCGCTGTTCGATCGGGATATCCGCGCCGCTCTTTATCGAGCGGTCGAACGTCGACGACGGGGCGGCGATGTAAAAAGGTATCTTATGGAACTTTGCCAGGACCGCGAGATTATAGGTGCCGATCTTGTTCGCGGCGTCGCCGTTGGCGGCGATGCGGTCGGCGCCGGCGATGACCTTGTCGATCCTGCCCTGCTTCATCAGCGTCGCGGCCATGTTGTCGCAGATAAGGGTGACATCGATGCCCCTGGACGAAAGTTCCCAGGTGGTCAGGCGAGCGCCCTGCAGCAGCGGCCTGGTCTCGCAGGCGTAGACCTTGATGCGTTTGCCTTTATCATGCGCGGCGTAGAGCACGCCGAGCGCGGTGCCGTAATCGATGGTGGCAAGGATACCCGCGTTGCAGACAGTAAGCACCCGGTCGCCGCTCTTGATCAGCGTCTGGCCGTATTCACCGATGCGGCGGCAGGATTTCCTGTCCTCATCCATTATCGCCAGGGCTTCAGCGAAGAGAGCGGTCTTGACCCCGAGGATGGGCAGGTCGCTGTTGTCCCTGACACTGCGCTCCATGCGCTCAAGCGCCCAGAAGAGATTGCGCGCGGTCGGACGCGAGCTGGCCAGGTATGCCGATACCTTCTCGACCTCCTTGAGGAACTGGTCGAACGACTTCGCCTTCGAATCCTTGACGCCAAGGTAAACCCCCAGCGCTCCCGCCGCGCCGATCGCCGGCGCTCCCCTCACCTTCAGTTCCTTGATCGCCATCCACAGCGTCTTCAGGTCCTTGATGGTGAGATAACGCAGCGTGCAGGGTAAAAGCGTCTGGTCGATAAGGCGGATCGCGTTATTCTTCCACTCGATGGTCTTTATCTCCACGTCAATGTCCCCCCGATGCCTGGAAACGCAGTCTTTGCTCTATAGAACGGATCTGTTTGGCGATCTCCCTGCGGATCTTGAGGCAGGAGCCCGGCTTGAGCAGCTCAAGCACCTTCCTATATGAAGCGAGCGCGCCTTTGAGGTCTGAGAGCTGACGCTGGGCGTCGGCCAGGTTGTCGTACGTAACCGCCCGGTCGGGCTCCAGTTCCAGCGCCTTCCTGAAGCATTTGATCGCTTCGGTGTGACGCCCGATATTGTTGAGCAGCCAGCCCTTGTTGTGGTAGATGGTGGCGTAATCCGGCTCTACCTCGATGCCCTTGTCGAAATAATCCAGCGCCTTGTCGATTATGCCCAGCTCGACCATGCACAGCGCGCGGTCGTTGTAGGCGGCGCCGTCCTTCGGGTTGTATTCGATCGCCTTGTCGAGGTGCTCGATGGCGCTGGCACACTCATCCTTGATGATGTGGCGCTGGGCAAGAAAATACTCTATCTCCCCCGGCAGCTTGAGCTTACGCGCCTGCGTCAATCCCTCCCGTGCCACCTCTAACGACTTCTTCTTGGTACCATAGGTGATGGCGTTATCGAGATCTATCCGGAATTTCAGGAAAAGACTGTTCTTGTTCATATGTTGAAAAACTTTCTCGCGTTGGCCGTGGTCGCGCGGGCGGCCTCATCCTTGTCCATACCTCTTGAGACCGCGACCTGGTCGCAGGCGGCGCGGGCGTAGACCGGTTCGTTGCGCTTGCCCCTCCTGCCCTCAGGCGAGAGGTATGGGGCATCGGTCTCAACACAGATGCGCTCAAGCGGGGCGATCGCTGCCGCCTGCCGCAGGTTCGCCGCCTTCTTATAAGTGATATTGCAGGTGAACGAGATGTAATAGCCGCGGTCGATACAGGCCTTGAGGAACTTTTCATCGCCGGCGAAGCAATGAATGATCACCTTTTCGGCCTTATGGGCGTCCAGCACGGCCAGCGTATCTTCCTGGGCTTCGCGCGTATGCACCACCAGGGGCAATCCCTTACGCCTGGCCAGATCGATATGCGCCTCGAAGACCCTGCGCTGGTTCTCGACGGTAGAAAGGTTGTGGTAATAGTCCAGCCCGGTCTCGCCGATGCCGACGACCTTGGGCCGGGAGCACAACTCCTCGAGCAGTGAGAGGTCGGCCGGGGTGAAACTGTCGGCATCGTGAGGATGGCAGCCGACGCACGCGTAGACGATATCGTACTGAGCCGCCATTTCCACCGCCGCCTTCGACGTCGCCAGGGTCGAGCCGACATTGACCACCGCGACGAGACCGTTGGAGCGGCAATTGGCGATAATCTGGTCACGGTCGATATCAAAATCCTTGAAATCGAGATGACAATGGGTATCGATGATGGGCGCGGGCGCCGGGATGTCCATAGAGGTTACCGTTTAGGCTTAGTTTCCTTGGGCTTGGCTTCTTTGGGCTTGGTCTCGATGCGCGGGAAAAGAGGGGCTCCCTTGTTGATAGTGTCGCTGCCTATCTGTGCTCCGATGAGCGCCGCGGTGCGCGGCATGAAAGGACCGACAGTGGTATGCACGTCCCTGATCACCTCGACCAGCAGCCGGATAAAATTCTCCAGCTCTTTGGTCCTGTTCTCCTTGGCGAGGTTCCAGGGCTTGATGTTCTCGACGTGCTTGTTGGCCATGTTGATCAAAGCCCAGATGCGCTCCAGGGCCTTGCTGAAATCGAAATTGTTCTCCGGGGTGAAGACCTCAGCCAGCCCTCTATCGAGGCCGTCGGCGAAAGCGATGATGTCCTTCGTCAGCGGGTCGGCGGCCAGGCGCGAACGTTCGACGGCGGGGACCTTGCCGCCGAAGTATTTCTCATCCATCGTCAGCGTCCTGTAGACCAGGTTCCCCAGGTCGTTGGCCAGGTCGTCGTTGAAGCGTCTGACGATCGCTTCTTCCGAGAAATTACCGTCGAGGCCGAACGGGACGTCGCGGAAAAGGAAATAGCGGAAGACGTCGACGCCGTATTTACGGGCCATCTCGATCGGGTTGACCACATTGCCCAGCGATTTCGACATCTTGGTATCGCCCATCAGCCACCAGCCGTGCGCGAAAACGGTCTTCGCCGGCTCTATGCCCAGCGCCTTGAGCATGATCGGCCAGTAGATGGCGTGCTGGCGGAGGATATCCTTCCCTATAAGATGCAGGTCCGCCGGCCACCAGTCGGAGTGGTACACTCCCTTGTCGTCGAACTCCCCCACGGCGCTGATGTAATTGATCAGCGCGTCGAACCAGACATAGGTGACGTGGTTCGGCGCGAACGGCAGCGGGATGCCCCAGCTCAACCGTTCGACCGGCCGTGAGATGCACAGGTCGGTCAGGGTGTTGAGCTTGAGGAAGCTTAATACTTCGTTGCGGCGTATCTGCGGCCGCACGAAATCAGGGTTCGCCTCGATATGCTTGACCAGCCAATCCTGGTATTTCGATATGCGGAAGAAGAAGTTCTTCTCCCTGATGCGCTCGATCGGGCGCTTGCAGTCAGGACAGGCCTCGCCGGTCACCTGCGATTCCACCCAGAAGCTCTCGCAGGGCTGGCAGTAGCAGCCCTTGTATTCGGATTCGTAGATATCGCCCTTCTTATAAAGGATATCCAGCACCTGCTGGACCACTTTCTTGTGGCGCGGGTCGGTAGTGCGGATGTAATCGTCGTAGGATATCTCGAACTCGTCCCACAGCCCGCGGAACTTGGCGGAAACCTCGTCGACGAACTGCTGCGGGGTCTTGCCCTGTTCCTGCGCGGCCTTCTGGATCTTCTGGCCGTGCTCATCGGTACCGGTCAGGAAATGGACGTGTTCCTTTCCCAGCTTGCCGCGGTAATACCGCGCCAGCGCGTCCGCGCAGATGGTGGTATAGGCATGGCCGATGTGCGGCAGCGCGTTGACGTAATAGATCGGTGTGGTGACGTAAAACTTTTTAGACATCGGTTATTGTGAGGGACGGTGCCACCGAGGGACATCCCTTTAGGGGTGTCCTAAGGGGGCACGTCCCACTGCTGTCGCTATTGTTTAGGCTTTTCCTGGTTCTGCCGGTTCTGGTTCTGTCCCCTGTCGCGGTCGCGGTGCCAGAGACGGCCGCCGCGGTTATCGCGGTTGTCTCGGTTATTCCGGCGGTCGCCGCGCTGATCGGGGCGATTACTCCGGTCCTGCCGCTCACCGCGGTTATCGGACCGCTGGCCGCGGTCGGAACGGAAACCTCTCTGTTCGCCGCGCTCTCCCCGCTCATTGCGGTTATCGGGCCTGCCTCCCCTCTCGGGGCGCTCGCCTCTAGGCGACGGGTGCGGGACAGGGCGCTCGCCGCGGTACGGGGCCGAACGTTCCTGCTGGCGCGGACAGATCTCCGGCTTGTCCTGGCAGCACTCGCCGCAAGGCGCGCCCGGGACTCCCGGCTGCTTTTCCTTATATGATACCTCGACGAACTTGCCGTCCTCGAGCTCTACGGTCGCCGTGCGCTTGAAGACGTTGATATTGATGACCTTGCCTTTGCCTTCCGCGGTGACTATCCTCTCGCCTTCGCGCGGCAGGCCCTTGGAAAGCATCTTGTAGGTCTCGTATTCGTAGTTAAGGCAGCACATCAGGCGGCCGCAGATACCGGATATCTTGGGCGGGTTGAGCGGAAGCCCCTCTTCCTTGGCCATCTTGATCGTCACCGGCTCAAAGTCCTTGAGGAATGTCGCGCAGCACAGCTGCCTTCCGCAGGGACCGAAACCGCCGAAGAACTTTGTCTCGTCGCGCACGCCGATCTGGCGCAGCTCGATGCGCGCCTTGAAGATCTTGGCCAGGTCCTTGACCAGGTTACGGAAATCGACCCTGCCGCCGGAGGTGAAATAGAAGATGATCTTGCTGCGGTCGAAGGAGTACTCCGCCTGCACCAGCTTCATCTCCAGCTTGTGTTCGGCGATCTTCCTCTGGCAGGTCACGAACGCCTCTTTGGAGCGCGCGCGGTTGTCTTCGATCTGCTTGAGGTCCGCCTCCTTGGCCACGCGGATGATGCGCTTGATAGGCTGCTGCGGGCCCTGCGTGCGGACGCGTCCCGGAGCTTCCTCCTGGGCCGCGGGCTGGGCGCCTTCGGCCTTGAGCGAGACGATCTGGCCGTAATCCAGGCCGCGGTCGTGCTCGACGATGACGTAGTCGTTCTCCTTGACCTCAAGGTCGTGGGCGTTGTAGACGAAATTCTGCCCTGTATCCCTTAAACGAACGCTTACCATACGTTCCATAGATTACCTCTTGTGTCCCCGGGCCTAACCGTGAAGCGTCGACTGCAGGTTGGCCAGCAGGAGTTTTATGTTAACGTTCTGCTCCAGATAGAGGAACGATGACGAGATCGCGCCGAGTATCCTCTCGACGTCGTCGAAACCGTAGCGGGAGGCTGACTGTTCCAGCTCCCGTTTTCTGTCCGCGTTGATCGCGGAATCTATGCCCAGCTTGGTGATATAGACGTCACGGAACCAGGCCGCCATGACCACCAGCTCCCTGCGCAGGTCCTCCCTCTTGGACTCGCCCGCTTCCAGGCGGCCGGAGAGGAACCGGTCGATGATCCTGTTCTTCTCACCGAGCACGTCGCTGCCTTTAAGGCGCGTCGCCGGTCCCAGCCTGCCCTCGCAGAAATGCGCAAGGTAATGGCCGGCAGCGCTGTCGAAACCCATCGAGGACAGCTCTCCCGCGAACTGCTCCCTGCCCAGCGGACGGAAGTTCTCCCTGCGGCAGCGCGAGACGATCGTGGCCAGAAGCATCCGCGGCTTGTCGGTGACCAGGATTATTATACTCTTCCCCGGCGTCTCTTCCAGCGTCTTGAGCAGGGCGTTGCCCGCGACGGGGTTGAGGTTATGCGCATCGTTGATGATGAAGACCTTGAACCTGGCCTCGTAGGGCCTCAGGGCTATCTCCTGCTGGAGCAGGCGAACGTCATCGATCTTGATCTCGCCGGTATAGCCCTCGTCGATGATGTGAATATCGGGATGGCTGCCCTTGTCGATGCGGCTGCACGAAGAGCAGACGCCGCAGTCGAGCCCAGACGGGGCCCGCCGATCCATCCCCTCGGATCGGGCGCTATCGTTGCCCCGGCAGTTCAGCGCGCGGGCAAACGCTTTGGCCGCGGCGAACTTGCCGACGCCTTCAGGGCCGTAAAAAAGATAGGCCTGGGCTGCCGTCGAAGAGACTGCCGCCGCCTGCAGCCTTTGGACTATACCGTCGTGTCCCCGTATATCGGAAAGTCTCAGCATCTCTTGCTTTTAAGCAGGCTGTCCACCAGCCCGCGGATCTTTTCCTGCGTCTGTTCCTTGCGCTCTTCGAGCCTGACCACCTTGATCCGTCGGGGCTCTTTGCGCGCCAGCGCCATGTATCCGTTCTTCACCCGCTGATGGTACGATAACGGCCGGCTCTCGATGCGGTCCTTTGAGCGGATGCTCCTGAGCGCGGCCTTAAGCGGCGTCTCAAGCAGTATGGTCATGTCGGGCTTGAGGCCTTCGGTAGCGATATCGCCCAGGCAGCCGATCATCCCGCGGTCCAGCCCCAGACCGTACCCCTGATAAACAACGGTCGAATCGAGGAACCGGTCGCAGAGCACGATCTTGCCGGCCTCCAGCGCCGGGACGATCACTTCCTCGACGGTCTGTCTGCGGCTGGTCATATAGAGCATCATCTCCGTGACCGGGGAGATCGAGGTATTCTTCTTATCAAGGAG
>JBLMZF010000078.1:0-6747 GCA_050258655.1 Deltaproteobacteria bacterium | reverse complement strand
GGGCTTATGACCAGCACTTTGTTCTTCATACTTACTATTTTAGGGGAAAACGGCGGGTTTCAGGGGGACTTGAGGGAACTTTTTTCTGATGTTTTGAGGTCTATCCTTCTCCTCCTTCTTCTTCGGCTTCGGGTTCGGCTTCGGGTTCGGCCTCAGGTTCGGGTTCAGGTTCGGGTTCAGGCTTGGGCGGAGCTTTTTTCTGAGTTAAAAGCCTGAACTGGTTGATGACCTCGGTGCCGGCGTAGAACAGCGGGGCGAGCTGATGCAGATTTTCCTCAAGTTCGATTGAAGAGCCGCTGCCGGAGTAAGTACCGTCTTTGCTGAGGATGTAGAAAACGGTCTTGCCTTTGACCGGAGGCGGGCAATGAGTGGTCTTTTCGCAGAAATAGATGCTGGTCACGGCTTCCTTGATGAACGCCTTGGCGGCCAGACGGACGTTATCGTGCGCGGCGCCGCCGGTAAACCCTCCCCCCTGGCTGAAATAGACGCTGGCGTCCCCCGAGATGAACGCCATCACCGTCGCCGCTCCTTCAGACAGGGAGATCTCCATGACCACGCCGAAGATCTGATGCTCCCCCTCTCCCTTCAGCTTTCCGAAGGACTCAAGGGTGACCCCGAATGCCAGCTTCCGGCAATCTTCGTAGGGCATCTCCCGTCTCTTCTCTTTCATCTTATTTCCTCTTGAGGGCGGCGACCACTTCGATGTGACGGGTATGGGGGAACATATCCACGGGAACGATACGGGCGACCTGGTATGAAACCAGTTTCTTGAGGTCCTCGCGCAGTTTAAGCGGGTTGCAGGAGACGTAGACGAACTGACCGGGTCCTGAGGCCTCAAGGATGCCGATGAACTTTTTGGTCAGGCCGTTGCGCGGCGGATCGACGATAAGCGACCAGGGGTCGGTCTCTTTCAGCTGAGAGATGAATTCGTCAGCGTCCTGGTCGAAGAATTCGGCCTTAAGCTTGTTGTGCTTGCAGTTCTCGCGGGCTGCCTCAATATTGCGAGGTGAGATATCAATGCCGGTCACCCTTCTCTTCGCGTTGGCCAGCTGCAGGGCGATGCCGCCGGAGCCGCAGTAGACGTCGTAGATGTGCTGTTCGGTATCCGCTCCGAGAAATTCCAGAACCTTCGCGTACAGCCGCTCACAGCAGCCGGGATTGGTCTGGAAAAAAGTCTCGGGCCTGATGATGTATTCGACGCCGTTTATCTTCTCGGTGATAAACTCCTTCCCTTTTAGCAGGACGAGCTTGCCGGAAACCGCAGTGTCGGAACGGCTGACATTAAGGGAAACGTAGAAAGATTCCACTTGGGCGATCTTGGAAAGGCGCTCGCCGAGCTCGACATACCGCGCCCTTGCCCCTTCGAACGCCTTATCGCTGAGGCAGGCGACGATGGTGACCAGGTAGCCGCCGGAAGATTTAGAATGGCGGAGACTGACATAGCGCAGTTCGCCGGTCTGCTTCTTGACGTCGTAGGGCGGAGTGTCGGTATCGGAGAGCCACTGACGGACCGCCGCGAGCATGCTGGGGCAGTCTTCCGCGAAAAGCGGGCATTCCTCAAGGTTGACCACCTTATCGAAACGGTCCTTCACGCGCTGGCCGATGACCGGCTTTTCAAGACTACCGCTGACGGTGAATTCCATCTTGTTACGGAAAAAGTTATCCCGGGGGGAAGCGACGATGGGATCAGGCGTGCAGCCGAAGGAGGCAAAGAGATTGCGGCAGTAAGTGGTCTTGTAATCCAGCTGCGCCGCGTAGTCGAGCTCGCGGAAATCACAGCCGCCGCATTCTCCGTAATGCCTGCACGTGGTTACCATTTTTTGAAGATGAAGAAGACCGCGAGGATGATGCAGGCGAAACCCACCAGGTAGTTCCACTTCAGCCCCTCTTTGAGGTAAAGCACCGAGAAGATGCAGAACACGCAAAGGGTGATGACTTCCTGGATGGTCTTAAGCTGGGCCGCGTTGTACGTCCCGTAACCCATGCGGTTGGCAGGCACCTGGAAGCAGTACTCCACGAACGCGATCAGCCAGCTGACGAAGATCGCTATCCACAGAGGCGAATTCTTGTACTTCAGGTGTCCGTACCAGGCAAAGGTCATAAAGACGTTGGATACGGTCAATAAGGCTATGGTTCTCATGGATTTTAGTACAGGTAAAAAGGAATGGGACAGGTGCTGCTAATAGATTTTAGCACCTGTCCCGTGTTACGCAAGCAAAGATTCTGCGGGAACTACGATGTTGTATTGAGAAGGACAAGCAGTGACCTGATATCCGTATCGGTCTGCCCGTCATCAAGCCGGAGCATCTGCGCAAGCAGCGCGAGTATGCCGCGGCTCCTCTCTTTCATCTCGCCTTTCTGGTAGCAGCCCACCACGAACTCCTTCAGGCGCTGGGCCGAAGGCATCAGGTTGATGTTGAAGAGCCCGTTGAGGCTCCTCATCTCGACGTCAAGATCGGCCGCCGAAGGCGTCATTCCCTGGAACAGCGACTGTATGAAGACGCCGATGGGCTGAGAAGCAATGGGGATCGAGCGCAGGTCGATACCGCCCACGTTATTACCGCCGTCTTTCTTCTGCGGGATGTAGACCGACCTGTTGCCGTTTTCTTTGCGGTCCTTTTTACGGGCAGCGTCGTTTGCCCTGTCAGCGGCCTCCTGCTCCTTCGGAGAGAGCTCGATGCGGGTCATGTACCCTCTCATCGTCTTCATCTCGCGGGTACCGCCATCCTTGGCAGTATCCAGGGACACCTTGAAGAGATCGTTATCCGTCTTGACCAGGACCGACGAGAAACCCATGCTGCGGATCGCCTGGATGGACTTGCCGACGTTAACCGTCCGTGCGGTCTCATCCTTCTTCCACATCAGGTTGCTCCTTGTGCGGTCAGGGCCGTTGTAAAGGTCCGCATCGAGAATTGCCGGCTCGCTGGCATAGCCGGCGCGGGTAATGATGACCCTGGTCCCCTTCTTGAATATCCCGATCTGGTAGGAGCTCGCGTCGAACAATCCCTGGAAATGGTCCGTGAGGATCATCCGCGCTATGGGGAATGGAACTTTCCCGCCGTCTTGGGCCGGTCCCCTGCTGTCATCCATGGGAGCGTGGTAGAACTTGGATCCGGTGACCCTTACCCAAAGCTCCCCATCCTCATTCACGAACCACAGCCTCAAGGTCACGCCATGCGTATCAGTCAGGTTGGTCCAGTACTCCCCGTTGCTCTCAAAAAGCGTGAGCGGGACATTGGCGGGGCTGACACCGGGCAGCGAAAGCAGTAACGCTTTGAATTCAGGCTTATCGAACACCGAATACGCCATCCCTCTGAGTGTGCTCGTCGCAGAGAAATGCTGCCGGTAAAGGTCATTGTTACCGAGCTGGGTGTTGATGCGGTACTCCCATTCGTCCCCCTCTCCGGCGACCCTGAACATCTCGACACTCTCAGGGGACATTCCGCCGTCCTTGGCTGCAACAGGCGACGTTGTCGCGCCGTTGATGACGAACGAAGCGTATCCCTTAATGCCCTCGTAGACATTAAGGTCGCCTTTAAGCAGGACATCCTGCGCCCCGCCGTCCTGAAGTGTGCGCGCATACGCCGTCGGGACCACATCCTCGATCACAACGCCGCCGGAAGAATAATTCCTCACCCTGGAAAATTTGTTCTCGGTCAGGTTGTATTCCCCATCGCGGAACGAACGGGTATATTCCTTATAATACTCTTCCTTTGACCAGGACTGCGAGGTCAGGCCGGAAAGGTCGCGGGAATCCACGGTGGACGCATAGCTGCCTTTAACGGAATGCTTCTTGAACCACTGGGCCAGGATCAGGGAATGATAGGCCTGCCTGAGAGCGGCATACTTTTTGGAGGTGTTGATGATGGTATTAAGGCTCGGGATGATCGTCTCGCGGATCAGCGCGGCGGAATACTCGTTGAGCTCCTTGAGCCGCTGGTCCTGGAAATTATACGCCTGGGAATCTTTCAGGTAATCCTGCTCAAGCATCACCTTGAGCGTTGCCTTATAGATGTAGGCGCCGGAACCGGTCGTATCTTCGACCATGATCACCTCGGCGGGGACTATCCAGGGCCTGGACAGCGTGGGTATCTTGACCGTCTCGGTGCCCATAAGCGATTCCGCCTTCTGATAGAGCTTATCCCAGTACTGCCTCCCTTTCTCGGTATTCGGAGCGGTCAGCGCGGCAAGGTCCTTCTTGAGCTGGACGTCGGCTTCAAGGAGTACGCGGCCGAGTTCGGTGCGTTCAAGGTCCGGGTCTATCATGCGGGCGGAGGCATCGGGTTTAAGGTTCACCCAGAAGCTGTCGTCAGGCATGGAAAGACCGACCCGGAAATACCTGAAGACCTTGTCCAGATCGGCGCGCACGTCTTCCTTGATATCTCCCTTGTCCAGGATGACCCGGAAATCGTCAGTACGGGGATCAAAGGAAACGCTCCTTAAAAGCGGCGGATGGAAACGCTCAAAACCGGCAGAGACCGGCTGAAAAACCGCGGGGTTGGCAAAGACCATCTGCTGGAAAACGAAGCTGATGGATAAAAAGAGGCAAACCGTCTTTTTATACATTTCTAAACTCCTTCTTAATGGGAGAAAAAAAGCCACGAATCCTTGAGCAAGTGTTCCTCAAAGACCCGTGGCTTTATATTATATTGAATATAGCATCCCGAAAGACGTTTTTCAAGGCGCGGGAGCTATATTTTTCGTTACAGGTTCGACTCTACGAGGTTACGCATCAGCATCGTGACCGTCAGGGGTCCGACGCCTCCGGGAACCGGGGTGATATAGGCGGCCTTTTTCTCGGCGCCCTCAAACTCGACATCCCCCACGATCTTATCCGCGACGCGGTTGATGCCGACATCGATGACGATCGCCCCCTCTTTCACCCAGTCGCCCTTGATCAGGCCGGCCTTACCGACCGCGACGACCAGGATCTCGGCGCGGCGCACGTGCTCTTCGAGCTTGCCGGCTTTCGATGTGCCGATGTGGCAGACGCTGACGGTGGCCAGCTTATCCAGGCACAGCAGCGCGACCGGCTTTCCGACGATCTCGCTGTGGCCGACCACAACTACTTCCTTACCCGTCAGGTCCATGCCCGTTGAGTGTATCAGCTCCATCGCGGCGGCGGCTGTGCAGGGCATGACCTTGGACTTGCCGAAGATGAGCTTGCCGAGGTTGACCGGATTCATCCCCTCGACGTCCTTCGAGGGCGCGATGTGCGCGCTCATCATCTTGTAATCGATCTGCGGAGGCAGGGGCATCTGAAGGATGATGCCGTTGACGCTCTTGTTCTCGTTCAGGGAGGTGATGAAGTCCACCAGCTTCTCCTGGGTGGTCTCCTTGTCGAGGGTATGCAGCTGGTATTCGATGCCGAGGAGCTCTGCGACCTTCTTCTGCGACTTGATGTAGACCTCGGCGCCGGGATTGGAACCGACCTGGATGCTGGCCAGGACGAGCTTCTTCCCCGATGCGGCTATCTTCTGCTTGAGCGTCTCCTTGATCCCGTCAGCTATTACCTTACCCTCCAATAACTTTGCCAACGTACACCTCCGTGACTTTGCGGATGTTGATGATTCTCTGGTTCTTGGTCGAAAGTTCCTTCTTCACCTTCACAGCCAGTTTCGGATCGTCGATGAATTTGAGGTTGATGATGACGTTGTAGCACGCTGAGGCGTAGGCGGATTCGATAAGACAGGCGCCCACGGCCACGTCGGTGATGAGGTTGGGATTGCCTTTCTTGGCAAGCGGCAGGCAGAGCTTCATCGCCTCATAGCAGAGGCGCGACGTCATCAGCGGGATGTCCATGGCCTTGCGCGGGTCCTTGCTCTGGTATGCGATGACGTCGAGGTCGACCAGGTTCAGGAACTCGAGCCTCAGTTTCTCGCTGCGCTCCAGGACCTTCCTGATCGTCCCTTCATGCCTGGCGTACTTCGGCTTGCCGACGGTGAAATTGGCCACCATGCTCAGGCAGGCGCAGCCGAGACTGGCCGCGGCTGCGCCTGCGGAACCGCCTCCGGGGGCCGGGAGCTTTGCGGCAAGGTCGTCGGAATACTTCTTCAGCATCTCTGCGTACATTAGATGTCTCCCTCGAGCTCGAACGCGTTCTTGAAAAGTTCCGGCGCGGCCGTGCCGCTTATGCTGACTACATCGAAACGGGCGCTGGAATCAAGCTTCCCTGTCTCTTTGAGGTACTGGACAGCGGCCGCAGAGATCTTGCGGCGCTTTGCCCGCGTGATGGATTCCTCCGCGGAACCGTAGGCATCACTGCCCTTGCTTCTGACTTCCACGAAACAAGTGGTGCCGCGGTCATCGGCGATGATGTCTATCTCAGCCGAGCGGGTCCGGTAATTGCGCCGTACGATCCGGTACCCCTGTTCCTCCAGGAACCGGGAGGCACGCTCTTCGCCTTCCCTGCCCTGCTGTGACCTATTCACAGACGAAGCTTTTGCGGTGTATCGTCGAACGGCCGAACTGCCTGATCGCGGTGCGATGGCCGTCTGTGGAATACCCCTTGTGGCGCTTGAAGCCGTACTGCGGGAACACCGCGTCATAGATATCCATGATGCGGTCACGCGTGACCTTCGCGATGATCGAAGCCGAGGCGATGCTCTTGGAGCGGGCGTCGCCTTTTATGATCTTGAGGCAGGGAATGCTGATGGCCGGGGCCATGTTGCCGTCTACCAGGACCTGCAGCCTGTCGGCCGGCGGGTTGCCCAGCCTCTGCATCAGCTGCTGGACCGCCAGCTCCAT
>JBLMZF010000077.1:0-5125 GCA_050258655.1 Deltaproteobacteria bacterium | reverse complement strand
CCTTGTCGTTCTCAAGGAGGAACAGGATGAATTTTTCGTTGAAGATGATCTCGGTACGGCCGAGTTTGATATTGTAGAAACGGGCGGAATCGTATTTAAGTTTGTCGGCAACGCGGATCTGGACCGGCGGGGCGCGGTTATCCGGACGAGCCAGGAGGCTGTCCACATACGCCTTGAGCTCGGGATCGTTGGCCACCATCAGTTCCAGCCGCTTGAGCGCGCGTTCCAATAGCTCGGAGAACCTTGGGCTCCAGCTGCCGCCGAACCTGCGGGTCTGGTTGTTCGGGTCAAAGGGGCATTCAAATTTCGGGTTGAAGCTGTTGCGCAGCCCGGAATATTCGGGAAATCCAATACCACGCGCTCCGAAAACAGACAGGCGGCTGTTGACGTAAGCGCCGAACTTTCCGCCGTCCTTGAGGGTCTTGAGGTCATTATCGTCCCAGAGCTTCCTCTGCCTGACGATCTCCTTGCACCGGCCGCTGAGTACCTCCGCCTTGATCGGCCTGAGCCCAAGGTAAAGCACGGCGATCGCTGCGCCCAGGAAACCGAAGCCCGTGACGCCCAGAGCGGCGACGCCGGTCAAGAACAAGCCCATATGGAAAGCGGCCTGAGTGCTGATAAGCGCCAGGCAGCCGATGAACGCGAGTATCCCGACATTCTTGAAAGTCTTTGTCAGCAATGAGTAGAACGAAGGACAGCCGTTGAACAAGTTCAATGCGTTCCCCAGGGACCAGAGAAGCTGCCTGATCGAGAAAAAGGCAACTAAATAAAGCGGGACCTTGTAATACCATTCCTCTATATTGGGGAGGAAGAGCGCTGTCCCGAGGACCGCGAAGAACCACACGACCGAAACTGCCATGTTCCAGGCGCCCTGGTTCCATCTCGTCTTATTTACATCCTGCCCGACCGCTCTCTCTATCTCTTCCGCGGTACGCGCGCTGAACAGCGAATTGAGTATCCCGCCATCCTGTTCCTTGATCTTCCCGATCCCCCAAATGGCGACCAGACCTGCCAGGAACAGCAGACCAAACCACGCGAAGCAATCACCTGTGGCAGCCTGGGAATCGAAGATACCAGTCTGGTTTTCCCCGGCCACAGCTGTATCGAGCTCGATCTTCCCGACATAGATCCTCGTATTGAAAGAATAATAGTTGATCTGTTCTGACAGCATTCCTGAAAGAGTCCGGCCGAAATGGATCTCGATCGCGGACACGTCCGTCAGGTCGACCCCGTTCTTATCGAAGAACTCAAGCGGGATCCCGCAGGCATGCCATGTGCCATCCATGACAAGGTCATCGTTGTCACTCGGCCTGTAATAAGCCTTGCGGCCGTACCTGTCAACGATGGCGATAAACACTTTGCAAGTGCCGTAGCCGTTAAGCCTCATGTTCAAGGTATTGAACTTGCTCCAGTCCCTGTTCCCCGACTTAAGGTCATAGTGCCAGGAGGCGCTATACGCGTAAGTGTATTTCCCATTGGGAGAATTATCGTCCAGCTGCAGGACGAGCTCGCCGTCCTTCTGCACGACCGACTGTCCCGCGAACAAGGAAGCGCTGCACGTGCCGTAATACGCTTTACCGTCAGAGTTGCTGAAATCCTCGATCAATTCGGTCTTGCCGCCGATCTCCTGAGCCTTGACTGCCGCAGTTGCCAGAGATCCGGCCGCTGCCGTCGCGCAGATGCCAAGGAAGGCGCGGCGACCGAACACCTTCTCCCCTCCGTCTTCAGCGACATCCTCGAACGAGAAACGCTTGGCCAGCGGGTCATCGACCTGTTCTTCGGCCACCGGAGTCTTGGCCTTAGACTTGACGATCAGCGCGTTCATCTTCACGAGATACTCGCTGTACCGGAGCTGGCGCGCCTTGTACGCCGCCAGGTTCTGCAGTTTAAACTCGCTATTCAGGATCGCGCTGCCGTTGGCGATGGTCACAAAGGTGAGCGGGTCGAACGCGAAAGCCGCGGAGATCTTCCTCTCGCCGAACAACACCATGAACACTTCGACTTCGGTCAGGAACTTGTCCATGGTCTCGGCACATGCGAGGCAATCGACAGCGCGGCCGAAAGAAGGATCCAGCCTGGCTTTCGTCACGGCATCGGGCCCGAAGAGCACGGAAAGCCCGGTCACGACAGCCCTCGGGGTGAGCATTACGACAGCCGTCGGCCTGACGAGACCGCCGTCCTTCTTGGCGGCGTCATCGAGCACCTTGAGGATATCCTTTATATCCTTGCGGATATCGTCGGTCTCGGCCAGGGAAAGTTCATTCTCCAGCACGGTCTTCAGGTTGCCGAAGCCCTTCTTCTCTTTCGCCTTGACAGCGGTATTGATAGCGTTGATAAGGCCGGTCTTGGCCTGCTTGCGCGGGAAATTGTCCTTCGCCTCGAGGAACGACTTGAGAGCGGTATCAAGATAATCATCGTTGGTCTTGGCCTGCACCCTCAGCATCGAGAGCGAAATATCGAAGACATCCTGAGTCAGCTTGTCGCGCAGCTGGGTGTTCTTCGACTCGGGCGTTATCGCAAAGACGCCGCTGATCATGTCCATGATGAAGATCTTGAGGGAATCTTTCTCGGTATCGGGATTCGCCAGCTTGGCAAGCGACAGGAGGATGACCTGCAGGATATCCTTGTTCGGCCTGACGGTAAGCTTTCCCTGTTTATAAAGGGAACGCCACTCCTGCGCCTTCTCGACCAGCCTCGGCGCCAGCATCTTCACCGATTCAGGAGCGTTCTTCTCGAGATAAGCGGTCTCAGCCTGCTGGGAAAGGTACATGCCCTCGAACGGATCTTTGAGCGCTTCGGTTACGACGTCCCTCTGGTCCTCGTCGCTCAGGTACATGCCCTGGTGGTAAAGTTCGGGTATACGGTCGATGTTCTCAGGATAGCGCTCAAGGTTCCCGCAGACCATTTCAAGGGTACGGGCGGGAGGCGTAATCAAACGGTCCTCGCGGTAGGCCAGGCGCAGGGTATTAGTCACGGTTACCAGCTTCTCGATGATAGTCTTATCGACCGACTTATACCGTTTGCAGAGACGGTCCTCTTCCTCTTTCTGCGGAAGGAAGTCGAAGATCAGCACGCTGAACCTGTCTTCGAACTCGCCCGACAGCTTGTTGCCGGCGTACCCGGTGCGGACCATCTGAGGCTGGTTCATCGCCGCGATCGCGAAATAACCCTTGGCGGCGGTGACGACCTCGCGGCTGGGCAGGGTCACCTGGCGGAACTGCAGGATATTGTTGAGTGCGGCCATGACACCCTGGTTCTCCGGCTTGTCGGCCTCATCGAAGAAGCACGGTTCGCCGCGCTCCATGGCTACGATATTGGCGGTCTTCGTCCAGCCCGTCTTCTCGCCCTCAAGGCCGTAGTTGCGCTCGACCAGGAGGTCCTTCACATCGGAGTTGCGCGACAGCTGCAGGTAATGCAGGTTCAGGTTAAGGTCATTGATCAGGAAATCGAAGATGATCGAGGTCTTGCCGGTACCAGTATCGCCGACGACCAGGACGTGGTTGCCCAGGATCATCTCCTTGGCGAGCGCGAGCTTGTACCTGATGTTCTGCTGCACGTTCTCGATCTTTTCCGGTTTGGGAAGATCGGTGCCGCCCCTGCCGCGCTCGATCTCGAGCATCGGCTTGCCGTTCGGGAAGTAGAAGACGAAATATTCCCTCTGCTCGCGGCCGATGGTGCGCTTCTCTATCTTCGGCTCGGGCAGGTTCTCTTTCGGCCGGTCTGTGATAACCTGCGCCAGCGTCAGGATCTGGCGGATGGAATCTGCGGAATCCTGGTTCATGTAGCTGATATTGTAGGCCTTCTCAAAGACATCGCTGTAGCAGGCCAGGACCTGGTTCTTATCCCTATCGGTAAGGACGACCGTGTCGAACGGGAAGCGCTCCATGTGGGCGACTATCCTGATAAGGGCCCTGGTGGAGAGGTCTCTCGGCAGTTCCAGCGTACTGCGGCGGATCTGGCCGGCGGAGCGGACCAGCCTGCGGATGAAGTTACCATCCACGTGCGGACCTATTTCCTGCAGGAGGGATACCTCATCCTCGAACGGCAGGTAGTCCATGTCCAGGACCTGGAAACGCGACGCGGTGTCGATCGGGGGCGGGAAAACAGTGTAATGGCTGTTCTCCGGGTTGATCAGGCCGATGCAGCGGAAGCCTTCCTTGAAGGTGACCACCTTGCCGTCCCTGAGGGTGTGGAACTTCTTCTGCAGCAGGCCGTTGAGCGCGCTCAACACACCCCTGTTCTTCGGCTTGTTCATCTCGTCGACCACGATCCATTCGCCGCATGCGCCGGCTTCCATAAGTTCGGACAGCAGATAGCCGGTCTTGCCTTCCTCGATCTCGCCGAAGCTCATGCGGTAGAGCAGGTCGAGCTCGCTGATCGAGGCGTGCATGGACATCGTCCTGATCGGACGCTTGGCCAGCGCGGCGAGGGTGTACACCAGGGTGTTCTTACCGCAGCCTGCCGGACCGCGGATCAGGAGGTTGTTGTTCTTCGGGTCGGTCAGGACCTCAAGCATCTTCCTGAGGGTGATCACGTTGGACGGCGTAAGCTTCACGTCGAAGAACGTCTGCTTGCCCTGGCTCTCCATCGTGATGCGCAGGAGATCGTTCTTGAGCACGGTGAACTGCGGCACGCGGCTCGACTTCTCCGTACCGGTCTCGATCTCACAGCCCGCGATCACCAGGAATTCCTTCCCGTTCCTGTTTATATAGGTAAAGGGCGTCTGGAAAACATCGCCGCCGTCCATCTTGCTCGCGATACGGGTGGGTTGAATAGCGGGAATTATCCACTTTTTCTCGAAGAGCGCCACTTCCCTGTCGTCGACCGGCCTGCTGGTGGTACGGGTGGCGACATCGGCGCCGACGTTCCCCTCGTCACGAGTGGATGTGACGGGACGGGCTTCTGCCCTGCCGCCGTCCTTGTTCTTGAACGCCTCCTGCTCCGCCTTGTTCGGCCAGAATGCCGCCGCCATGACGATCGTCCCCAGGAATACCGCGCACAGGACCGCCGCAGGAGCTATAAACATCAGCGCTAGCACAACTATGTTGTAAATGACGCGCGCCGTCACGACCTGGGCCATCGACCCGGTCTTCACTGCCAGTCCCGCAAGGCCGATACCGATCAA
>JBLMZF010000076.1:0-5526 GCA_050258655.1 Deltaproteobacteria bacterium | reverse complement strand
AGGTTACACGTACCGGAACCCGACACAGGTAGACCACCAGAATATGGTAAGGTGATCGAGATAACCCTCTATAAGGAACTCGGCAATCTAACGGCGTAAGTTCGCAACAAGCCGTGCCCCGCCTCGAAAGGGGATGGGGTCTCAGTAAAGTGGCCCGGATGACTGTTTAGCAAAAACACATCTCTCTGCAAACTCGAAAGAGGAAGTATAGGGAGTGACACCTGCCCAGTGCTGGAAGGTTAAGGGAATTCGTCAGTGGGAGTAATCCTGTCGAAGCGATGAACCGAAGCCCCAGTAAACGGCGGCCGTAACTATAACGGTCCTAAGGTAGCGAAATTCCTTGTGGGGTAAGTTCCCACGCGCACGAATGGTGTAACAATTTGGGCGCTGTCTCGTAGAGGGACTCGGCGAAATTGTAGTGGCGGTGAAGATGCCGTCTACCCGCATCAAGACGAAAAGACCCCAGAACCTTTACTGCAGCCTACTATTGGATTTTGGTTTTTCATGTGTAGCATAGGTGGGAGACTTTGAAGCCATGGCGCTAGCTGTGGCAGAGTCGCAATGTGAAATACCACCCTTGAGGGACTAAAATTCTAACCTCCACGTGTGAATCCACGGGGGGGACAGTGATAGGCGGGCAGTTTGACTGGGGCGGTTCCCTTCTAAAAAGTAACAAAGGGGCCCAAAGGTTGGCTCAGGCCGGTCGGCAATCGGCTGCTGAGTGTAAGCGCAGAAGCCAGCTTGACTGCAAGACGGACACGTCGCGCAGATACGAAAGTAGGGGCTAATGATCCGGTGATGGAATGTGGAATCGTCATCGCTCAACGGATAATAGGTACTCTGGGGATAACAGGCTTATCGGACTCGAGAGTTCACATCGACAGTCCGGTTTGGCACCTCGACATACAGGGGTGGTGCAGGAGTGATCCTGTACTAGTATTGGCTAATAACGGTGGAGCCCGGAAACATGGGTAATACCGTGGGAAGTCGATAGGACATAAGCATGATATCAGGGTCTTTTCGAGGCAGGAAACTGCTTTGAAAACCCATGTTCTATCTGACCCCGTAACGACTGATCCCGTTGACACAATATCCGAGTGTCGCTAACGGGTGAGATAGGAGATCAATGAATCTCTTATCATACGCCAACTCCGCGAATGCAGCGGATGAAGATATAGTCTAATACCACGCGAAAGCGTGGAGCATATTGCGATGTCGGCTCATCCTATCCTGGGGCTGAATAAGGTCCCAAGGGTCCGGCTGTTCGCCGGTTAAAAGGGTACGCGAGCTGGGTTCAGAACGTCGTGAGACAGTTCGGTCTCTATCTGATGTGGGCGTCAGGAAAATTGAAGAGGAGTTCTCCACAGTACGAGAGGACCTGGAGAAACGGACCTCTGGTGTTCCGGTTGT
Organism: Deltaproteobacteria bacterium; assembly: GCA_050258655.1. GTDB lineage: Bacteria > Omnitrophota > Gorgyraeia > Gygaellales > Profunditerraquicolaceae > JBLMZF01. The sequence continues at coordinate 4,116 of JBLMZF010000076.1, read as the reverse complement.
CCTGCCAAGGGCAAACGCCGGGTAGCCATGTTCGTAAGGGATAAGCGCTGAAAGCATCTAAGTGCTAAGCCCCCCTCAAGATGAATTTTCCCTCCACGCGCAAGCGTGGTGAAGGCACCCTGTAGACCACGGGGTTGATAGGAGCGAGGTGTAAGGCTCGTAAGGGCTTAAGCTGACGCTTACTAATCTGCCAATCGGCTTGACCTTTTTACTTAAATCGGTCGGGCGAATTGTAGTTCAAACCTTTAATTATAAAAGTTGTCACTCTATCAGTCGTGGGCTAATCCCCACGGCGAGATATTTGGAGTGCTTTTACCGCGAGGGTTATACCCGTTCCCATTCCGAATACGGCAGTCAAGCCTCGCAGGGCCGATGGTACTCTAGTCGTAAGGCTACGGGAGAGTAGGTCGGCGCTCCATTAATTTCAAGCCCGCTATGGATCTGCAGCGATGTAAATCTATAGCGGGCTTTTTTTGCGCGCACTTCAGAAAGTCTCTTATTTTCAGCAATTTCCCAATCGACAGACAGACGCGACAGAAGAAGCGACCCAGACTAAAGGGTTAACCTCCTTTTCCCTTTGGTCTTTAGGGCCCCCGATGCCCGCTGGTCCACCTCATCAAGGCCAGCGGGCTTTTTTATTTGTATCTGGAAGCCCGTTAATTGCTTGAATTTCGCGGATTTGAGGGTAAAATACGATTTGTGAATAAACGTCTGCTGCTTCTGTTCTTCTTGCTTCTCTCCCTGACCCCGTTTGCCGGTTGCCCCATGATCAAGACGGCCGGTTTTCCCTGTCCCGTGATCATAATGAGTAAAAATATCGACTGGCCCGGCTGGCAGACGCATTTTTATTGCGGAACTGTCGTCGCAGGTATATGTTTTATCGCCAACATTCTCTTTGCTGTTTTCCTGACCCGTCTGTTTATTAAAATCGATCTCAGGGGCAGGAGCATGGTCTATGCATTGGCTTTTAACGCAGCGGTCTCTTTTCCTGTTTATTTCATAGATCCTTATGAAGATTACAAGTTCGTTCTTTTGAGATCAAGAGCAGTGAATTTCTCGTTCAATAAAGCAAAAGGGGAGGTTTGATGGCTAAGGTGTGCAAGCGATGCAGGGTGCCGCTTGAAGGCTTCGGGGCGAAGATCGCGGGTTTCCTGTTCGGTGTGAAGCCGTCGCAGAAGGACCCGGAGCTGTGCAACAAGTGCGAGGATAAGCCGCAGGATAAAGGCAAAGGATGCGGCTGCAGGTGCTGTCACTAAAAGGAGGCGGTCGATGAAAGCAGCGTTGAGGGTGGCAGGGAGCATTTTCTCGCTGGTAGCGCTGGCGCATCTGTTGAGGGTGATCTATAAAGTCCCGCTTATCGTCGGGAACTATCCGGTCCGTTTAAGGGTCAGCGTCGTTAGCTTTATCGTCTCCACACTCGTTGCTTACTGGATGTTCAAGGCCGCTTCGTGCGGGGAGAAGAAGGGCTGCTGCGGCTCTTGACAAACCCGCAGATAGGAGTATAGTACATAACATTTATTACCCCGGCAGCAGGATGTCCTCTCCAGGGAGGGAGGACAACGCCGTGTGCCGGAACGGTAAAGGAGGTCCGGGTTCAATGAAACGCGTTTTTGCGGCAGTTGCAGCAGCATGTTTTCTTACATTCTCAAGCGGCATCGGCTTCGCGGCTGATGCGGGCTACGTTGCCAGCAAGGGCGGGGAGAAATACCACAACGCCGACTGCGGCACCGCCAAGAACATCAAGGCCGAGAACAAGGTGACATTCAATTATCCTGAAGAGGCCGTCCAGGCCGGATACGGCGCATGCGGCGTCTGCAAACCGGCGGCCGGAACCAAGGTTGTGGCCAGCAAGGATTCCGATAAATATCATCTGCCTGCCTGCGGATCGGCGAAGAACATCAAAGCCGAGAACCTGGTGACCTATGAGTCGGCTATCGATGCCGCCAAGGCCGGTAAGACCGCCTGCGGCGTCTGCAAACCGCCCAAGGTCGAGGTCAAGGCCGCCGATCAGGCGACCGTGAAGGAGACTCCCGCGAAGGCGGATCCCGCCAAGGCCGCTCCCGCTAAAGCGGAGACAGCCGCTCCTGCAACGAAATAAGCTTTTCCGCTTCAGGCCCGCCGGTCAAAAGCCGGCGGGCTTTTTATTTGTGCCCGCCTTCAAACAGAGTTAAAATAATTATATGAGGTATTTGGCTGTATTCGTACTGACAGCCGCCCTGGCGGCTCCTTTATCCGGCTGCATGACCATGCAGCAGGCGTACCATTTCCCCGACGGCCATCAGTACGTGCGGACGTTCGACGCGGACCCCGCCGCCACGCTTGCCGCCGTCGAAAAGGGGCTGGCGAAGATGCACCGCCTGCCTGTAGAAGAATCGGTTCCCGGGGGGGCAGGAGGGGTGACGGGGCCGGAATTACCCGGGTATTACGCCTGGATCTTCACCGACCAGAAAGTGCATTACTGGCTGGTCACCACTACCTCTAACACGCTGAACATCTTCCTCAAGCAGCGCTCCGAGAACCAGACCGACGTCATCATCACGTATATGCATTCCAAGGCCATCTGGCCGTTCTACGATTACTGCTACTACAATTACAGGAACGACCGTTACGTCGACCGCGTCTTCGACGCCATTTCCCGTTCGTTCCACTCCGAAAAATAGCTTTCTTTCCCGCTTCCCCCGAGCTACAATAGCGCCATGTCAGTAAAACCCTGTATAAGCCTTTGCCCGCGCTCAAGCGGGTTTTTTGTTGTTATCCACGGCTTCTTAAACTTTTTTTGAAACTTTTTCCTTCCCCGCGCGTTAAACACGTGGAGAAAGGGAAAGGGCGAAATGGACGAACGAAGCGACGAACAGCTGATGATGGCGTACCAGCAAGGCGACTCCACAGCCATGGATGAATTCCTGCGGCGCTACAAGAACCCGCTGTACCGGTTCATCTACCGCCTCAGCCGCAACGCGGCGGAAGCGGAGGAGGTCACCCAGGAGGTCTTTATGAGAGTGCACGAATACCGGTCCTCATACAGGCCCATCGGGAAGTTCTCCACCTGGCTGTTCGGCATCGCGCACAACATCTGCATCAGCAGGCTGCGCAAGCGGCGTCCGTTCATACCCTGGCCGGCGCGCAGGGACGACCCCGATGAACAGGCGGATTTTCCCAGCCCTCAACTTTCTCCCATGGAAACCGCCGTTTCAGAGGAGCTGTCCGAAGCGATACGGCAATGCATCAAGGAACTGCCCTTTCTCCAAAGGGAAGCGCTGATACTGCGTGAATACGAGGGGCTCGATTACGAGCAGATAGCACAGATCCTTAACAAACCCCTTGGCACGGTAAAGACCCTGATCTACAGGGCCCGGATGACATTGAGGGATATGCTTATCCCATTGATAGATGAAGAGGGAGGCACTGATGTTCAGACGCCACGTTGTCAGTAAGCTGAGCGAATACCTGGACGGAGGATTTTCAGAAGGGGCGCGGTCGCGTATCGAACGCCACCTGAATGAATGCGCCTCGTGCAGGCAGGAGCTCGAGAGGCTCGCGGCGCTTTCGCGCAAGCTCAAGTCGTGGCAGGTGCCCGAACTCGGACCGGGCTTTGACGACCAGGTTCGCAGCCGGATCGCCCTGAGGGAAATCCAAGGCGAGGAAGAGATGAATAAGACAGCTACGGGATGGTTGCGGCCTCAGTTGGTACCTTCGGGAGTCATCGTGAGCGTCCTCGGATTCCTTATAGTGGGTACCCTGGTGACGCAGGTCTATATGAAACGGGGATATCAGGGACGCATAAAAGCGGCAGGGGATGAACTGGGCAGCCAGTATCAGCCCGGGAAGTACAATTGGGAGCTCAAGACAGACCAGTATGAGCCCGAGTACAACGGGCCGAAGATGAAAGGCTACTCAGAGTCAACGGTCAGGAGGATGGCTTCGCTGGAGGCAGGTGGCTTCGCTCCGTCGCCCCGGATACCCGCTCAGACCTTGGCCGCTCCCGACCAGGGTTCGGTCATCGTCATCCAGCCCACGCTTCCGGCGGTCAAGGACGGGGAGATGGTCATCAGGACCGCGCTGATCGACCTGGAAGTCATCGACGGACAGAAGGCGTATGACACCGCTTCGAAGGTC
>JBLMZF010000075.1:0-7096 GCA_050258655.1 Deltaproteobacteria bacterium | reverse complement strand
CCAGGGGTGGAACCTGTGTCCGTCGGAAGGCATACGGTCAAGCGCCCAGGCGAAATCGGCCCTGATGGAGAAATTCTCAGGAAGGCCGAACCTTATGCCGACACCCGCGCCGCGCAGAGTGTCATTCTTCTGTTCACCGGCGCCCGGATGGCGCAGATGTGTGTTGCCCCAATCATAGAACGCGGCGAACCTCAGGGAATCGTAAAGTCTCCCCTGCGAAAGCGGAACCCTGATGTCACGCGGGATGCCGTACGGAGGCACGGACCATTCCGCGGTGAACGAATAACCGGAATCGCCCACTACTTCGGCCGGAGGATATCCGCGGACGTTGGCGATGCCGCCTATCTGGAACTGTTCAGTGGAAGTCAGCGTGTACGGTGAATTCTGCGCCTGGGCCTTGAGCAGCAGGCTCTCATCCAAAGGCAGGGTCTGAAGCCTCAGGATGTTCAAGGTATTCTTCCAGAATTCGCCACCGGAGAACGCCCTGCTTGCGCGCGGGTCAACGTCCTTGAGGCCTGCCATGAAATCCGGGATACCGAAATCAAGGGAATCGGTGATTACCGAACGGCCGAACCTGTCGGTCATGCCGCCGTCAAAACCGCCCTTCACAACGCGCATGCGATCACGGCTGGTCTCCTGGCCCAACTGGAAGTTGAACACATCCTTGTAATCGAAACCGAGGTTGAGGTTGAAATTCGCGTTCTCAGTGTTGATCACGTTCTGGTTCATGTAGACACTGTAGAACTTGCTTTTGCCGCGGGCATTCAATGCCTCGAACTGCTTCGCTAGCGAAAGCTTGGACTGCGCCGCGAAGAACCCGATGTCGGTCTTTTCGGTCAAGGGAACGATATAGCGGGCCGAAGTAAGGTCATAATGATCGGCATTCGCCTGCTGATACTGCAGGGTCAGCACATCATCGAAACCCAGCAGGTTGTTGTCAGTGACCAGCCCCTGGTACCGGTTCTTGTCAATGTAACGGGAGCCGAAGTTGTCGTAATTAAGTCCAACGTGGATCGGGAGACGGTCTTCGACATTCAAGACCACATCGGTAGTCCCCGGGTCCTTTCCAGGAGTGATGACCGCTTTCGCATGCCGGTCCGGGAGCTGGTTGATCCTGCTCAGGTCCGCGCGCAGATTATTGTAGTTGAACGGCTCTCCTGCCTGGACCCCGATCTTCCTGCGCAGCGCGGCGGTCTTGAAATATTTATTACCGCGGATATCCAGAGTGCCCATGCGGCCTTCGATCGTGTCGATCTGCAGTGTCTTGTCCGCGATCTTCTGCGGAGGCAGGTACGCGCGCGAAGTGATATAGCCCTTCTGGCGGTATTTATCGGTGATCAGGTCGCTGATCTTGCGCATGTCAGCCATGGTGAGTTCTTTATTGATGAAAGGCGAGATGATCTCATCGACTTCTTTCTTGGAAAGAAGCGAGACCCCTCTGACATCGATCTTCTGGATCAACGTCTTCTCGCCGCCCTGCGGGACTGCCTGTTCCTCTACTGCGGGTTTTTCGATCTCAGGCTTGGCAGGCACCTGCTGAAGCTTCCGGCGGAGCTGGCGCTCCTGGTCCTGAAGCTCCTGGCCGCGCTGCTGGGTCGCGGCCTCATTTGCGGCGAAAACGGTCTTAAGCGGGAAGATCAGTGAAGCGAAAACGGCCAAAGTTATAAGCGATTTATGGATCATCAAAGCCTCCTTTTGCAGTGGCTTATTTTGGTCCAAAATCGCCTTTAAGTCAAGACTTTTTTAAATTATTTCTGATGCTAAAGTCCCTTATTTTTCAACCACTTTAACGGATAAGACCGTTCTCTTGGTCCGAGGAGTCACACTACTCAGACTTGAGCTCATATTATGGTCGGCATAAACCTTTTTTACCGCTTCTACGACCCCGTTAATGTTCTCATCGGTCATGGGCTTGTCCTTATACGGCTTCACCGCGTCTTTCACCTCGGGAGCAAGCTCCTTGTTGACACCGCTGACCTCTATTTTCCTTATAGTAGGAGTCGAAACGATGCTCTTGCGCAGCGCTTCTTCCTTGTCCGCGAGCACCTGCGACCGGTCTATGGTTGACGGGTTCACCGGAGCCTGGGCCTGCGCGGTGGCCATTCCGGTAAGAAGCAAAAGCGGCGATACCGTTAAAACCAGAAGTTTTTTTCTCATACTCCCTCCTTTTCGCATGGCTCTTAAAATCTCCCGATCACCTCTACCCAGGGATGAGGTCCTGTGTGGTCGGATGGATCCTTGCCGAGCGGATAACCGACCTCAACTTTCAGGATAAGATTGTCTTTGACCGCGAACCTGAGGCCATAGCCCCAGCCCATTATCGTCTCCTGTTTCTTACTGCCTGCTATCGGTTCACCGTTGGCGCTTGTCGTTGCCCAGTCATAAAAGAGCATCAATCGGGTGGAATCGTAGAGCGAAACCCGGGAAAAAGGGATATCCACTTCCCGGGGGATGAAATAAAGCGGGACGAAGAGCTCCGGAGAAGTGTAATACCCGTTGTCCCCGGCGAATTCGGCAACGGGATACCCGCGGACGCTGACCGGACCGCCGATCTGGAACTGCTCGGATGTCACCAGCCGGTTGTTCGTGTACTGGCCGTAGTTCTTCCAGAGGACCGAGAGATCGAAAGGCAGCGGTTGGAGACGGTAATACGTCAGGACACCTTTGGTGAACCTCCCTCCCGCCCCGCTGCGGGAAGCCTGGGGGTCGTCCTTGGCTTCCATGCCCCCGAAAATGTCCGGTATCCCGAACTGGACTTCCGGAACGAGGATGTTCCTGCCTATTGGGTCAAGAAGGTCGGCATCCAGCCCCGTCCTGAATATCCTCAGAGCGTCCCTCGCGGTCTGCTCGCCGAAGCGGAAATCGCGTATCTTCTTGTAATCAAATGCGTTATCCCACCTGATGTCCGCCCAGCCGTTCTGGTACATCACCTCGCGGGTGAAAAACCCGAAGACATCGGAACGGCCCCGGGCCCCGAATTGGTCGAAGCCTCTTAACCGTGTCTTCTCTTTAAGGGCATAACCGCCGAATTCAAATGTGCTGCTCAGCGGGAAAGAGTAACTCCCCTCCTCCAATATCAGCCTGGAATCGTCCCCCCGGCGGTACCTCAATAACAGCTTATCATCATAACCGATCAGGCTGTTGTTCTCAAGGAATAAGGTGTACCGGTCACGATTGACTATCTTTGACGCGAAGTTGTCATAGGCGGCTCCGGCATGGAAGGGTGACCTGTCGTTGACCGTGTTCACGGTCTTGCCGGCTTCAGCGGAGGCCGAAGCGGTACGGTCAGGGCTGTCATTGATATAGGAAAGGGCCTTGCGCAGCTGGGATTCGCTTGCTTGGGTCTTGCCCCTCAACCCCACCTTGCTTTTAAGCATCAGCGGACCGAAATTGGGCGCTCCTTCGAAAGTGACATTCCCGTACATGCCGTTGGCGGCAGCCCCCTCTGTTACGTTCATCGGCTGCTCGGAAAGGGCCCTTTTATACCTGAACCTGTCGTTCATGGCCCTGTCTCTTTCGATATCCTCTTCCTGTCTCAGCTGGCCCCCCGCCGTCTGCTGTGGTGTGAACTGCGCAAGAGCAGGATAGCTGAAAAGCAGGACGCAAAGAAGGACCGGCAGGGATATGCGCAGTGAGATGCTCATTGGTGAGCCTTTCCGGGGGGAAAACGGGGGGAATTAAAAAAGGGAAACTAAATCCTGATTACAAAAGCTGCTGTTCGGGGGGGATGAGGGATCTAGTTTCCCTTTTTCTGGTTGGTTCCGGTTGCAGCCACATGAAGCTGCTCTACCAGTAATCCAGCGGGGCAGAGTTGATTCTAGTTATTTAATAATAACATCTCCGGCAGACTTTGTCAATCTTCTCGGAAATATTTATAAAAACTTTATTTAAGCTGGATAGTCCTGGTAGTGTTATCCTTAGGATTGGTCAGCTCGACCGCCCCCGGCATGATCTTCGAGACCACCATAGTATCTATCGTCTCATCGGCCTTCAGGAGCTTTCCGTTTATTATGGCGACGCAAAAATCGCCGTTGCAGCTTACGCCTTCGAGCTCGTAGCCGACGTAGATCTTCTTGACAGGGGCCGGAACACTGGCGGCAGAGGATCCTGCGGCGGAAGCTTTCGCGGCGGAAGACTTCGCCCCGGCAGCAGCCTGCCCGGCTGTTGAAGCCTTCGCGGAGGCGGTGTTTTTCTGTCTTTTCTGGGCCGCCTGCCTGAATTCTGCGAACTTGAATATGCCGAAGACCAGCGCGATACACAGAGGTATGACGACGATCATCGGTATATCCTGCTGCGGTTTCCCTGCCTTCACCTGGTGCGTCTTCTCGGCCTTGCGCAACGCGTCGTACAGAGTGCTCATGATAACTCCTTTATGGATTCCTTGCAGATATCTTCATCAAACTCCCTGCGCTCCCGCACATATCCGAGCAGCAATGTGCGGTCGCAGAGCAGATTGACCAGTCTGGGTATGCCCTTTGAGAATTCGTAGATGAGCTTGTAACTGCCCGGGGAAAAAACGAGCTTCCCGTCTCCCGCCCTCTTGAGCCTTGTCTCGACATACGACTTTACCTCTTTTTCACGGAGAGGGGAAATATCGTGTTTAACGGAGATGCGCTGGCGTATCTGCCTCAAACTGAACTGCCCGAGCTTTTCGACCAGCTCCGGCTGACCGACCAGGATGATCTGCAGCAGCTTCCGGGAAGCCGTTTCAAGGTTGGACAGGAGCCTGATCTGTTCCAGCTGGCGGTTGGTCAGGTTCTGCGCCTCGTCGATGATCAGGACGGCATTCCCGCCTTTGGCGTTGACCTCGAGCAGGAACTCATTCAGCTTCTTGACGATGTCCAGCCGGCTTTTCTTCTCAAGGTGCAGGCCGAAATCCTCGACCACCGCCTGCAGGAGCTGGACCTCGCTGAAATACGGGTTCATGATGAAGGAGACCTTCACCTTTTCGTCGAGCTTTTCCAGCAGGGTCCTGCAGAGCATTGTCTTTCCGGTCCCCACTTCCCCGGTCAGCAGGAGTATTCCCTTGCTCTCCCTTATGCCGAACAGGAGCGCGGCGAGCGCCTCCCTGTGAGAAAGGCTCTCATAGAAGAACTCGGGGTCACTGGTGATGTTGAACGGAGGCTGTTTGAAACCGTAATACGTGCAGTACATCCTGTTCTACCTTACCTTCTCTTTCGGGAAATTCTGCTCGACATTGCCTGTATTGACGATCTCCTGAGGAAGCAGGTCGCCGGGTTTGATTATCTGCGCGGTGATGAATATCAGCAGGTCCATTTTCTGGCTGTTATTCGTATGCCGCCTGAAAAGGCCGCCGATCAGGGGTATCTTGCTCAGTACCGGTATGCCGATAACCTCGTTCTCCTTGACGTCCTTGAGCAGGCCGCCGATCATGACTGTCTCACCATCCTTGACCACCATCTGGGTCTCGGCCTCACGGGTGGAAATGATCGGATACTCAACAAGGATCGTTCCGTTCTGGCTTACGACCTTTTCAGTGCTTGAAAAAGAAGAAATAGCCGGATGAACGATCATGTTAATGTACTGGTCATTGTCGCCCCAGATCTGAGGCACCACATTGAGCTGGATACCGATATCCTTGTATTCCTGCAGCGACCCGCCCACAACATAGTTGGTCGCGGTGCTCACGTCTGTCTTGATGATCGGGAACTTGGTGCCGATGAGTATCGAGGCTTCCTGGTTGTTCAGAGTAAGGACGACAGGCGCGGATAGCGTGTTGATCTTGTCCTTCTCCTCAAGCGCGTGCAGGATCACCTCGAACTGGGTTCCCGAGAGATGCTGGTACTGGAGTTTCAGACCGCTATTGGCGGTGGTCAGACCGGTCGACTGAGGCGCGAAAGCCGACGGCGTAACCTGCGCGAGGGAATGGGCGCCGATCGCAGAACTTCCGCTGTCAACGTTAACGGGCTGAATGGTGGTCGAGGAAGCTCCCGCTGTTCCCGTGCCCCATTCCAGGCCGAGGTCGCGCAGGGTGTTCCTGTTGACCTCCAGGATCTTCGCCCTGATAAGGATCTGTTTGCTCATCACGTCTATCTCATCAAGGAGATTGCTGATCTGCTCGAGACGTGCAGGTACATCCGAGACGATCAGCACCTTCGCCCTGCTGAACGTTTTAGGTTTCGCTTCAGCCAGTTTCATCGGTTGTTCCATCCCGAAAGACCACCCTCCCTGTCCGGTCGTGTCCAGGACAGCGATCTTGCCGCTTTTCGAAAGCAGGGGTTCAGCGGCTTTCTTCGCGTCATTGGCATCAATGTACTTAAGCCTGAAAACCTTCATCGCGTTAAACTCGGCTCCCTGCTTCGTAAGGTCCTCGTTCTCGGCTGCCTGAATAGCGGCGACCGGACCTACCATAATGACATTACGGTACCGGCGGTACCCGAAATTATAGGGTTTAAGCAGGACGTTGAGCGCCGTTTCCCAATCCACGCGCTCAAGATCGATGGAGACATTTCCCTGCACCTCAGGGCTGATGACGATATTGACCTTCTTCCCGCCCTTTGAGGCCGTTTCTCCGATAGCCTGCAGCACGATGCGTATGTCAGCATCCTTGAATTTGAAATTATCGAACATGGTTTCCTGTGCATTGATACGGGGCGCCTGGCACAACAGCAGAGCGGCACCGATGAAACAGATAGCACACTTTCTCACTATTCCCTCCGTTGTGGTTTTACTTCTCAAGCTGCACCTCGAAATCCTTTTCCCCATCATTGAGTTTTACGCTTCTGTTTTCTATCGAAATGACCTTGTAGCGGGAATCGACGGTATCACCCACCTTACACAAGGCGTTGTTAATGATAGCAATAGGCCCCTGGGCTCCCGATATGATGCCGTTGAGCGAGATACCGGACGAAGCGAATGCGACCGAATGAAGCTGTTCGCGCATCGTCGGTATCCGGGAAACAAGCTGCTGCTGCGCCTGGAGGCTCTTAAGCTGCCTGCCCTGGGCCGAGTCGGCCTTCACAAGCAGGAACAGGAAAACGAGCACAGCGACGAGGACAAAGATCACCTTCTTGAGCTGCAGGTCCTTGCGCATCAGGAGCACGAATTTATTTATCATTTTACCGACCCTATCTTT
>JBLMZF010000074.1:0-10534 GCA_050258655.1 Deltaproteobacteria bacterium | reverse complement strand
GACTGGGGCTTCCCGTCGGCTCCAACCTTGAGTTCGCCGATACCGCAACGCTTTCCAAGGCCATGGAATCCCGCCGGCCGCTGTAACCGATGATATCCATTTCCAATGTCTCCAAAAGCTTCGGCAAAAGGACGCTTTTCAGCGACCTTTCCCTGACCATAGGGCCCGGCGAAAAGATAGGGCTGATAGGCCCCAACGGGGCGGGTAAGAGCACACTCTTCTCGCTGATACTCGGTGAGGCGGAGCCTTCATCCGGCAGTGTCAGCATCAACAGGAACACACGCATCGGTTACCTCCCGCAGGAATCGAGTTTCCAGTCGACGCATACCGTGCTGGGGGAATTGACGCAGGGCGATTCCCTTGTCGCCGCTTTGCTGAAAGAGAAGAGCGATCTGGAGGAGGCGGGGCAGGCAGCCTCCCAGCGCTACGGTGATATCCTGCATGAGCTGGAGACCATGGGATACTTCGAACTGGAGCATAAGGCCGAGAAGATCCTTACCGGCCTCGGTTTCCGCCAGTCTGATTTTGAGAAGCCGGTGACCCAGCTTTCCGGCGGATGGCAGATGCGCACTCTCCTGGCAAAGCTGCTGACGTTCCGCTACGACATCCTGCTGCTCGACGAGCCTACCAACTACCTCGACCTTAACGCCGCCCTCTGGCTCAAAGACTACCTTGAAGGGTTCGACGGGACGTTCATCATGATCTCCCACGACAAGGCATTCCTTAACGACGTCACCAACTACACTCTTATCCTGGACAGCGGGAAGCTCTACAAGGTAAAGGGCAACTACGAACATTACGAGCAGATCAAGGAAGAGAGACGCATCCACCTCGAGAAGCAGTTCAGGGAGCAGGAGAAGAAGAGGGAGCAGCTGGAGAAGTTCGTAAGCCGTTTCCACGCGCAGCCGAATAAAGCGGCGGCGGTACGGGCCAAGCGCTCCACCCTGGAGCGTCTTGAGGAGAACGCCGTCGAGCTCCCGCCCGATCCGAGAGAAAGCATCCATCATTTCAAGTTCCCCTCGACGAAAGACAGCGGCCACCGGGTCATCGCTTTGGAGAAGATCAGCAAGGCGTATGGAAGCACCGTAGTCTATAAGGATTTTGATTTCGAGATCATTAAAGGGGAAAAGGCCGTACTGGTCGGGGAGAACGGGGCGGGGAAATCGACACTGCTCAAGATACTGGCAGGAGTCGTGGAGGCGGACGCGGGGAAGCGGACGCTCGGCCATAACGTCGATCCCGGGTATTTCTCTCAGACGCGCATGGATGTCCTCAATCCGGAGAATACGGTACTGCGTGAGGCGTATTCCGCGGCTCCCGGATACATGGCGGAATCGGCCGTCCGGACCATACTCGGCGCGTTCCTTTTCACAGGGGATGATTCGGACAAATACGTTAAGGTCCTGTCAGGCGGGGAGAAGAGCAGGCTCATCCTCGCCAAGCTGTTGATCAATCCCCCGAACTTCCTGCTCCTCGACGAGCCGACCACCCATCTTGACGTGGACGCTGTCGACGCCCTGATACACGCGCTCAAGGAGTATCAGGGGACCATCGTCTGCATCAGCCACGACATCCATTTCGTGAGCTCTGTCGCCAACGTGGTCTATGAGGTCAAAGACGGCTCGGTGCGCAAGTTCCCCGGGAACTTCGACTATTATCGCGAAAAAAAGGCGCAGATGCCCGAATTACATCAGGTATCCGCGCCGAAACGTCCCGAGAAAAAACGCGCAGATGAGGAAAGGGAGAAGGCCAAAGAGGAAGAAAGGCTGCGCCGCGAGGCGGAACGCAAGCGAAAGAACTTCAATTCCGCCATCCGCGAGAAGATCCAGCGCCTGGAGAAGGAAAAAGAGAAGCTTAACCTGGAAAGTTATGCCAAGGCGCGAGCCTTATCTGATCCCCGGATCTTCCGAGACGAAGAGACCGCACGCCAGTACGGGCGCAGGCTCAAGGAGATAGACGCCGAGGTCTCGGAGATCGACAGCAAGATAAAGCAGCTGGAAAGCCAGATACTCTCGTAGCTACTTCGTTTTATTGGACATGTTGCCGTACTGCGTCTCGCCGTCAGTCTTGTTCGTCTGATTCTGCCACCGCTGATTGTCCTGCTGGGCCTCTTTCGGGTTCATGTGCTCGACACCCTGCTGGATATGGGTTCCGGTATTCTGGACATCCTCGCCGAAACCGCGTGTAGTCTCACAGCCTGAGAGGGCGGCTACTGCCATAACGATCCCTGCGAAGAGTGCTGATATGGTTTTCATGTCTCCGTCTCCTTGGCTTAGTCAGGTTCTATGTCTTCGACCCCCCGTTGTATGGAATGGTTGACGTTCTGATCACGACCGATCCCCAGTATCTTGTTCCCGCAGCCTGCCGCAACAGATAGAAGCGTGAGGACGATCACCAGACGACGCATGCGTCAATAGCCTCCGCCCATGCCGCTCTGGGAACCCGAACCGACGCCCGTGTCGGCCCCGCCCGTGCTGTTGTTGTCCAAGCCGGCACCCATCCCGGAGCTGTTTGACATGTTGCTTGTGGTGTTGTTATAGTTGCTCTGGCTGGCGTTGATGCCCCGCTGCATGTTTGATCCGGTGTTTTCGATGTCCTTACCCGCGCCCTTTGTGGTCTCGCAACCAGCGACAGCGAAAACCGCAAGAAACGCTAAAGCGATCATTGACCTCATAGTTTCTCCTTTTATGGATAGATCTTTAATAACCCGTGCTTGAACCGTCGCCGGTCGTGTTGTCGGTGCTCATCCCGGCGCCCATCCCTGAACTGTTGGACATGTTGCTCGAGGTGTTGTTCCAGTTGTTCTCGCTGGCGTTGATGCCCTGTTCCACGTTGGAGCCGGTGTTCTCGATGTCCTTCGCGGCGCCCTTTGAAGTGTTGCAGCCGCTCACCGCCATTGCGGCCATAGCCGCACAGACACCGATCGCAAGATATATTCTCCTCATTGCCTTCCTCCTTCTACTACTTAATTATCATTCCATTCGGTACTGTCCACAATGCATCGAGCCCGCTTATAAATGACTTGTTTCCTCCTCGGTAGGTAAAAATTTGGGAAGCATGAGCTTTTACGTGAGCGCATGCTTCCCAAAAGGTTAAGGGATGAAAACTATTGGCAGATCATTCGTTCGGATGATAGATCTTGTCGACTCCCTTTTGCATGTTAGCGCCCGTGTTCTCCATGTCCTTGCCGAATCCCCGGGTTGTCTCGCAGCCTGCTACCAGGCAGCAGAATGCCACCAGGCATAGAACAGAAACCGCACTCCTCATCTTCACCTCCTTGCTGTTTGAATATTTTTATTCTTTGATAAAGCTCCCCTGAACCGGGCTTTAAACCAGATTACCGCAAGAGAGGGAGAGACTCAATTTCCTTCGTCTGCTTTTTTTTGACTTTTTTCTCATACCTGATACAATAATGTCCATGAGCATACTCCTGTTCGTGGTTTTCACAGGTCTGCTCCTCGTGATCCTCACCTTTGTTATCATCAGGAAAAGAAGCGGCAAGAGATCATCTCGCCCTGTCCCGCCGACACCGCCGCCTCTTCCCGCAGACCCTATACCCGTCGCCCCCGCTGCCGTTGTGCAGGACCTTACTGCCTTTGAGCAGAAGATGCGGCTTGAGGAAGAGCGAGAATTCGTGTTCAAGCTCAACGAGCGGCTTTCCCTTTCACCTGATGCCGCTTCTGTCGCCCGCGATATCGTCAATGAAGCGCGTTCGTTCCTGAGCGCCGATACCTGTGTCCTTTTCATGTATGATGCGCGCAGCGGCCTTCTCAAGGCTGAAGCGGGAGAGGGTGTCGACGAAACTCAATTCCTTTCCCTTGCGTTCAATAAAGGAGAGAGTATAACCGGAGAGGTGGCCCGGACCATGCAGCCGGTGCTGGTCAACGGCCTGGCTCAGAACTCCTTCTACAGCACGATTAACCGGGAGCATTATCTGAAACGCTGTGTCCTGGGCGTGCCGCTGGTTTTCAGGGACGAGCTTATCGGGGTCATCAGTGTCGCTGACAAGAAAAGCGGTTCTCCGTTCCGCCCATCGGACCAGCAGTTCCTTCTCAACGTGGCCAGAGTGGGAGCAATAGCCTTCAAGAACTGCCGGCTGGTCGCTCAGATGCAGCAGGAATACCTGAATACCATCACTACGCTCGCGCTCCTGATCGACGCCAGAGACGCCTATACCAAGCGTCATTCCGAGAACGTGACCAGGTATTCGGTGGAGATCGCCAAAGAGATGGGATTCCCGGCCGATCACCAGGAACTGATACGCAGGGCGGGTCTTCTGCACGACATCGGGAAGATAGGCATCCGCGACAGCATCCTGCTCAAGCCGGGGAAGCTGACCGATGAGGAGTTCGAGCAGATAAAATCGCATGCTCCCCGCGGGGCGGATATCGTCGCGACTCTGCCGTCGCTCCAGCAGATATCGTTCCTCGTTCGCCACCACCATGAACGGTATGACGGCAGGGGATACCCGGATGGGAAGAAGGGGAACGAGATAGAGGTGGGCGCACGCATCCTCGCCGTAGCCGATTCCTTCGACGCGATGACCACCGACAGGCCGTACCGCAAGGCCCTGACCCTAAAGCAGGCGACCGACGAGCTTGTAAAATGCAAAGGGGGCCAGTTCGACCCCCTTATTGTTGATTGCTTCATCCGGATCCTCGAGAAGGATCCAGGTCTCCTTCAGGGATAACCCTTACGTTTCTTCCCCCGCGCGTCCCGCCCTCGCCATCCCATAGTACGCGATACACCGCACACAGGCTCCGTCTTCGGCGCTCCATTCCCGGTGCTCTGCCATGATCCGGTCCAGCGTATCCCGCCAGTGTTTCACCGATACCCCGTCGATCGGAGCGTCCATGGCCTGCAGCTCGTTTGTCTGCTGGCCGCAGAGGGGGCAGGCTTCAGATATCTCTTCGCCGTCGGAAGGGAGGACTGCGGACTGGTCGATCAGTTCCTGTCTCCGGCTTTTACCTGACGTTTTCACGGTCTTTGAATGTCTTTTCTTCTTCATCGTGAGGTCTCCCTGAGGGGTTTGCGCGGCTGGACCATGTTCCTTCTGGCACGCAGCATCTGTGACCGTACCCAGCCCCAGTTGTACCCCAGGTGGACCAGGATCAGGGCGACGAAGATCGGTCCGTTGATCATGTGTATCTGAAGGATCGAGTTGGGACGGTAAAAGAATTGTGTTGCGCCGGTGAACGCCTGTACGAGGGCCGAGATCAGAATAAGCCAGTTCCAGAATTTCAGCCAGGCCAATGAAGTCATTTCTTGCCTCCTTTGGGGGAAATATCGTATAATATTATTGTAAAGCTATTTTAAAACCCCCCACTAATCTTTTTCCCCTATTTTGAGCGCTTTTTCCCCTTGACGTTGCACCTATTTAGGGTAAAATAAAAAGCTATTCCCCCTTAGCTCAGCCGGTAGAGCGAGTGGCTGTTAACCACCAGGTCCGAGGTTCGAGTCCTCGAGGGGGAGCCAAATTACCGGAACCCGCTGCTACAACGAAAGTTGCTGCAGCGGGTTTTTCTTTCTTGGAGTCCATAAGAAGTGGATTCGGGCTGATTGACCTCCGCGGGGAAGGTAATAAACTGAAAGGAGGAAAGATAGCGGTTTAACTTTTGGAGGAGATATGAAAATATTCAGCTTATTACTGTCGTTCGGCTTAGCTATTATTGTTGGCGGGTGTGCTACGTACCCTCGATCATTTGTTACCAATGTTACCAGTGATTATCACGGCAACATCATAGTCGAGAAAACAAATATTCATAATGAGACATCGACTTCGACTGTGCCGATCGTGCCGGTACCCGCGACGTCAAACTCCACCGTGAATGTTACTCCAAAGCCACAATAGGGGGATTACAGTAAGACGTGCTTTTACTCTGGGAGGAGATATGAAGGTATCCGGTGTAGTGACAGCGTTCCTATTTTCACTGATTGTTGCCGGTTGCGCATCGCATCCTCGATCATATTCCACTAATGCTTCCGGCCAACAAGGAGGGGGTGGTATGAAGGGATTCGCAACAGATATACAGAAAGAAACCTTGAAAAACGAAGATTACCGGAAAGTGTTGTATACCGGGCAGCACAGCCAGTTGGTATTGATGAGTCTTCGTCCCAAGGAAGACATCGGCATGGAAACACACATGGAGAATGACCAGTTCTTCCGGTTTGAGGCAGGACAGGGAAAAGTGATCATTGACGGCCACGAATATAAAGTCGGGGACGGCGTGGCTGTAGTGGTGCCGGCCGGAGCAAAGCATAACGTCATCAATACATCGAATTCAAAAAAATTAAAGCTTTATACCATCTATTCTCCGCCGCACCATAAAGATGGCATAGTCCGGGGGACCAAAAAAGAAGCTGAGGCGGATGCCCCCGAGTTCAATGGCAAGACCACGGAGTGACCGTCGCAATTCAGCTAAGAGGGTTTTACGGATCCTGGACCCGCTGCCACAGCGAAAGTTGTTGCGGCGGGTTTTCTTTTCCGGTGATATAATTGGCCCAAAAGGAGGGAGTATGAGCAGAAGGGGCAAATTGGCCGGGATCTGTATCTTCGCGATCTTCGCCGCCGCATGTGATTTACTACCCGTACGATGTTCCGCTGAACAGTCACGCGTCGTTTTCGAGAAGGATATCTGTTACGACGTTTATTACGCCATCCAGGACCGTCCGCAGGTCGTCTCTAACGTTAAGATCGTCGGGATCACGATGCTGGGCGATGCTGCATTCCTGGAAATACTGCCGGTGAACCTTCCTCAGGAAAGATCAGGGTACATTTTATTTGCAAGCATCAGGAGTATTCTCCCCGTCGGCTTTCCCAGGCCGCAAAAGGTGGGGAACAAGTAAGGCTTGCGGCGGTTTTTTCTTTGGGATAGAATTTCTCTAACTAGGAGGTAGCATGCGGAAATATGTGATGGAATTCATCGGTACCTTTTTTCTGCTCCTGGTGATCGGCCTTTGTGTCATCTCGCCGGATGCCGGACAGTTGGCGCCTCTTGCCATCGGGACGGTGCTTATGGTAATGGTATATGCCGGCGGACACGTCTCCGGCGGTCATTACAATCCCGCGGTCACTCTGGGCGTCTGGATGCGGGGAAAGTGCGATACGAAAGACGTCCCTTATTACATGATCGCCCAGGTCCTCGGCGGCGCGCTCGCATCCTTACTGGTCATCAAGCTCAAGCACGGCGGCGGGATGCCTCCGTTGTTCCCTCATAAGCCTGAGATGCTGGCAGCCGAGTTCATTTTTACCTTCGCGCTGGTCTTTGTCGTCCTGAACACCGCCACGTCGAAGAAGACCGCGGGGAATTCTTACTATGGCCTGGCTATCGGCTTTACGTTGATGACCGCGGCATATTCCATCGGCAGCATATCCGGCTGCGCGATCAATCCTGCCGTCGCCATCGGCGTGACCATGATGGGCTTGAGCAAGCTTGCGAATCTGTGGATCTTCCTTCTGGCCGATTTCGCGGGCGGGGCGCTGGCAGCGGTTGTTTTTAAATACCTGAATCCGGAAGAACAGCCGAATGCCTGACAGTCCTGATCCTTCGACGAAGTATCCGATGAAAGGCTTCCCGCAGGTGGGCTTCATCAAGAATCTCATCGATGCCCCGAACGTGATCGTGGGCGACTATACCTATTATGACGACCCCGAAGGTCCGGAGAACTTCGCCAAGAACATCCTTTACCATTACCCTTTCATCGGCGATAAACTGGTGATCGGGAAGTTCTGCGCTATCGCCAAGGGCGCGAAGTTCATCATGAACGGGGCTAACCACAAGATCTCCGGTATTTCTACCTATCCCTTTTCAATATTCGGTGAAGGGTGGGAGAAAGTGATGCCCGGTCCAAATGACCTGCCGTATAAAGGGGATACTGTGATCGGGAACGATGTTTGGATAGGATACGAATCGCTGATCATGCCGGGAGTACATATCGGGGACGGAGCCGTTATCGCGAGCCGCTCGGTGGTGACGAAAGACATACCCGCTTATACCATTGCCGGCGGCAATCCCTGCAAGGAGATCAGGAAGCGTTTTTCGGACGGTGATATCTCACGGCTGCTGAGTATCGCCTGGTGGAACTGGCCGGCGGAAAAGATCACCGCCCATCTGCCGCTGATCGTTTCAACGGACATAGACTCGCTTGAAAAGGTCGTTTGATGAAGAAAACCGCAAAGGTTGTCGCAGTGTTCCTGCTCCTGTGGGCGTTCCTCCCTGCGCCGGTTTTTGCTCAGGATATAAACCAGGACCCGGTGATCGTCCAGGACAAGACGAATATCCAGGCGTGCCGTAATTTCCTCGCGGAAGCCAAGAGGTCCGGGAACAAGCTCAGGATCGAGAACGCGAAGAAGAACCTGCGGAGAAATATAGAGAAATTGAAGGCCGATCAGCGGAGGCTGAAAAGCCACCAATAGCAGCCAATAGCATCGTAAACAGAACAGCATAACCCGCTGTGACAACGAAAGTTGTTGCAACGGGTTTTTCTTTGGATTATACTCCTCATCAAGGAATCTGATCCCGGCATTCCTCGATGATCTGTTTCGGCGTGCTCTTTATGGCGAGAAAAACGAGGAGGGGGACGAGGATGACGTCGTCGACAAGGCCTAGCAGCGGTATGAAGTCGGGTATGAGGTCGAACGGGTTGAGGGCATAGGCCACCGCGCAACCGAGCAGGAACTTCGAGATCCGCGGTGTCCTTTCGTGCTTCAGGACGCGTTGATACACTGCGATCTCTTGTTTGAAGGTCTCGAGCTTTTTCTTCAGTTTTTTTGGCATCAACATCAACTGATTATACCACAGCGTGACGACCTCTGTTACAAATACGATGACGTCTGGCAGACATAAGCCGTTCACTATAATAAAGTAGAAAAAGGTTGGCAGGAAGTGGTTTTAGTGCTATAAAAGGGCATAAGGATCCGTCCCCACAACCTGTCAACCCAGCAAGATCCGTTCATTTGCTGGGTTTTTTGTTTCCATTCATGGAGGATTCATGAGAAGACAGCTTATTATTGCTTTTTTGATCGGATCGGTCTTTTTCTTCCAGAAGTCGGTATATGCCCAGGACCCGCAGGTCAGCGGGATCTATTATGACGAGAACGGAGGCTCCTACGCGATAATCGACGGGAACGTCAATGAGGTGGGGAGCTTCGCCGGCGGCGCGCAGGTGGTGGCGATCGGCAAGGATATTGTCAGGTTCAAGGGCAAAAACGGTTATTTCGAGAAGAAGGTCGAGAACAAGACGCCGGTCAATGCCAACAACAAAAATGACTGGAGACAGGCGATCATTGATAAGGTGAAGGGACTTTTCCCCATTGCCGCCAAGCCTCAACCTCAGCCTGAACAGATCAGTATAGCGGAACAGGAGAGGATGTCCCGGGAGCAGCTGCAGCTCGAGGAACAGCTCAAAAAGACCGAACAGGAACGGATAAAGAGAACATCGCAGCCGCGTTCTTCCACTATCCTCGAACGTAAAGACCTGCCTGTCGTCACCACGGTCATGGTCCCTCTTAAACCGCAGAAAAAGCAGGAGCAGAAGCCTGAAGAGCAGGTCAAGCCTGTCGAACATACCAAAAAGGATATCGCTGAACTGAAGAAACAGGAAGCCGCCGCACGGAAAGCTGAAGCGCTTAAGCAGAAGCAGGCCGCCGAAGAAGCCAGGCAGGCGAAGCTGAAGGAGGCGGAGCAGAAGAAGCAGGAGGAAACTGCTGCTGTCAGCGCAAAGAAGGCCGAGCAGGAACGGCTTGCGAAAGAAGAGGCCCAGCGCCAGGCAGAATTGAAGAAAGCCGAGCGTGAACGGCTGGCTAAGGAAAAAGCGGCCAAAGAAGAGGCATTGCGTCAGGAAAAGGCAAAGAAGGCCGAGCAGGCAAGATTAGCGAAAGAAGAGGCGTTTCGTCAGGAGCAGTTGAAGAAAGCCGAACAAGAGCGATTGGCCAAAGAAGAGGCCATTCGTCAGGAACAAATAAAGAAGGTTGAACAGGAACGCCTCGCCAGAGAAGAAGCTCTGCGTCAGGAGCAGCTGAAGAAAGCCGAACAAGAGCGACTGGCCAAAGAAAAGTTAGCGAAGGAAGAAGCGCTGCGTCTGGAGAAGGCGAAGAAGGCCGAACAGGAACGATTGGCCAAAGAAGAAGCTCTGCGTCAGGAGCAGGCGAAGAAGGCGGAGCAGGAACGCCTTGCCAGAGAGGAAGCCTTGCGTCAGGAGCAGCTGAAGAAAGCCGAGCAGGAAAGACTGGCCAAAGAAAAGTTTGCGAAGGAAGAAGCACTGCGTCTGGAGAAGGCGAAGAAGGCCGAGCAGGAGCGGCTTGCGAAAGAAGAGGCTCAGCGCCAGGCATAATTGAAGAAAGCCGAGCAGGAAAGACTGGCTAAGGAAAAAGCGGCCAAAGAAGAGTCATTGCGTCTGGAAAAGGCAAAGAAGGCCGAACAGGAAAGATTAGCGAAAGAAGAAGCTTTACGTCAGGAACAACTGAAGAAAGCTGAACAGGAACGCCTTGCCAGAGAGGAAGCCCAGCGTCAGGAAGAGCTGAAGAAAGCCGAGC
>JBLMZF010000073.1:0-3697 GCA_050258655.1 Deltaproteobacteria bacterium | reverse complement strand
ACGGCCTCCGGATCGAGCCCTATCTGCCGCGCATACTCGGCACGGAAATCTTCAGCCCTGCCCGCGATCCTGTCCGCTTCGGGCCGGTCGTCCCGGGCAAGGCCGCTGCCCAGGATAAGATATGCCAGCAGCCTGACGGCTGTTTCGCTGTACATGCCGTCGCGGCGCAGGCGTTCAACCTCCCTCAGGAAAACGTCGGTCTCCCGCTTATGGAACCGGTTGTGAGGATAAAGCCCCTGGTCCTTCTGCCGCTCATAGAGCCGCCATGCGGTGACAACACAGTTCCCCGCGAGCGAGACCTGCCCGCCGTCAAACTGGCTTGTCTTTTTCACATACGCCGCCAGCCAGTCCGCGTTGACCTCTTCGGAGATATTGACGGTCAGGAAACGGTCGACGTCGGCGGCATGAAGCGCGATCCTTTCGTCCGCTGTGCCGAGAACGCGGAAGATCAGGTTCTTCGGCTTATATCCAAGCACGAACCTCACGAAGGACTCGCGCTGGCCGTTCTCCAGTTGACCGGGGTCATCGGGAAGCCTTTCGCCTGTGACGGCGGCGTATTCGGCGGCAAGACGCGGATATGCTCCGGATCCGCCTGTTTTTTCCAGCACCGTCTTTAGCAGCGAGCTGTCAAAGATCTCTTCCACGGGCAGCCAGTTGGTCTGGAAGAACTCGTTAAGGAGCGGGGCGACCCGCGGGTCGAGGTTGAGGTACCCCGACACCCAGCAGACCTGCCGGCGCCCGGTAAGGTGCGCCTGCATGATCAGCGACGGCAGGACGCCGAGCTTATTGTCAAGCGACGTGTCGCCGGGATTCCTGCTGATGCCTCCGATCAGGCTGCGGTTATTATGGAAATGGCTTAAAAGGACGGTATGTTCGTCTATGTCGGCTGAAGGAGCGGATATGCGGCCGCGGATCTCATCGAAAGAAACGGTATTGTTGGAAAGGATCAGGACCGGGGTATCCAGCGGGAAATCCCGGACGAATGCGAGCAGCTCGTCATTCGAAGGCGGGGAGAGGTCGGTGAAATGGGTGGAGATTATCTGACGGCTCAGATCCATGTCCTTCTGCGTCTCCCACATGCGCACGAAGAACAGCTCCAGCAGGAAATTGAACTGTCGGTCGAGGTCCTTCCCGTTCTTGACGCCCTCGAGCAGGAGACGGCTGAACCTCTTGAGCTCGCGGCGGGTTATCTCGCGGCCCGATGAGAATTCACCCTTGCGGATGGTGTGGCGGAGGCTGTTGAAGATCACGGACAACTCCCTGGATTTTGCCCCGAGCTCGCCGTTGAGCGACAGGCCCAGCTTCGCCGCCTGGGACCGGAACATCTTCTCGGTAATGGCGTAGGTGTCGTCGGGTGAACCCTCAAGGCAATAGGTGGCGGGGATGTTTGCCGCAATCAGGCCCGGGATATCGTTGCGGGCGTTACCGGTAAGGATATGTATCTGCCCCCCGCCGAAATCCTTGCGGTCAAAAAGGCGGCCGTCGCGCGCCGGAAATTCCTCGCCGAGCCGGTAATCCCTTCCCACGATATGCGGCCACAGCCACTGGAAGAGGAATATCCTCGTGTCCGGCTCGTTATAGATGGGAGCGAAAAGGTCCTGGCCCAGCTTCTTCCAGTAGCGCGGGACGCGCATCTCTATGCCGCCCTTCCCAAGCGCAAGGCTTCCCCTGAACATCGTCAGGTCGATCTTCCGGTTGATGACGTATTCCTCCTTGTGAGCCCCGATCACGTCGAGGAAAACACGGGAGATGGTGGTCTTGCCCTCTCCCGAGGGGCCCTGCAGGAAAAGCACCTTCGAGGGCGCGTATTTGTAGACGCGCGCCAGCAGGCAGAAGGTCCTCTCTTCCATAGGAGTCAGGAAATATTCGTCGTCGCGGTTGAATTCCTCGAGCGCCTTGCCGAAGGTCAGGGAACCCAGCTCCTCCGGAGTCTTCGTCTTAAGATACCTGCCGAACGCGCTGGACGGATCGATATCGATGCGGATACCCGAGAATATAAGCGCTCCGGCATCCTCGGTGATCTTCACGGAAAAATGCGGGGTCTTTTTCTGTCCGAGGACGGCAAGCAGGCGTGCCAGCTCCTCTTTCTGCTGGACAGGCGACAGCTTCGAGCAAAGATGAAGGGCTGCCTCTTCGCCGGCAACGGCCGCCTCCGAGTCCTCCAGGTGGTTGTCTTTTACCCGGCCGTGGACATAATAGCCGATCTGAAGGATATCCTGCAGGGTGAACAGCTCCCTTAACTGTTCGTCGGCAAGCAGTTTCGCGTAAAGTCCCTGGAGATACCCCGCGACATCAGCGGACACCCCTGTTTCTTCGGTCAAATACCGGCGGAGCTCGTCACCGGACGGCACATCCAGGTAACATCCCACCGCACGGTCCATGAACGATTCATCGCCGATATCCCCTCCCGCTTCCATCGTAAGCACGGTATGAAGATTAGGCGGCACGGTCACTTCGTAGGACTGCTTTGACCCGTCCTTGTTCTGCCTCTGCAAAATGACGCGCCGCTCGAGGAGGAACGGGTGAAGCGCCATGCGCACGTCGCCCGCGAGGAAATCGGGGTTCTCAAGGACAAGATATATCCTCTTGTCGGGATGGGCTTCGGCGTATTCGATCAGGCGGCCGAGCGTCCCGTTGAACCACCGGATCATGTCCTCGGCGGGCAGGTCCCTGCCGAAGAACTCGCTGCGCTGCGTGAAGCCGTTAAGGCTCAACGGGAAGACCTCGTTGCGCTCGTCGGCGGAGAGACTCTTCACCACGATGTCAGGGAACTGCGCCTTGGGCAGGAAGTAGAACAGCGCCATCCCGACCGAGCGGGCGCGTTCCGCCGCGGCCAGTATCTTCCTGCGGGAAAGCGGAAGCGTCTCGGCCACCGGCTCCTCGAACGTCCCGTAGTCGAGAAGCTGGTTCATCGCGTAATCACTCATCGCCTGGCCGGCCTCGATACTCGACTTGCTGTACAACGGCCTGTACTGCTCGCTGGAGAACACGTTCTTCAGCGTGCGGATGAACTCATCCCGGTCCTCAGGCTCAATATAACGGCCGTAGACCGTCCCCGAGGTCAGCACAAAATACTTGAAGACGTTGGCCAGGGCGCCGTGAGGATCGGTAAGATAATAGCGGCTGAAGATATTGTTGAAACGGGCGCTCTCGCGGAACGTCATCTTTCCGGACGGATGGATCTTGCCCAGCTTACGCTGGTTCTCGAGACACTTGTTCACCTCAATGCTCAGTTTCTGGATCAGCTCCCTGTCCTGGCGGGTGAAATCCTGTTTCTTTCCCCCTATAGACGCGAAGAACTGCCGCAGGAGCACTACATGGTCGGCCTTGAGCTTGGGCGACATGTACGTCGGGTCGCGGGCGATCTTGCGCGCCTCCTCGACCAGCCCGCTCCAGTCCAGGCCGTAGCACAGGTCGTCGAACTTCTCCGCCAGCACGAAATACAGCGTGTCCTCATCGGCAAGCAGCTCCTCCAGCTCAGGAGACAGGTTCCCGCTGCCGCCGCCATCCTCGAGCACCCTCCCTCCATCCTTAGCCGTTTTCGGCCGCAGGAGCAGCGGGTTCTGGTGCACCATTTCGAGCCCGCCCACGGAAACAGCCTTTGGGAAGAATTTCTCCCATGGCATCTTATACAGCGCTACCAGCAGCGGGAAGCCGGGCTTCCTGGGATCGATCGGCGGCATCTCGGGCGCCTTCT
>JBLMZF010000072.1:0-6670 GCA_050258655.1 Deltaproteobacteria bacterium | reverse complement strand
CCTCCTGAGGGCGGACTGGATATACTGCTGCCTGTCCCCCAGGTTTGAACCGATCGCTATGTAGCTTACTACCATAGACAGTGCGGCTTAGAATACTTTTTTGATCCGCTCGACGGCCTCTTTCATCCGGTCTTTGCCGACCGTGAGGGCGAAACGGATATATCCCTCGCCCGGGGCCCCGAAACCGACTCCCGGCGTCGCGACGATGTTGGCTTTTTCAAGAAGCGTGGAGGCGAAACCGATCGAAGTCGCCCCTTTCGGGACGCGGGCCCAGAGGTAGAAGGTCGCCCTGGGACTCTTGACCTGCCAGCCGCAGGAATTAAGCCCGTTGACGAGAATGTCACGCCGCTCGGCATACATCGCGCACATGCGCTTGATATGGCTGTCGTCGCTTTCGAGGGCCTTCGTCGAAGCCACCTGGATGGCCGAGAAGATCCCGGAGTCGATGTTGGATTTGACCTTGGCCAGCCCGCTGATCAACTGTCTGTTGCCGCAGGCCCAGCCGCTGCGCCAGCCGGTCATGTTGTAGGTCTTGGAAAGCGAGTGGAACTCTATGCAGACGTCCCTGGCCCCCTCTACATCGAGCATGCTCGGCGGCCTGTACCCGTCGTAAGCCATCTCGGAATACGCCAGGTCCGACACCGCGATCAGCTTGTTCTTCCGGCAGAAATCGACGACCTCTTCATAGAACGCCTTATCGCATACCGCGCCCGTGGGATTATTCGGATAGTTAAGGTAAATGATCTTCGCTTTCTTAAGCGCCGCTTTCGGGATCTTTTTCAGATCCGGAAGGAAGTTGTTCTTCTCAAGCAGAGGCATCAGGCAGACTGTGCCGCCCGCGAAGATGGTCCCGCCCTTGTACGGCGGGTAGCATGGGTCGGGGACGAGCGCGACATCGCCGGGGTTGATGAACGCCAGGGGGAAATGAGCGATCCCCTCCTTCGAACCGATGAGCGGGAGCACTTCGCTGTCAGGGTCAAGCGCGACATCGAAACGGCGCCTGTACCACTTCGCGATCGCCTGTCGAAAGACGCCCATACCCTGATCCAGCGCGTACCGGTGGTTGGCCGGGTCGCGCACCGCCTTGTCCAGCGCTTCGATGATGAAATCCGGAGTCGCAGTATCCGGATCTCCCACGCCCAGATCGATGATATCCCTCCCCTCCTGACGCGCCTTGCGTTTCGCCTTGTCTATCTCAAGGAAAAGATACGGCGGGAGCTGCTGCAGTCTTTTCGATACTGAATAGTCCATGCTCTTATATTCCTTTCGCAACGCGTTCAACCACTTTCACACCCAACTCAATAGCCGATTCCACATCGTCAAGGTGGAAGACACCGGTCGGCGAATGGATGTACCGGCAGGGGACGGCTATGGTACCGGTCAGGATCCCGTCCCTGTTCATCGCGATGATAGCGCCGTCGGTCATGCCCCCTTCCACCACGTCTATCTGATACTTGATCTTGTTCTTCTGCGCTACATCGAAGAACATCTCCTTTACCTTGCCGTTGACGAGAAGCCCGCGGCCCGCCGCCTCGATGATAGTGATCGCGACGCCCTTGCCGATCTTCAGGTCGGTCTCTCTCTCCCCGACCCCGGGCGTATCGCCGGCGACGGTCGTGTCGACGGCCATGGCGAAATCGGGATTGAGCCTGAAGGAAGAGACACGGGCACCTTTCAAGCCCACTTCCTCCTGGGTGGTCGCGACACCGTACACCTCGGCCTTGATGCCTTTGATCCGCTCCATTATCTTGAGCAGCACGTAACAGCCGACACGGTCATCGGGGGCTTTGCCGTAACAGACCTTGCCGTTGAGCACGCCGGCGTTCGGCTCGAATATCACCGGGTCCGAGATATCGATCTTCTTCAGGACTTCCTCTTTGCTGGAACAGCCGATATCGATGAACATAGTGTCATACTTTAACGGCTGCTTGCGCTCCTCTTCCCTGAGCAGGTGCGGAGGCTTGGTGCCGATGATGCCGTAGACATCGCCTTTTTTCGCTTTGATGATGACCCTCTGCGCGGGAAGGACGCGGTCATCTATGCCGCCGATCTTGATGAAGGAGATGTAGCCTTCCTTGCTGACGTGCTTGACCATCAGCCCGATCTCGTCCATGTGCGCGGCCAGCATGATCCGCCTGCCGCCCTTTCCCTTGCGGGCGATGATGTTGCCGAAATTATCCACAGTGATCTCGTCCGCCGACTTCTTCAGTTCCTGTTTCATGATCACTGAGATATCGTTCTCATAGCCCGAAATACCCGCTGATTCAATGATCTTCTTTAATAATGGGTCCATTACGCACCTCCTAGCGCACAAGCGCTATACCCGCGCAATTCCAGATAAACGCGGGGTACTTACTGTTTTAAGACATCCTGCATCGAATACAGACCGGGGGCTTTTCCGTTTATCCACTTCGCGGCCTTGAGGGCGCCGATCACGAACAGGTCGCGGGAATGCGCCTGGTGCTTGATCTCGATACGCTCGGAATTGCCGCAGAAAACAATTGTATGGTCGCCGAAGATATCACCGAGCCTGATGGAATGCGTCGGGATGTCCTTGCCCGTGGCCTCCTTGATCACCTGGGCCATCTTCTTTGCCGTGCCGGAAGGGGCGTCCTTCTTCATCTTATGGTGCGCCTCGACTATCTCAACAGAGTAGTCGGGTCCCAGCCGCCTGGCGATCTCAGGGAGCATCTGGAACAGGACGTTGACACCCACGGACATGTTCGGGGTGAACACGACCGGCACCACTTTAGCCACTTCCTCGACCTTCCTGACCTGCTCATCGCTGAGGCCCGTCGTGCCAAGGACAAGGGCTTTCTTGTGGCGCGCCACCGCGTCGAGGTGCAGATCGGCCGCCTCAGGCAGGGTGAAATCGACGAAAACGTCCACCAGGAAGACTCCGTCGGGGTTCGAGGATATCTTGATCTTGCCGAGGTCGCGGCCTATCTCCGGTATGCCCTTGCGCTCAAGCGCGAAGGCCACCTCGAAGGTATTCCTGTCCTGCATGGCAAGTTCATAGATCCTGCGGCCCATCTTGCCGCACACACCTGCGACACCGAGTTTTATCATATCGTCTCCTGGATTATTTCAACAATCCGTACTCTTTGAGCGCCTTCTTCAGCTTATCGGCGTTCTCCGGCAGCATCTCGGCCAGCGGCAGCCTCACCTGGGGCTCGCACATGCCCAGCATCCCCATCGCCGTCTTGACCGGCACGGGGTTGCCCTCGAAGAACATCGCTCTGACCAGCGGCAGAAGCTTGTAATGCAGCTCCTTCGCCCCTTTGGCGTCACCCTTGAGGAACAGGCTGACCATATCAGCGGTCTCTTTTGGAGCGATATTGGCCACGACGGAGATGATACCCGTACCGCCTATGGACAGCACCGGCAGGGTCAAAGCGTCATCGCCGGATATCAGGTCGAAGTCCGGGCCGCAGAGCAGCTTCACCCTCGACATCTGCTCGAGGTTCCCCGAAGCCTCTTTCACGCCGACGATGTTCGGGCATTCTTTGGCGAGCCTGGCCATCGTCTCCGGCTCGATATTGACGCCGGTACGGGAAGCGATATTGTAAAGGATGATCGGTATGTCCACGGACTTCGCGACCGCGCGGAAATGCTCATACAATCCCCTCTGGCTCGGACGGTTGTAATACGGGGAGACCTGGAGCGAAGCGTCGGCCCCGGCAAGGGCGGCATGCTTGGTCAGCATGATCGCCTCCTCCGTCGAGTTCGAGCCTGTCCCGGCGATCACGGGCACCCTTTTCTTCACCTGCTCTATGGCGATATCGATCACGCGCTCGTGCTCCTCGAAAGAGAGCGTAGCCGATTCCCCGGTCGTCCCGCAGGGGACGATGCCCGAAGTGCCGTTCTTGAGCTGGAACTCGATGAGGTCCCGCAGCCGCTTTTCGTCGATCTTGTTGTTCTTGAACGGAGTGATCAGCGCTACGATCGAGCCGCTAAACATGCTCTTTTCCTCCACTGGTTGTGTTGACATTGTACGTTCCGCTATAGACCACGGCGACCTTCCCTTCAAGCCGGACGTCCGTATAGCCGCCCTGTCTGCGGGTAAAGAACACCTTGAGCTCTTCCCCTCCCTCGGTCCTCACTCTGACCGAATCCCTGCCGACGCCGAACTTCGCGTTGGCGACGAGCGCCGAAGCGCAGGAGCCGGTGCCGCAGGCAAGGGTCTCGCCCTCCACACCTCTTTCGTACGTGCGGACGGCTATTGAATCGGGACCGGTTATTTCGATAAAATCGGCGTTGGTCCCCGCGGGAGCGAACCGCTCGTGATAGCGGATGGCCCGTCCGAGGGAATCGACGTCTATCTTTGAGAGCCCCTCGACGAACACGACCGCGTGAGGCACTCCTGTGTTGATCGAATCGACATGCAGGGACCTTCCGAGCACGGGGACCGGAAGGTCGAACACGGGCGCGCCGGGATCGGTGAGCCTGACCCTGGCGATATCGCCCTTGACCACTGAGTCGATGATACCCGCCTTCGTCTCGAATGTGGACCCGCCGGAGCGCATTTTCATGTTGAGCGAAAGGAACAGCGCGAAACAGCGGGCGCCGTTGCCGCACATCTCGGCTTCTGAACCGTCGGCATTGAAGATGCGCATCCTCGCGTCGGCCCTGCGTGAACGCTCGACGACCAGCAGGCCGTCCGCCCCCGCTCCGAATTTCCGGTCGCACATCCGGCGCGCCAGCGCAGCCAGCTTTTTCGGGTCGAACGCCCCGCGCCTGTTGTCGATGACGCAGAAATCGTTGCCCGAAGCCACCATCTTTGTGAATGACAGTCCCTTGCTCATGTCTCGTTCCTTATCAGGTCCTCGAAAGTCTCTCTCTTGCGTATGCACGCCACCCGGCCGCCCTTGACCATCACCTCGCATGGCCTCCTGCGGGAATTGTAGTTACTGGCCATGCTGAAACCGTAGGCCCCCGCGCACATGACAGCCAGGAGGTCTCCCTCCTTCACGGGGGGGAGTATCCTGTCCTTGGCGAAGAAATCACCGCTTTCGCAGATCGGCCCGACGACATCGACCTTCACCATCGTGCCGGTCCTTTTCCTGATCGGCACAATCTCGTGGTGCGCCTCGTACAGGGCCGGGCGGATCAGGTCGTTCATGCCGCCGTCGGTGATCACGAAGGTCTTCAGAGGCGTCTTCTTGACATACAGCACCTTGACCACAAGCACCGCAGCCGAACCGATGATGAACCTTCCGGGTTCCATGATGATCTTCAACCCGCTCTCTTTGAGTATGGGCAGGACGCGGGAAGCGAACTCTTTCGCCGTCTGAGGCTGCTCATCCTTATAGATGATGCCCAGGCCGCCGCCGATGTTCAGGTACTCGATGCCGGCGCCCCTGGCGTTGGTCTCCCTGATGAAAGCGGTGATCTTCCGCATCGCCTCGACGAAAGGCGCGCTCTCCGTGATCTGGGAACCGATATGGATATGCAGTCCTTTCACTCTGGCCCGGGAGAAACCCTTGGCCAGGGAGAGCATCTTGCGCGCGGTCACGAAATCGATACCGAACTTGTTGGTCAGCTTGCCGGTAGTGATGTACTTATGTGTCTTCGGAGCCACGTCGGGATTGATACGCAGGGCGACGTTGACGTCCTTCCTCATCCTGCGCGCGATGCGCTCGATGTTCTCCAGCTCAGGCAGCGACTCGACGTTGAAGAAGAGTATACCTGTGCGGATAGCTTCCTCTATCTCCGCGTCCGTCTTGCCTACCGACGCGTAGACGATCCTCTTCGCCGGACAGCCCGCCTTGAGCGCGCGGAACAGCTCTCCTCCGGAGACGATATCCAGCCCCGCCCCTTCCCCCACAAGCTCCTTGAGGACGGAAAGATTGGAGTTCGCCTTCACTGAATAACAGATCAGCGGATCGACGGGCGCGAACGCCTCCTTGAGCTTGCGGAAGTGGCCCATGAACGTCGCCTGGCTGTAGACGTATAACGGAGTGCCGAACCTGCGGGCTATTTCCGACAGGCGGGTCTTTTCGCAATGCAGCTCATCGCCCCTGTAATTGAAATAATGCATGGCTTTCCTTTATCGACGCACGGATCTCCTCGACCGCACCGAGACGGCCGGGTCGAACATCCGCACGATCTCTTTTTTCGAGAATTTATCCGAGAACTTCCTGATCGCCGCCTCCGGCATCTCCTTTATCGGTATGCCCCGGTCCAGCGACTCCCTCACCAGTCCCCCTACGGCGGTATGGGCATCCTTGAAAGGAACGCCTTTGGAGACCAGATAATACACCAGGTCCGTCGCGTAGAGCGACTCGTCGCAGAGGTATTCGCCGATCTTCAGCGCGTTGAACTTCAGCGTCTTGACCAGCCCGGCCAGCACCTCGAGCTCGATAGAGACCGTCTCGATCGAGTCGAACAACGGTTCTTTGTCCAGCTGCATGTCCCGGTTATACGAAAGCGGAAGCCCCTTCATCATCGTCAGCACGCTGACCAGGCTGCCGTACAGCCTGCCCGCGTATCCCCTGACCAGCTCGAGGACGTCGGGGTTCTTCTTCTGCGGCATCAGCGAACTGCCGGTGCAATAGGCATCATCGATGTCCACGAACGAGAATTCTTTCGACGCCCAGAGGACCATGTCCTCGGCAAACCGCGAAAGATGGGTAGCCGCGAGTGAAAGTGCCGAGATGATCTCGATGAC
>JBLMZF010000071.1:0-12630 GCA_050258655.1 Deltaproteobacteria bacterium | reverse complement strand
GATGCTGCTGATCTCCGCCGTGAGCATGTAATTTGTGTCCTGGTGGCGGAAAAGACCGTTGCCCAGGTCCTCGAGATTGGCCCTGAGCTCCTGGAGCCAGAGGTGGTGGGTGAAATCCCCCGTCCCCATCAGCCTGATGCCCTTGAGCCTGGCCCACTGGGTCAGGTGGCGGATGTCCATGTCCCGGGAGGTGGCGCGGGAGTATTTCGAGTGGATGTGCAGATCGGCGATGAATTCCATCCGTTAAGCGCCTGCTTTGTAGACGACCGAACCGTTGACGATGGTGTATTCGACGCGCCCTTTGACCGTCCTGCCTATGAACGGGGAATTGCGGGACGCGGAGAGGAATTCTTCCTTGCGCACGGCCCATTCGCGTTCCGGATCGATGACGACGATATCGGCCGGTGCCCCGACGGCAAGCGTGCCGGCATCAAGCCCCAGTATCCGGGCGGGGTTCAGCGAAAGTTTCCTGATCAGCTCCGGCCAGCCGATGATCCCCGTCCCGACCAGCGCCGTCGCGCTCACCGCAAGCTCCGTCTCCAGGCCGATGACCCCGAACTCCGCCCGGTCGAACTCAATATCCTTCTCGCCGATGGTATGCGGAGCGTGGTCCGAAGCGATGACGTCGATCGTCCCTTTGGCCAGCGCCTGTATCACGGCATCCCTGTCCCTGACGCAGCGCAGGGGAGGGTTCATCTTGAGCCGCGTATCGTAATCGAACAGGTCTTCCTCGGTCAGGGTGAAGTAATGCGGCGCGGTCTCACAGGTGACCTTGATCCCTTTTTTCTTCGCTTTCTGGATCAGCTCTATCGACTCGGCGCAGCTGACATGGCAGATGTGCACCGCGGCCTTTTCCTTTTCAGCCAGCTCGATGTCGCGCTGGATCCGCCTGTACTCCGACTCCGCCGGTATCCCCCGCAGGCCGAGTTTCGTCGAGACGAAACCCAGGTTCATGACGCCTCCTGACGAAAGCGCGGGATCCTCGCAGTGGCAGAGCACGGCCACTTTTGATTCACGCGCCTTGCGCAGCGCCTTGCGCATCAATTCCGCGGATTCGACCGATACCCCGTCGTCTGAAATGGCGACCACCCCCTCTTTCCTGAGGCGAGCCACGTCAACAAGCTCTTTTCCGATACGGTTCATGGTGATCGCCGCGCAGACAGCGACGCGGGAGCGGGCGGTCTTCCTGATGATCTCCTTCAGGAGCTGGACGGTCTCCGGACTGTCCATGGCGGGCTGCGTGTTGGCCATCGCAAGCACGGTCGTGACGCCTCCCCTGACGGCGGCGGCAGTACCGCTCTCGACCGTCTCCTTGTCCTCCCGGCCGGGCTCGCGCAGATGCACGTGCATGTCGACCAGCCCTGGAGCCACGATCATCCCCCTGCAATCTATAATCTCTTCCGCCTGACCTGAAGGCCGGCAGATCCTGCCGTTCTCAATGGCGATGTCCCCGGCCCCATCCCTGCCGCTGGCCGGGTCGATGACCCTGCCGTTCTTCAAGATCGCTCTCATCCCTGCGCCCCTCCGTTGATCCGTTCCCTTGCCTGGGATACCAGGTACAGGACCGCCATACGCACCGCGATGCCGTTGGTGACCTGGTCGAGTATCACCGAATTCGGCCCGTCGGCCACTTCGCTGGACATCTCGATCCCGCGGTTTATCGGGCCGGGATGCATGACGATGATGTCCTTCTTGGAGACCGCGGCGATCCTCTTCTCGGTTATGCCGAACTTCTGGAAATATTCCAGCTGGCGCGGGAACGCGTTCTTCTCGTCGCGCTCGAACTGCATCCTCAGCACGTTCACGGCGTCGGCTTTCCTGAGGGCATCGCCGATGTCGCAGCAGACCTTCGCGCCCATCTTCTCGATCCCGGAAGGGATCAGCATCTTCGGCGCGCAGACCGTGACCTCCGCCCCGAGCTTGGTCAGCCCCCAGATGTTCGAGCGGGCGACACGCGAATGGGCGATATCGCCGACGATGGTCACTTTAAGCCCCTCGATCCTCCCCAGCTTCTCCTTCAGGGTAAAGATGTCCAGCAGGGCCTGGGTAGGGTGCTCGTGCCACCCGTCGCCGGCGTTGACGACGCTGATGCCCAGCCGCTTGGCCAGCATCTGCGCCGAGCCCGAGTAACTGTGGCGCATGACGATGATGTCCGCCTTGAGCGCCTCGATGTTGCGGCCGGTGTCGATCAATGTCTCGCCTTTCTTTACGCTCGAGGTCTCGGCGGCGATGTTGATCACGTCCGCCGAGAGGCGTTTGGCGGCCAGCTCGAACGAGACACGCGTCCGGGTGGAAGGCTCGTAAAAGAGGTTTACCACGGTCTTGCCGCGCAGCGCCGGGACTTTCTTGATCTCGCGCGTGGTGACCTCCTTGAAGGAATCCGCCGTCGCGAGGATATGCTCGATCTCCTCTTTCGAAAGAGGCTCGAGCCCAATAAGGTCTTTTCTGCTCCAGATGATCGGTTCGCTCATCCCTTCTCCACAATGACGACTTCGTCTTTTCCTTCCACTTCCGTCAACCGGACCTCCACGGTCTCGTTCTTGGCGGTAGGTATGTTCTTTCCGACGTAATCGGGGCGTATCGGCAGCTCACGGTGGCCCCTGTCGACGAGCACGGCCAGCTGGATCGAGGTCGGCCGGCCCAGGTCGACCAGCGCGTCAAGAGCGGCGCGGATGGTCCTTCCGGAATAAAGGACATCGTCGACCAGTACGATGTTCTTGCCTGTTATATCGAAATCTATCTCGGTCTTGTGCACGACCGGCTGGGCCCCCACCAGGGTCAGGTCGTCGCGGTACAGCGTGATATCCAGTATCCCCACGGGCACCGGCTGCTTCTCGATCTGCCCGATGGCTGCGGCAAGCCGGGCGGCGAGATGGACACCGCGGGTACGGATGCCGATCAGGCAAAGGTCCTGGATCCCCTTGTTCTTCTCGACGATCTCGTGCGCGATGCGGGTAAGGCTGCGCGCCATTGTCGGCCCGTCGATAATTTTGGCCTTTTCCTTCATGTTTACCCTCCGTAGGCAAAAAAAATCCCAACCGTGGTTATTCCGGTTGGGTTAGAGTTGCGGCGTACTTGAAGTTCATCATTCCTTTCCGGCATCTCGTGCCAGATTAAAGGTACCTTGGATCAGTGGAAATACTATACCATCGCGTTGCGGGTTTGTCAAGGTCAGAGAAGGGCGAAAACGTCCCGCAGGGCCGGGTCAGTAGAGCGGGCTTCCTCCTCTTCTTTCCTTAATATGACCGCCAGGCAGTTGAGTATCCTCGCCTCGTATACCGCTATCCCGCCTTTTCGCCTGCAGTCGGACACGAATTCCTTCATCCTCTGCCCGGAGGGCATCATCCCGCCTGCCACCATCGTTTCCAGGCGCGCCAATTCGCGGTCGGCGTTCCCGGGGCTTCCGGCGGGAAGGCTGTCCATGACGGAGGGCGAAGACGCCGCTGACCGCGTCAGAGGCAGGGCGGCGAAGTCGATACCGCCCGTCCCGCCATCCCTCTTTTTCTCTGCCAATTCCTTTTGAAGCGGAGGCCTGAGCTGTCCGTTATCAAGCATCTCCCTTAATTGGGCGCGGACAGTGGACTCGAAGGCAAACGTGCCGCGCTGGTCCTTCCCTTTCAGATCGCGTATATCGATCCGGTCCGAGCCGCTGATAAGACCGGCGATCTTGTCCCTGTCATCGAGACCGATCTTCCTCTTTTTCATCTCCTGCGCGATTCGCGCGATCGCCAATTCCCGGAAAGACCGGTTTTGCGCCACGGTCACCTTGCCGAATCCATCGATACCGGGATACAGCGCCCTGAAACGCTCTTCGTCCCTGGACCCGATAGTCCCCGGGGCAGGCTTTCCGGTCTTCTCCCGTTTCACCCGTTCAGCCAGCTTCAGGAAAACAAGCATCTGCATTTCGAGCGTACAATACGCGGTCCAATTCACCCCTTGCTCCGCCAGCTTCTCCTCCAGGACCTGCTTGTTCAACGCAACGGAGAGGTCGTGCGTGAAGACCAGCGTGAGGAACAGTTTATCCTTGTCGGTCTGGGCGGCCAGGAAATTCAGCAGAGGACGGATGAGGTTGACGTCGAGATTGAGCTGCCGGCTCAGGTCCCTGAACTTCTGCGCCTTATCATCGCTGTCGATATAGACGCGCTTGACCATCTCCCCGAGCGCCCTGAGGTTCTCCGGCTTCGTCACGTCGAAGTCACGGTCGCTCTCGGCCCTGAGCGTCCTTTTCAGCTCTTCCGTCATCTTGACCATCAGCCTTCCCGCGCCTGTCTTAAGGAACGCGTCGCCCTGACCGCCGTCTAACGAGGGCTCCCACTTCACCGTCCGGGCCTCCTGCCGGCCGAAGTTATCCTCGCTGGTTATCACCACCCCGTCCCGCAAGACCTCGACCTCCGCTTCGGGTGCCTCAAGCGCCGTCGCATCCTTTCTTTTTACCAGCGTCAGGACGCGCGCTTTCCCGGCAAGCATATCGTTGAGCTGTTCCCTGCCCACCATCCTGGTACCCGAATAGCGCGAAGGATCATAGAGGATTACGGCCTGAATATCGCGTATCCCCTGCGAATAAAATATGTCCGCGGTCCCCAGCAGGACATCCCTCGGCTCATAGCCCGTCGTGTTATAGGACTTCGGCGCCTGGAGCACGTGGGCCAGGAAATAGATCCCCTTGCCTTCAGGGGTCTGCCCCTTTATGGCGACCGCGCTGCAGGTCAATAGGCCCGTCGTCCACAGCCTGCCGCTCGCCATGCGTTCCTCTGAACCGAGCTGGAAACTCTCGGCCGCTTTCTCTTCTGTAAGCTGGGGAAAGATACCGGTGATCATTCGCGTCAACCGGTCCGATAACTGCTCCATCCCGCCGTCTTTCATGTTCTTCGGGAGAGGCGCGTCCAGCATATAGACCCCGGCCTCACCGCCTCCGACCACGTTAGCAACTGTTTGATACAGCATGTGCCTGTCCCGGGGCTTTGCGTTGTGCCTGAACGACTCAAGAAGCAGGCATTGTTGATCGAGAGGAAGCAACTGGATCCCCCTCCCAATCGCGTCGCGTTTTGCCCTGTCTTCCGGGCTCTTCAGCCAGCTTCTGATGTTGGAAAGATAAACGGCGCTCGCTTTCTGGGAAGAGCCGTTGAGATACCCGGCCAGTTTCTCCATCGTCGTTTCCGAGGAAAAATCCCCCCAGATGCCATTTATCTTTTCCTGCGCGATCATCCCCTTTATCTTCAGGAAGTTTTCATCCGAATACAGCCAGCTTCCTTCCCTGTCCATGGCCAGGACAAGCTTATTCCACCTTGTACGGATACCTTCATACCCATTGAGCTTTTTGCTCGCGAACATTTTCCAAAAACTTTCGGTCTCCTGCCTTATCCCGCCCGCTTCAGGGAATCCTTTTGCCAACCCTTCCCAGGTCTTCCCGATCCTGGCCATCCGGGCAGCCTCATCGATATTGGTGATCTTCCTGTTGAGCACATCGATTATCCTGACCAGGGGGATGCGCTCCTGTCCGTCCCTCAGGCGATCCGCTTCTTTCTCGGACAGCTCGACGCCGGCCATACGGGCGAAGAATTCGGCTCTGCTGTTCGAGGACAGGATAAGCGCGGCCTCGAGAGGGACGTAGACCTGGGTCACATACGGATCGAAGTCAAGGATGTAAGCCGAGTCGAAACTGCCTAAGCATAACCTCGAATAGTTCTGTCCCCCGCAGCCCGGACCGATATACGCTCCGCCCCGCACCGTTTTCAACAAGGCTGAAGAGGCGGAATTG
Organism: Deltaproteobacteria bacterium; assembly: GCA_050258655.1. GTDB lineage: Bacteria > Omnitrophota > Gorgyraeia > Gygaellales > Profunditerraquicolaceae > JBLMZF01. The sequence goes on along the minus strand of JBLMZF010000071.1, from coordinate 6,872 downwards.
TCCCATTCCTCGTTGGTGACGATCCATGAGAATATCTGGCCGAACCAGCGTTCTTTAGCGAGCCGGTCCGTGAAATCAAAGTTGCCTCCGAAATCCCGCTGCAGCCCGAAATAGTTATTAAGGAAAACCCGCGCGTCAGCGCTCTCGTTTGCCGTAAGGCCGCCGCCGTCCCTTGCCGCCCGTTCCCGCTGTTTACGCTGGTTCTCCAGCATCATTAAAGAAGTGAAGACGTAATTGGCCTTGTAGATCTCCTGGACCGTATTGGGACCGTTGAAGGCGCCCAGGTCCGGATCGGCCCGGTTAAGGTAGAAGCCCGTGCGCCCGTCTCCCTCGAACCAGTTCTCGGCCTGCCTGTAATTCATATCGTAGATCACCTGCGCGCGGCCGTATATCTCCGGAGGCAGGTTCCTGTAAAGCAGATACTCCGCATAGGCGTCCCCCCGCGCCATGTTGACCGCCATCTGCCGGGCCGACATGTCCCAATCCACCGCCTCGGCGGCAAGATCGGCTTCTTCCGATCCGCCCTCGTTGTATGAGACGAAGGCCTCGCAATAGACCTGCCTGAGGAAATCTGAAAGGGCAAAGGGATGTTCCCAATCCAGCTCGTCGCGGTCCCGCAGGTATTTCCCCAGCGTCAGCGCGGCCGCATGGAGATAATCTCCCAGGAAAGTCGAGAAATAGAACGTTGCAGGGTCCTGGGCGGGATCCCCGTTCCTCAGCGAGCGCATATGCGAAGTGCGCGGGTTATCGGGACGGGCCAGGTCGCTGATGTGGAAGATCTCGGCCATATCGGCGAACCCGGAGAGGCGGAAGTTCGGGTAACGGATCGACTTCGTCCAGGCGTCCAGCCTTCCCGGACCGTCCTCTACTCCCGGCCGGATGGTATTGGGATTCCAGAGATATTTGCCCTGGTCGGGCCTCGGCCGGTCCGAACTGCGGTTGTGGAAGAGCTCGATCAGCGCGGTGTGCACCAGGCCGAAGCGCGCCAGGCTGAACAGGTCATGGATGTTGGTCAGGAAGGCTTCTTCGATCCTGTCCCTGTCGATGCGGGGATCGTTCAGATAACTGAAATAGTCCCCCGCCTGCGTCCGGTAGGCCATCGCCGTGAAACCGTCCGTCACGTCGATCTCAAACGCGTTGTTTTCTGCGGCGACCTGTTCCTCCAGCAGGCGCGATTCTTCCTTCCCGAGCCCCTTGATGCGCATCACCCGCTTGCCCGCGAAAACCATGGGCACGGGATATTCGCCGCGCAACCCGAATGTCTGTTTGTTATCCGACAGGTACCCGAACATGCGGTTCTCATAATCGAGTACCGCGGCATCCTCCCCTTTCTTGAGGAACTTGAAAGCGATATAGTCTTCGCGGTCCCTGTGCTTGAAGACAAGCGTCCGTCCGAGCGCCCTGTGGAGGACAAACCCTTCCGGCACCAGCCCGGCAAGGCCGGCCGCTGCGCCGATCTCCGAAGGCGGCAACGCCGTCAGGCGCGGCATGCCGGGCGGAGGCTCCCGCGTACCGGGACCGGAGAGCGTGCTGAGCAGTCCGTCGGAAAAATAGTGGATCAGCGATTCCGCCCTTCCATTGGTCATCAGCATGATCAGGGTAAGACCCAGATGGTCCCTGATCGCCTTTATCGTCTCTTCCCCGCCCACCCCGCCCAGTCCCCTGAGCATCCCGAGCGCGTAGGCGGCAAGGCGCGAAGTCGGATTGTAGGAAAGGAGCGGCTCAAGACCGGATAAAGGCGCCTGGTCGGGGGGATAGAATTTCCGGTAGGTGCGGATGATCCCCTTCAGGCCCCGGGTCGCCGTCTCGCGGTATCCGGAATTATCGCCGGGGACCGAAAGCACATCGATGAACGCGGCAGAGACCGCGGCCGCGATGTCCTCGTCGACCCGGTAACCACGGACGAACATCGTCTCGAACGTCTCCAGCGCCCAGTCGCGTTCGCCTGAGTCTTTATCAAGCATCGGCAGAAGGGACTTTGCCAGCTCACCGACCAGACCGGAAGAAAAGGGGCCACCCGACTGGAGCAGATTCTGCAGGGAAGAATATATGTCCCTGCCCGCGCCCATGCCGGCATGGCCGACGCGCTCCATCGTCTTGCGGAAGAAGAAATCCGCCTGCTCCTTTGTCACCCACCGGGCATGGTCCCTGATGATCCGCGTCCCGAACACCAGGCTTTTGACCCCGGTCCAGTCCGTATCCCTTTGTGCGTGCTTTGCCAGGCCGTCGAGCAGTACGGGCACGGCTTCGGCAGGAAGCTTTCCGTTGACGATCATCTCCAGCACATGCGAACGCTCCATATACGGCAGGTTGACCACTTTCTCCGCGTATTTCGCGTACAGGCCGGGAGGCAGGGACCGATTGAGATACCTGACCAGTACATCTGCGGCGAACCTCGCGGTGAAGTCAGACCCCGAACGGGTGATCGACTGCATGAGGACGGACATGACACGGTCAAGGACCAACCCGGAAAGCTCACGCTTGCTCTCCACCAGTGATGCAGCCAGGGTTGCGGAGGCCGTGTATTGCGTGGAAAAATCATCGAATATTCCCAAGAGAGCCGTGTCGTCAAGCGGAAGGTTGCTTTGCAGGATGGCGCACAGAGGCAGGGATGACTGAGAAGACGTCCGGCCGGAAAAGCTTCCTTCCTCGTAAGAACTTTCGCTGTAATGAACGTTTCCCTGGCTATCGGAAAGCCGGGCCATAGTCTCCTTATGCACGGGCGAACAGAGGATATCTACGCATTCTGTCGTCGCACCGGCGGGCATCGCCGGGGATGAGAGGAACGCGCTCAGGACGTCGGAGGCGCACATCGCGACGGACCAGTCGTGAGAGCGCAGGTCAAGAAGGGGGACAAGCCCGCGTATCAGGTCTACGGCCTGTTCTTTCGTGACCCTCTTTTCGGAAAAGAACCGTTTCAAGTCCGCATCACGGCCGTCAAGGAGCCACACCTCATCCCTGTCGAAGAGATCGTTGAGGACAATGCGCACTTCGTAAACAAGTCCGCCGTCGCGGGCGGGCGGCCCGATGCGCTTCATCGCTGTCGAGAAGGGCGGCGCGTAGGTCTCGCCGGCCAGGTACGATTTGCTTTCAAGCAGGATAGCGTCCTCCGAAAGAGGCAGCGCAAGCAGGCTGTTTTCCAGCCGGTCACCCCTGTTGGTATGGTCGATCCTCCAGAGCCAGTCCTTTATGTTGGATATGTAGATCGTCGACGCCTTGACGCCGGCCGAAGAACAGCAGGAGCTTATCCTTTCGATCGTTTTCGGGGAGGTGATGTCCCCGTAAATACCAGAGATGCGGCCGGAGGCATACATCTTTTTGACCTGCAGAAAATCCGCCTCGCTGCCCAGCCAGCTGTCCCCCCGGGAAAGCACTTTCGACATCTTCCCCAGCCAGAACATCGTACGTTCGGCGTCTTCCGCCATCAGGCGTTTCCAGAACTTCAAGACCGCTGCCTGCAGTCCGTTCTTCATGGGAAAAGCATCCCTTATATCGTCCCATTCCGCCATTATCCTGACTTTGCGCGCGGCCAGTGCCTGCTCCGGCCCTTTCTCGGCGATCTCGTGCTTCATCGATCCGATGACGGCGGCGGCCAACCGGTCAAGCCGGATAGGTCTCCCCAGGCCTTCTTCATCGCCCCGGCCCCACCTTTGAAGCTCGGCTTCGCTCATTTCCACGCCGGAAAGGAGCGCAAGGTACTCGATGCGGCTGCGCGCGCGCATCGCCAGGGTCATCTGCAGGGGGAGCTGGACAAGAGGAATGAACGGGTTGACGTCCACGATTATACCCTGCCCGTAGACCCCGCGGCTGAGCCTCGAGAGGTTCTGGCCGCCGCCGCCGACACCGATGTAGGCGTTGCCCGGTCCGAGAGAATCTATCTCATCCGCGAATTTCTCCCAGTCTTCATTGGTGATGAGAAAGCTGAATGCCTGCCCGAAATGGTTTTTGCGCGCGGGATCGCGGGCGAAATCGAACGAGCCGAGACGGGGATCGGAGTAATATTTCCTCGTAAAGTAACCGCCGTCCGGGGCAAATCCCCTGATGTCGGGGTAAAGGGCTTCGAACATCCTCTTATCGGCCCCCGTCACCCCTCCCGCTTTCGCGTCGTAGGTGATCAAATCGAGAAGCATAAAATAGGAGAAGTTCAGTCCTCCCTGGAGCTGACGCTTAAGATGGTGTTCGGCAAGATACTCCTCGACGGTCTTTTTGGTCAGCGGCTTCGACGGCAGGTACTCATGCGAGTACAGTGCGTAGATGATCGCCTTCATCTCGTTCGAGGGATAGACCAGCGGCAGGAAACATCTCCGCGTCCCGCTGTCGTTGAGCCTGAGATTCATGTCCAAGCGGTCGCGCCGGCGCTTGCGCTGTTCGTTCCGCTTATACTCTTGCTGTCTTCTGCTCTTGATCACGACCGACGGGTCTTCGATATAATCCCGTCTGATGCGCATCGCCAGATCAGCCAGAGCCGCCGGCGTGAATGTATCTACCTTGAGCACCTGGTATTTCATGTATGCCAGGGGCCTGAGCAGCTCGCCCTGCGCCATCACGTCCCGCGAGGGCTGTTCGAGCCCTTCTTCCTGTCCGGTTGTTGAACGGGGGGATGTCGGAAGCTTTTTTGTTGGGGTTGTTTGGCGGGCTGGTAATCTGGCTGATAGACCAGTCCGGGTTCCGGCATCCCCCTGTATCTTCATTATCCCGGTAACGCTGAATTGAGCCGGGACGTTGTGGCCCGAAGGAAGGCTTCCCGTTCCGCCGTCGAAGAAGACCGAGCGCGAACCGGCGGCAAAGAACGGCGAAGCGTCGAGGTCGAGCCCTCCGCTGAAATACGTCCGGACAGTGGCTCCCGACGCGCCCGTCCGTATCTCGCGGCTGGAATACTCGCCGTCGACGAACGAACGGCGGTACGCATTGAAATAATCGCTCCTGGAGTAAGGTTGCTTTGCTTCCAGCCCCGCCAGGTCGCGCGAATCGACGCGGCTGCGAAAAACGGAGAGACCTTTCGCTTTCGACCGTTTGAACCACTGAGCCAGGATCAGCGAATAATAGACCTGCCTGAGCCGGGCATATTTTGCGGACGAGTTCACTTCCCGGGTGATCCGGGGAATGATCAACTCCCTGAGAAGAGATGAAGAATACTCATTAAGCTGACCCTGGCGGGGATCTGCAAAACTGTAGGCGCGGGAGCCTTTCAAGCGGTCTCCTTCGAGCATCACCTTCAGGGTGGCTTTGTAGATGTACGCGCCGCCCCGCGTCTCCCTGATGATGATCTCGGCCGGAACGATCCAGGGGCGCGCCAGCGCCGGTATATCGACCTGCTGGGTGCCGTACAGCTCCTCCGCCTTTTTGTAAAGCCGTTCCCAGTATTCCCTGCCCTGCCTGGTTGCGGGGGAAGTACACGCGGCGGTGTCTTTTTTGAGCTGGAGATCGGCCTCGAGCATTATCCTGCCCATGTCGGTCCGCGCCAATTCGTCGGTCATCATCCTGTCCGGCGCGTCGGGCCTGAGGTTGACCCAGAAATCCGAGTCCGGCAGGGCCAGACCGGTAAGGAAATAGTCCATCAGCGCCGGGGCTTCCTTCTCCAGCGGCGCGCCGGCCCCCGCGCCGTCCCCCTTGTCGATCAGCAGGCTGAACCCCCGCCCGTCCTCGTCGAACGCGAGATAACGCAGGTGCGCAAGCCGCAGGCTCCCGGAAGCCGCGGCCGCCTGGAACGGCAGCGGACCTGCGTTCGCCGGTACCTGGCAATAGGCCGCCTGCTCGCACACCAGGCTGAGGCTCATCATGAAAGCGATCAGTCTTTTCATGCTTCGAGAAGTATCAGCACATCCTTCAACGCTGTCTCCGTGGATTCCGCCTTTTCCTCTTCCAGCTGAAGTATCCGGGCCACACAGGCCAGCACCTGGCCCGCGTACGCGCCGAGTTCACCGCGTTCCTTGCAGCACAGGACGAACTGCCTGATGCGTTCGGCGCTGGGGATCATCTGCCTGTTTGCCAGACGCTCTATCCTGGCCCACTCGGCCCCCAGGTCCTTTATGTCCGCTGCCCCGCTGCCGGAGACGGCTTTGACGGTCTTGGGCATGGAAGGCAATGCGCGCAGGTCGATACCGCCCATGCGGTTCGCTCCTCCGTCTGCAGCCGCTTCCGAAGGTGCCGGGAGCACGGGCGACAAGGCCCAGGGATGATCCGTCGCGTTATCGATCTCCCGGTAGCCGTTCCTCCCCTTGCGCGCGATGGTAACGGCCTTACCGGAAACGGAGACGCTGGCAACGGTATCGCCTATGCGTGTTGCCAATTCAAGGGATCTCACCTTGCCCCTCAGCGCCTCCGCCAGATACTCCTCATCCATATAGGTGCCGGAATGGGAGCTGGCATCATAAAGAACGAACATCTGGATGTTCTGGAAACCGGCCTCGGCGAGCCGGTCGGGAAGCTGTGCGGCTATCTCGTATGATTCGCGCGCAAGCGGGCCCTGGGCATGGGACCGTGCGGGGCTCTGGAACACATGGATGACCAGCCTCAACTGTTCGCCCTCATCAGGTGCATCAGCGACCAGGGCTATCGCCGAGCATGTCGCCACTCCATCCGTCCGTACCGTTTCCGGGCTGTCTTTCGCGACTATCGAATACCCGCACTGGTTTTTCTTCTGTTCCATTTGCTTCTTCAGGGTTGCCAGGAAGGCATGACCGCCGTCTTTCAAAGGCGCACCCCATGGATCCCCGAAATCTTCGTTGTTCTCCGCAGGCACTCCCGCCCGTATAAGCACCCAGTCCCTGAATGAGATGACCTCAAGCACCGCCTTCTCCTGCGGGCTGCCCTCTTTTCCCTGCCAGAGGATCCCCTCTTCACGGTGCACCACGGCCGCCTGCTCGCTGCGA
>JBLMZF010000070.1:0-19537 GCA_050258655.1 Deltaproteobacteria bacterium | reverse complement strand
GGAGTATCCACGACGATAAGATCGTCCAGGCCGATGGCCGCGACCAGACGCTTATGGCTCCAGACCGTCGTGTTCGTGCTGCCGACGTTGATCACGTCGCCCTTGATGGAATTCCCGTCCGCGTCCTTCTCGAGCAGTTCGTCCCAGGCCTGCCAGCTCCCCAGGTCGGACCAGCCCAGGTCACGGGCGACAAGCATCCGGATACGCCGGGTCTTCTCAAGGATACCGTAATCGAAAGAAACAGGCTTGATCGACTTCCAGCCCTTCATGATGTCATCGAGGGAGCGCGACCTCATCATCGCCCCGTAAAGCGCGGGCTGGTGGGCGCGGAACTCTTCCATGAAAACCTTCGCGGCGCCGACAAAGACGCCGCTGTTCCAGTAATACCCTCCGTCCCTCAGGAATGTCCGGGCGGTGGCAAGGTCCGGTTTCTCGCAGAAACGCTCGACGGCGCGGAAGATGCCGGTCCCTTTTCCCCGCTTTCTCACCTTGATATAGCCGTACCCTGTAGCCGCCCTTTCGGGCTGGATACCGAAAACGACAAGCGAGTCGCCGCAGCCGTCGACCGCCTGGCCGAGAACGCGCACGAAAGCGCCGGGATTACGGATCAGATGGTCGCAGGGCAGGACGCAGATACGCGCTTCCTTATCCCGCAGGGCGATAAGACGGCACGCGGCGGCGATGCACGGCGCGGTGTTCTTCCCTTCGGGCTCGCAGATAAGGTTCTCGACCGGGATGCCGGCCTTCTTGAGCATTTCGGTGATCTGGGAACGGTACAGTTCGGAAGTGGCGACGTAGATGTTGCGGGGAGAGACCAGCGGCTTGATGCGGCATACAGTGCCTTCAAAAAGGGTCATGTCGCCGTGCAGGCAGAGGAACTGCTTGGGCTCGATGGTACGGCTCTGGGGCCAGAACCTCGAACCCTGTCCTCCGGCCAGAAGCACTGCGTAGACATGAGGTCTCATTTCTTCTCCACTTTCAGGAACCTGCGTGACCCGACTTTGACGATCCCGGGGGTGGTGACCGTCAGGTTCTCGTCGGTGACCTTGACGCCGTCGAATTCGACCGCGTTCTGCTTGACCAGCCGGCGCGCCTCGTTCTTGCTCTTGCAGATACCGTTGGAGACAAGCAGGTCGGCCAGCGGCACATGGCCGCTGATGACGGCGACCGGCATTTCCTGAGGCGTTTCCTTGGCGCTGAAAACCCTGTTGAACTCCTCTTCCGCCTGCCTGGCCAGCTCGCCGGAATAGAATCTGGTGATGATGATACCGGCGAGTTTTGCCTTTGCCTGACGCGGGTGCATCGCCCTGACCTCATCGAGATTTTCGTCGGTCAGGAGCGTGAAATACTTATACATCAGCTCATCCGGGATCGACATGATCTTGCCGAACATGTCCTTGGGAAGGTCGTTTATCGCGATGTAGTTGCCCAGGGACTTGCTCATCTTGTTGACGCCGTCGGTGCCTTCAAGGAGCGGCATGGTGATGACCACCTGCGGCTCCTGGCCGAAATCCTTCTGCATGTCCCTTCCGACCAGCAGGTTGAATATCTGGTCGGTGCCGCCGAGCTCGATATCGGCATGGAGGAAAACGGAATCGTACCCCTGCAGAACGGGGTACATGACCTCAAGCAGGGATATCTCCTGGTTGTTTGCGATACGCTTCTTGAAATCGTCGCGCTGGAGCACCTGCTGCACGGTGATATGCATGGTCAGCCCGAGGAAACGGGCTACACCCATCTTCTCGAACCATTCGCTGTTGAAGACGACCTTGAGCCGGTTCAGGTCGAGTATCTTGGAGACCTGATGCTTATAGGTCTTGGCGTTCTCGAGGATATCCTTGGTATCGAGCGTCTTGCGCAGCACGTTCCTTCCGGTGGGATCGCCGATGCGGGCGGTAAAATCCCCGATAAGGAAATACACCTCGTGGCCGAGGTCCTGGAACTGGCGCAGCTTGCGCAGGAGGACGGTGTGGCCCAGGTGTATGTCCGGCGCGGTCGGGTCAAAACCGGCCTTGACGCGAAGGGGCCTATTCTCTTTTTGAGCGAGCTCAAGCTTCTTGACGAGCTCCTCTTCGGAGATTATATCGACCGCCCCACGCTTAATTACCGCTAACTGCTCTTTAATATCCATGGTTAGATGACCACCGTGAGGGATTGTGTCAGTCGCTCAAACATCGCCCTGGCTGCGTGCCCGGCGTTTATAAGGAATTACGCCGGCATTGCCTTGTGGCAAAGAACTCGCTTTGTGACACAATCCCTCACGTGGTCAGATACACGTTGTTATCAGCCGCCGCTTAGAGTTTCGCGGAGAGGCCTATTTTTCCCTGCTCGACGTCCACCTTGATGATCTTAACGGTGACTTTGTCGCCGGGCTTGAGGGATTTGAGCTGTTCCTGGGAGATCTCGTTGGCGAAGACCAGCCCTTCCAGCTCGTTGTCGATCTTGACGAACACGCCGAAGTCGGTGATGCTGACGACCTCGGTCTCGAGCACCGTCTCAAGCTTGTACTTTTCCGCTATGGACGGCCAGGGATTCGTCTGGAGCTGCTTGAGGCCCAGCGCGATGCGCTGGTTCTGGCTGTCGACCGAGAGGATCACGACCTCGATCTTCTGCCCCTTCTTGAGCAGATCCTGAGGATTGGTGATACGCTTGGTCCATGACAGGTCGGACACGTGGATCATGCCCTCGAGGTTGGAATCGAGCTCCACGAACACGCCGTACTTGGTGAAGCTCTTGACCTTGCCCTGCACCTTGGTCCCGGGAGGGAACTTCGCTTCCGAGTCGATCCAGGGATTCTGCTCGAGCTGTTTGATCGAAAGCGCTATCCTGCGCTGGTCCTTGTCGACCGAAAGGATCTGCGCCTCGACGATGTCGCCGATCGCGAAGACCTCGTTCGGGTTGTTGATCTTCTTGGTCCAGGAGATCTCGGAGACGTGGATCAGTCCCTCGATCCCCTTCTCAAGCTCGACGAAGACACCGTAAGGCAGGATGCTGACCACCTTGCCCTTGATCTTCTGGCCGACCGAATACTTTGAGACGACGTCGGTCCAGGGGTCCGGGAAGCGCTGCTTGAGGCCGAGAGAGATCTTTCCGCTCTCCCTGTCCATGTTCAGGAGCATGACCTCGATCTTGTCGCCGACCGCCGCGACTTCGGACGGATGCGATATCTTCGACCAGGACATATCCGTGATGTGGAGCAGGCCGTCGACGCCGCCCAGGTCGATGAAGGCGCCGAAATCGGTGATCGCCTTGACCATGCCGGGGTAGATCTGGCCGATGACGAGGGTTCCCCAGAGCTTTTCCCTGAGTTCCTCGCGCTCCTTGTGGATCGCCTCGCGGCGCGACAGGATGATCCCGTAACGCAGCTTGTTGACCTTGATGATCTTGAACTTGAACACCTTGCCGAGGATGTCCTTCTCCATGACGCCCTTGAAGGCGGAAAGCGAAGCCGGCAGGAAGCCCTCGATGCCCATGACATCGACCAGGAAACCGCCCTTCACCTTCTTGACCGCGCGCCCTTCGACGAGGGTGCCGTCCTGCGCGTGCTTGACGATGGAATCCCATCCCTGCATGCAGCGCGCCTTCTCGCGGGAAAGCACGAGCATCCCGGCGTCATCCTCTATGGAATCGACGAAGAAGTCGAGCTCGGTCCCGACCTTGAGATCATCGCCCTTGAATTCGGTGATCGCGACCGCGCCTTCCGACTTGAAACCGACGTCGATAAGCACGTCCTTGGTCTTGACCAGCACGATCTTCCCCTTGACGATCCTTCCCTCGTGGACGATCTTGATCGTCGAATTGTACAGCTGTTCCAGTTCTGCTCTAGACTCTTCTGACATTAGTACACTCCTTACTGTGTTGACGCGGCCCGCCGACCTTGGCGGGTTTACGCGTGTTACCCCGCGCACATGCAGCACGGGGGTTCGGCCGGCCGGATAAGCCTGCCGACGGTTTACGGTCTGTTCACTTTCTTTATCTTTTTCACTACAGAGGTGACCAGCCAGTTAGGCGCGGAAGCTCCGCTGATGATGCCTATCGTGCCGGCCTTTGCCAGGATCTTCGATGTCACCTGGTCCTCACTCTCGACAAGAAAAGTCCGTTTATTGACCTTCCTGCCCAGATGCAGGAGCCTTTTGGTGTTCGCGCTCGTACGGGAACCGATCACCAGCAGCGCGTCCACCGCCCCTGCCAACTCTTTCACCTCCTCCTGCCTTTTTGACGTATCGAGACAGATCGTGTTGTATATATGGAACTCGCAGCCAGCCTGGTTCTTCTCCATGATGCGCGAAACGGCGGAGAAGAACTTTTCCCGCGACTGGGTCGTCTGCGAGATGATGCCTACCTTGCTGTAAGAGAACTCGTTCTCCGGGATGGCTGAAGCATCCTCGGCTATCAATGCCCCCGGCGCCAGGTCCATCAGCGCGCGGATCTCGGGATGCTCCCTGTCGCCCACGATGACCACCTTCTCGCCCTTCTCGTGGAGCGTCCTGCATATCTTCTGCACGCTCGACACGTACGGGCAGGTGACGTCTATGAGCGTCAGGCGCTTCTTCCTCCCCGCCTCAAGCACGCTGCGCGGGCTTCCGTGAGAAGGAAGGATCAGAGTGCTGCCGGACGGGACATCGGCCAGCGACTTCACCGTTACCAGGCCCTTTTTCTCGAGGGACCTGATGACCTCGGGGTTATGGATCACCGAGCCGAGCGAATACACGCCCCGCTTATGTTCGGCCAGGGTCTTCTGGCAGATAGCGATCGCCCTGCGTACCCCGGAACAGAAACCTATGTGCCGCGCCAGCCGGATCCGTCTCATCCCCTGAGGCTCCTTATCGCTTTCATGATCCGGGAAGCGGTGCCGGCGTAATCAGTACCCGTGCCGGCCCTCAAAGCGGGACCGAACCGCACGGTGACGGTCACTCCCTTGACGATACCCCTGGTACCCGGAGCCATTGCCACATGCGTTCCTTCAACGAACGCCGGGACTACAGGGACCTCCATCCGCTGGCTGAACATCCCGACACCCGGCTCGGGCTCGCCCGCGTCATCTATCGGCCTGCGGCCGCCCTGAGGGAACAGGAGGAGTCCCCCTCCTTTCCTGACGCGCTTGAACGCCGTGCGTATCGCGCCCATATCGGCGGAACCGCGTTTCACCGGGAAAGCTCCGACAGAATGGATCAAAGAACCGAAGATCACGTTCCTGAACAGCTCTTCCTTCGCCATGAAACTGACCTGCCGGGGGCAGGCGATAGCGAGCACTTCAGGATCCAGATGGCTGGCGTGGTTGCTGGCAAGTATAAAACCGCCTTTGCGCGGCACGTTCTCCCTGCCGTACACCCTGATCTTCATCCCATACGCGCCGCGGAACACCAGAGCCGCGGTTCCCCTGACGAAATCGTACCAGAGAGCCCGGGGGCTAACCACGGGGACCCTGGAGGATCAGCTTCCTTCCGAAAGCAAGCATCTCATCGGTGGTCTTGGCGCTCTTCGACTCGGCGTACACGCGGATGATCGGCTCGGTGCCTGAGGCGCGCAGGATCAGCCAGCTGCCGTCATCGAGGATGAACTTGATACCGTCGCCGTCCTTGACATCGGTCACGGCGCGGCCGAGCACCTTCTTCAGTCCCTTGAAGTCATTCAGATCGACACGCCCGGCGGCGTTGAGCTTGATCTCGTCGCGGCTGTAATAGTACCTTCCGAATTCCTTCTCCATGTCCTTGAGGATCTCCAGGATCGACTGTTTGCGGTCGACCATCATCTCCATCAGCAGGAGTCCGGCAAGGGTGCCGTCGCGTTCCGGTATATAATCCTTGAAACCTATGCCGCCGGCCTCTTCGCCGCCGACGATGATATCCTTGGTGACCATGAGCTCGGAGATATACTTGAATCCTACGGGCGTCTCGTACAGCTTAAGCCCCAGTTTCCCGCAGATAGTGTCGATCAGATTGGTCCCGACCACCGTCTTGACCACACCGCCGGTCATCCCGCGGTCCTGGACCAGGTGCAGGATCAGCATGCCGAGCACCTTTTGCGGGTTGAGGAACTCTCCGCTGCCGGCGAAGGCCGCGATCCTGTCCGCGTCACCGTCAAGCACCACGCCCAGATCGAACTTTTCCTTCTTCATGCGGGCCTGGGTCCGGAGCAGGTAATCGAGAACGGGCTCGGGCTTAAGGCCTTCGAAAGAAGGGTTGACGTCGGCGCGCTCGAACTCGAGCTTTATCTTCGAATCGCCGAGGACGTCCTTGAAATAGCTGTTGCCGCTGCCGTGCATCGCGTCGACGAGCACGCGGAACTTCGCTGTTTTAAGCTTCTTCATGTCCACGTAGCCGCGCAGGAACCGGACATACCCGGTGACGAGGTCTTCCTTGCTGATCTTCCCCGGAGCGCGTTTCTCCGCGGGAGCGGGCTGGGCGATGAGCTTCTCGACCTCTTTGGTCACGTCGACGCCGGCGGCGCCGCCGTCGGCGGTCTTGATCTTGATGCCGTTGTACTCGGCCGGGTTATGGCTGGCGGTGATCATCACGCCGAACGTGCGCTTGCGGTTCTTGACCGCGAAGCTCAGGCACGGCGTGGGCACGGCCCGGTCGGAAATGACGACGTCGATCCCGTTGGCGGACAGCACCTCGCTGACGATGGCGCCGTACCTGGCCGAAAGGAACCGCGTGTCGAAGCCCACGACAGCCTCCGGCTTGGGCGATCTGGCGTTATAGTAATCGGAGATCGCCTGGGCGACGATACGCACGTTCTCGAACGTGAAATTGTCGCTGATGACCCCGCGCCACCCATCGGTCCCGAACTTGATCTGCGGCCTCACCTCGTTGCACATTTCAATCTCCTTATCGCCTTGCTGTAGTTGTCCGATCCGAATATATAAGAACCTGCTGCCAGGATGTTCGCCCCCGCGTCGACGCAGAGACGGCCTGTAGCCTCATTGATGCCTCCATCGACCGAGATATCGCCCTTGAACCTCTTCCTGAGCTCCCTGATCTTCCCCAGAGCGCCCGGGATGAACTCCTGGCCCCCAAAACCGGGATTGACCGACATCACCAGCACGAAGTCCGCCATCTCAAGGAAAGGCAGGATCTTCGACAGCGGCGTCGGGGGATTCAGCGAGATACCCAGCTTCACTTTCCCGCCGAGGTCCTTCCTGATCTTCTCGACCTTACGCTTTGTGACCGTCTCGACATGCACGGTAAGCATGTCTGCGCCGGCCTTGACGAACGGACCAACGTATTTCTCCGGGTCCTCGATCATCAGGTGCACGTCAAGCGGCAGCGGTGTGGCCTTGCGGATATCCTTGACCACGACCGGACCGATGGTGATATTGGGCACGAAATGGCCGTCCATGACGTCAACGTGGACCAGGTCCGCGCCGCCGGCCATCACCGCCGAAAGCTCGGCTCCCAGCCTGCTGAAATCCGCCGAAAGTATCGAAGGAGCTACTTTGATGTCTTTTCCCATGCTGACCTTGCCAACTTCGTAAGTTGGGCGGCTAATCCGACCTTACCAACTTACGAAGTTGGAAAGGTGGTTAGTGTATAGTTGTTGTCTACGCCCTGTAAAGGCGGTGTTTCTTGATGTAATCGTAAACCGGGTCGGGAACAAGATAGCTGAAAGACTTTCCCTCGTGTATGCACCTGCGGATCTCGAACGCCGAGACGTCAACTGCCCGTATCGACACCGTGCGGATGTAGCGCGGGATCCTCGCAAGCGGGTATCCCGGGCGGGTCGCAGCGACAAAGGTGACCAGTTTGGTCACCGACTTGAGATCCTTCCACTCGTTCAGGTAGCTGAGCAGGTCCGAACCGATGATAAAAAAGAGCTTATAGCGCGGGAACCGTTTCCTGAACTCACGTACGGTATCGATCGTGTACGATTTTCCCTCGCGGCGGATCTCGATATCTGAGGCGCTGAAGAACCTGTTCTTGCGGATGGCAAGTTTCACCATCGCCAGCCGGTCCTGAGCAGGCGCTATCTCCCCGGCCCTCTTATGAGGCGGCAGGTACGTCGGCACGAAAATGACCCTGTCGAGCCCAAGCTTCTCCCGGGCCTCCTCGGCCAGGATAAGGTGGCCGATGTGGACCGGGTTGAACGTGCCGCCTAAAATGCCGATCTTCCTCATGTACGGACCTGTCCGTTCCCGAAGACCATGTACTTGTACGTCGTCAGTTCCTCAAGCGCCATCGGCCCGCGGGCGTGCAGTTTGTCCGTGGAAATGCCGATCTCCGCGCCCATCCCGAACTGATTGCCGTCAGTGAAACGGGTCGAGGCGTTCACGTAAACGCAGGCGGAATCGACGCGGTTAAGGAACGCAAGCGAGTTATCGTAGTTCTCGGTCACGATCGTGTCCGAGTGATGCGAACCGTACTCGTTGATATGGGCGATCGCCTCATCGACGCCGCCGACGACCTTGACGTTGAGGATCAGGTCAAGATACTCGGTCCGGTAATCCTTCTCGGAAGCCGCTCCGGCGCCCTTGAAGACCCTGCGCGTGATCGGACATCCCTTGATCCGGACCCCGGCTGCCGCGAAACGCTTGAGCATCCCCGGCAGGAAACGCGCGGCGCAGTCCTTGTGCACGAGCATGCACTCCATCGCGTTGCAGACGCCCGGGCGCTGGACCTTGGCGTTGAAACATATCTCCTGGGCCATGTTCAGGTCAGCCCACTCGTCCACGAAGACATGGCAGATGCCCTTGTAATGTTTGATCACCGGTATGCGGGAGCTCTCGGCCACCTTTCGGATCAGCCCTTCGCCGCCCCTCGGCATGACCAGATCGATATAGTCGCTGAGCTTGAGCAGTTCATCGACCGCCTTGCGGTCGGTCGTATGGACCATGTTGACCATCGCTTCGGGGACCCCGTGTTCCCTGAGTACACCCGTCAGCAGGGAAAAAACGGCCCTGTTGGAATTGAACGCCTCGCTCCCGCCCCTGAGTATCACGCTGTTCCCGGCCTTGAAGCAGAGGCCGACACAGTCGGAGGTGACGTTGGGACGGGCCTCATAGATGATGGCGATGACGCCGATCGGGACGCGGACCTTGTGGATCCACAGGCCGTTCGGCCTGCGCCACGCCTTGAGCACCTCGGAGACCGGATCGGGGAGCGCCGCTATCTCCCGCAGCGAATCCGCCATCTGCGCGACGCGTTTTTCGTCGAGCTTGAGACGGTCCAGCAGTGAGCTTGAGAGCTTCGCCTTGCGCGCGGCGGCCAGGTCCTTCCTGTTCGCGGAAAGGATAGACGCCGTCTGCGAAACAAGCGCGTCTGCCATAGCGCGCAGGACATCGTTCTTCCTGTCCGTTGAAATGGCGCAGGCGCCGCGTGATGCCTCTCGTGCCTTCTTCGCGATAGTTATCAGTTCCTGTTTCAGTGTCATAGCTGTGTCCTTTAAAGGATCACGATATTGTCCCGGTGGACGATCTCGCGGTCATGGCGCCTGCCCTTGAGCTTATCGAGCGCGGCGCTGCCGAAATGGGTCTTTCCGACCGCGAATTTCTCCCCGTTGCGATCTACGATAGAGACGATCTCGCCGGCGCCGAACGCGCCGTCAAGACCGACGATGCCGACCGAAAGCAGGCTCTTATGGTCGCACAGCGCCCTGCGCGCTCCGTCGTCGACCATGATACTGCCCTTCGGCTTGGTCCCGAACGCGATCCACCGCTCTCTCAGGGCCAGTCCCTTTTTCCTGGGCAGGAAGAGGGTACCCGCGCGGGCCGGTGAACTGACCGCATCGAGGATAATGCCGGCTTTCCTGCCGTTGGCGATGACACAGGGTATGCCCGAATCGACCGCGATCTTGGCGGCGTCGAGCTTGGTGATCATGCCGCCGACGCAGGTCTTCCTGCTTGTCGGGCAGGCAAGCGCCCTGATCTCAGGAGTGATGGCGTCCACGACCGGTATGGTCTTCCTGTCGCCGTCATACAGCCCGTCGACGTCGGAGAGTATCACCAGCAGGTCCGCGTCGACCAGGCAGGCGACGCGCGCCGAAAGCTGGTCGTTGTCCCCGAACCTGATCTCGTTGGTGGAAACGGTATCGTTCTCGTTTATGACCGGTATTATGGTGCGCCCGGCATAGCCGGACCCCATAAGGCGGTTAAGCGTGCCGCGGGCGTTAAGCCAGCGCTCGCGGTCGGTGAAATCCTCCCAGGTCAAAAGGACCTGCGCGCAGTGGCAGTCAGCCGGCATCGCCTTCTGGAAAGCGTTCATCAGCGCGTTCTGTCCGACCGCGGCGGCGGCCTGGAGCCCGGCCAGTGTCCGCGGACGTTCTGAAAGCCCCAGGGTTTTCTTGCCGGGGGCTTTGGCGCCCGAGCAAACGACGCAGACACGGCAGCCGTCTTCCGCGAGCTTCGCTATCTGCTCGCGCACGATGCCGTTCAATATGGACGGGTCGACAGCGTTCCCGCTCGAACAGAACAGGCTGCTGCCGATCTTCACCACGACACGTTTGATGTCCCTGGACGCACGCTGCATATTATCCGTTCACCTTTTCCCTGAGCGCCTTGAGCAGGGCATCGAGCCCCTTCCTCTCAAGCGCTGAAATGGGAAAGATCTTCTTCCTTACCGCCTTCTTGAACCGGGCCAGGTTGCGCGCCGCGGGCTCAAGGTCCATCTTGTTCGCCGCCAGCACCTGAGGTTTCTTCGCCAGGGCCGGGTCATACGCCTTGAGCTCGCGGTTGATCACCCGGTAATCCTCAAGGGGATCCCGCCCCTCGGAACCGCCCATGTCTATCAGGTGGAGCAGGACCTCGGTCCTGTTGACGTGGCGCAGGAACCGGTCGCCCAGCCCTTTGCCTTTCGAAGATCCTTCGATCAGCCCCGGGATATCCGCGATGACAAAAGAATCCGCTCCTTTACCCGCCACACCCAGGATCGGGTATTTCGTCGTGAACGGGTAAGCCGCTATCTGCGGGGTGGCGTTCGTCAGAGCGGTGATCAATGTTGATTTCCCCGCATTGGGGAACCCGATCACACCGACATCGGCGATAAGCGTAAGGTCCAGCAGAACCTGCCGCTCTTCACCGGCCCCGCCCTGAGTGGCCTCGCGGTTCTTGCGGTTGCCTCTTCCGCCGGCGCCGCCCCTGGCCACGATCAGTTCCTGCCTGTCGGAATCCAGCACAGACAGGATACAGCCCGTGCCGCTGTCGGTCACCGTCGTGCCGACCGGGACCCGCACATGCACCGCCGGAGCCTCAAACCCCTTCTTGCCCTTGCTCGAACCGTGGCCGCCGTGCCTGCCCTGGAAATGGCGGTTGTACTTGAAATCGAGAAGTGTCCTCAGGTTCCTGTCGGCCCTGAGGATGATATCGGCGCCCCTGCCGCCGTCTCCCCCATCGGGGAAACCGCGCGTGTTCCACATGTCGGTGTAAAAGCTCCGGCAGCCGTTACCTCCCCTGCCGGCTTTAACCGCGATCAACGCCTGGTCGACGAAAGGACTGCCCCCTGCCATGGCGCTGCGATCAGAACTTGATATCTTCGATCACCAGGCGGGTGAGCTTCTGCCTGTGACCGCGGGTGGTGTGGGAAGACTTCCTGCGGCGGTACTTGAAAGAGACGAGCTTGGGTCCCTTAGTCTGGGCCTTGACCGTCGCTTCGACGACCGCGTTGGCCACGTAGGGCGTACCGATGGCCGTCTTCTCCCCGCCGATCAGAAGTACTTTATCGAATTTGACGGATGCGCCGTCAGCGGCATCCTGCTTCTCTACCTCGATGACGTCGCCTTTTTTGACGCTTACCTGCTTGCCTCCGACTTCCATTATCGCGTACATGTGTGACTCCTCCTTAGCGTGTTTTGACATTGTTGGCATAAACTCTTATTATACTCCTTAACTGCTTAAATCCAAAACATTTACGACACTGAATAGTCCTCGATCCTCAATGCCGCGTTGGCGCAGAGGTTGATCCTGGTCCCGTTCTTCCTCTCCGCGTAACGGATCGATTCCTTGTCCTTCATCAGCTCCTCAGCCACTTCAGGATTGACAGTGACGGTGACCTCGGGAACATGGCCGCCCTTTGACTTGACGAACTTGCTGACCTCTTTCATCGCCTCGATGGACATGGTCAGGGGCGATTTGACCTTGCCCTTGCCGATGCAGTACGGGCAGGGCTTGTAGGCGAGCGTCTGCACCGTGTTGTGGATGCGTTCGCGCGTCATCTCGACCAGACCGAACTTCGAGATGCCGAGGATATCGTACTTGGCCTTATCCTCGCTGAGCGCCTGTTTCAGCACGTTGAGCACCCCGCGCCGGTGGCTCTCCCGCTCCATGTCGATGAAGTCGATGACGATGATGCCGCCGAGGTCCCGCAGGCGCAGCTGGTGCGCGACCTCCTGGGCGGCCTCGCAGTTGATCTTGTAGGCGGCCTCTTCCTGGTTGACCTTCTCCTTGAATCCGCCGCTGTTGACGTCGACGACCACGAGCCCTTCGGTCGGCTCGATGATGATGTAAGCCTTGGACTTGAAATAGACCTTGGTCTCGAAGGTCCTGAGGATCTGCTTCTCGATGTCCTTTTCCTCGAACAGGGGCTTGTCGCCGCGGTAGAGCTGGACCTTGTTGACCATATCGGACAGGAACGAGCGCATGAACCTCTGTATCCGGTAGAACTCGGGCTTGGAGTCGACCACAAGCCTCTCCACATCCTCAGTGAACGAGTCGCGGATGACCCTGAGCACCAGGTCGTACTCCTCGTAGATCAACGCGGGCGCCTTCTTGCGGCGCATGATGCCGTCCATGCGTTTCCAGAGCTTGATCAGGAAGTTCGCGTCGCGCAGCAGCTCTTTTGCGGATTTGCCGCTGGCGGCCGTCCTGACGATGAAACCGGCGTCCTTGGGGAGCTTGAGCTCCTGGAGCACCGAACGCAGTCTCTTGCGCTCCTCATCGTCGACCCTGCGCGATATGCCGATCTGCTCGTCCTGGGGCATGATCACCAGGTAGCGGCCGGCTATCCCGATGTGGCAGGAAAGCCTGGGTCCCTTGGTGCTGAACGGCTCCTTGACCACCTGCACCAGCACTTCCTGTCCCTTCTTGATGTCCTTGGGCTTGAGCTGTACCATCTTGTCGAGCCCCTCGAAGGCGTACTCGATCTCGGAAAGGTACAGGAAACCCTTCTTAGGCATCCCGATGTCGACGAAAGCGCCGCCGATCGACGGGATGACAGCGTCGATGGTGCCCTTGTAGATATTGCCGACGATCGTCTTATCCTGCGGCCGTTCGACATAATATTCGTCGAGCCTGCCGTTCCTGACGATCGCGACCCGCGTTTCGCGCGGTTCAGAGTTGATCAGAATCTCTTTTCCCATTGAAATGACCTCTCTTCCTTGTAAAAACCCACGTTAATAGAATTTTGGGGCCGCTTCCACGACCCGTATCCCTTCAGGGAGACAGCTGTTGAGCCGCTCCTTGAAATCTATCGCGTTCACCGGCTCGCGCAGCACGATGGACGCCTCTTCCCTCTCGCTCTCCAGACCAAGCTTGATCGCGCGGGCGACGCTCAATTTAGGGTGCGGGTTGAAGCCCTCGGATATCTTGACGGGGATAGCGGCACGCCTGAGCGCGCGCGTCAGAAGCCTCATAAGGTCAAGATGCGAGATGAACTTCATCCTGCCGGTCTTCGAAAATGCAAAATCCATCCGTAACATGGCCGCCAGCAAACGGTTTCCGCTTTGAGGGGAATTGTGTTCGTTTTTGGGGGAATCCGGACATCTTAAACAACTCTATAATTATAGCAGGTAATTCGACAAAAAAAAAGGGGTTTTTTAGGCAGGAAATATTTAAAAAGAGACGGGGACGTTCCCCGAGGGACATCTCTTTAGAGGTGTCCTGCAGGGGAACGTCCCCATCCCGCTACCGATTTACAGATTACTGCGCTAACCTCTTCTATTTCTTACGCTTCTGCGCTTTTCTCTTCTCTATCGCCGCCTTCTTCTCCGCGAGCACAGGGTTGTTGAGGCGTTCCACCATCCTGCCGATCTCGGCAGGCGAGAACTCCTCGTCCTTGATCACGTGCGCGGTGATGAAGATCAGCAGGTCCACCTTCGCGGTGTTTACAGTCTCCCTCTTGAAGAGGGCACCGAGCAAGGGGATCTTGGCCAGGAAGGGCACGCCGATCACGCTCTTGCTGGTGACGTCTTTAAGCAGACCGCCGATCACGATCGTCTCGCCGTCGCGCATCAGTATCTGGGTCTGCGCCTCCCTCACATCGATAACGGGATACTGTACCCTGGTCTGGATCGCCTGATTGGATTGGGAATCGGTACCGGCTACGTTGGTCGCGGTAACGCTGGACGTGGAGGACGTGACGCTCGGGTGGATGATCATGTTGATGTACCCGTCCTCGCTGATCTGCGGCACGACGTTAAGCCTGATGCCGATCTCCTGATAATAGTCCAGGGTCTGCGTCTGGGTCGGTCCTTCCGTCGACGATCCCGCGCTCACCGTTGAAGCGAGGATCGGATAATGGTAGCCGACCAGCATCGATGCTTCCTGGTTGTCCAGGGTCACGATGCGCGGAGCCGAAAGCGTGTTCGCCTGCACATCCTCTTCGAGAGCGTGCGCGAGCACTTCGAACTGGGTGCCAGAGAGCTTCCTGAACAGCAGGTTCAGTCCGGTGTTCAGGCCGCTCGCTACGCCTGAAATATCCGAAGACTTGGGAGAGAACGTGGTCGGCAGAATCTGGCCGGTCTGCATGTTGCCGCCGATGCTCTGGGACTTGTCGCCGAAGGTGTAGCTGTTGGCGCTCAGGCCGCCGACGCCGGTGCTGGTCGCGCCGTTCTGGCCGATGCCGTAATCGATGCCCAGGTCCTTGAGCTTGTCCCTGTTGACCTCCATGATGCGCGCCTCGATCAGCACCTGGTGCGGCTTACGGTCGACCTGCGGCAGGACCTGATGAATGATCCTGTCGAGGTTGGCGTCGGTATCGGTGATGATCAGGGTCTTGGACTTGATGGACGGATCGGACTCGATCTTCGAAGCCACCGCCCCCTCGCCTTTCTTCTCGTAGGCTATCGTCTCCTGCTTGTTCTGTTCGCCTTCACGCTCCTGCATGGCTGCAGCCACCTGTTCCTTGCCGATCCTGAAGGTGCCGAACTTCCAGCCCTTCTGGCCGCGGGTATAGAGTATCGAGATCTTGCCGCGCGCCGTCAGCATCGGTATCAGGATGCGCTGCGCGTCCTGGGCGTCAAGGAACCGCAGGTTCACTATCTCGGTCCTGAGCGGCTCGTCCGCCTGGATCTTGGCCATGTTCTCGAGCTTGGTCACGAGTATGACGTTGCCCTGTTTCTGGTACCCGAAACCGTTGCTCTTGAGGATCACGTCCATCGCCCTGTCCCACGGGACATCGACGAGCTTGATCGAGACCGTGCCCATGACGTCCGGCGTGGCGACAATGTTGATGTTCGCCTTTTTCGCCAGGATCTTGAGCACGTTGTGGATATCCGCATCCTTGAAGTCGAGCGTGACGTTCTCGGACGCGCTCAGGCTGTCCTTGATGTCGTTTACCTCGCTGTCAGCTGCCGCGTTCGCGGCGGGCGCCGACGCGGGCGTCTGCGCGTAACACATATTGACTGCGAACGAGACTGCTAAGAGGCATAAAAAAGACTTTTTCAACAGTCGCAGTATCATGCACCCTCCTTTTTGAGTTCAACCGTTTTCTGCTGACCCTCACGCATGAAGATGACCCTTTTCTCCTCGATCCTGAGCACCTGGTAGTCACCGATCGTATCGCCGATCTTGACCACCTGTCCGTCGACGACAGCGTATGAGATGCCGTACTTGTCGTAGATGATCCCCTCAAGCTTGAGATCAAGGTCGGACTTGACCGTCTCCGCCTCAAGCTTCACCAGCCGCCCGTCCGGTGTGACCAGCGGTATGAAGGGATTACGTTTCCCCTGGCTGTCGTAGACGAACTCCTGCGCGCGGGCGCTTGCCGCCGCGCAGAGCACCAGAACGATAAGAAGACAGACCCTCACCGCACGACTATTCCGCATATATCTTCCCCTATTTCCTGACATAGGTCATCAGGTCCAGGCTGATCCGCTGCTTCAGCGGGTCATCCCCCTGGGTTATCCTGAAACCCTGAGCGAAGAGCGGATGTGCCGCGTGCTCAAGGTCGTTAAGAAAACTGCCGAAATCGTGGTATCCCCCCACCATGTCGAGCTTGACCGTAAGAGCAAGATAACTCTGCGACTGCAGCTTGCGCGCTTCCTTCGATTTGAGCGGCGTTATCTGCAGCAGCTTGATGTTGTGCCCGGAGGCCACCTGCGAGATGTCCTTGAGCAGGTCGGTCATGGCGCCCTCCCCGCGCAGGACGACCGCCTTCTTCGTCTCCTCCGACTTCTGGCGCATCAGCGCCATGTCGCGCGTGATGCCGTCGAGCTCCGCCTTGAGCTTCGTCTCCTTCTGCTGAACCGCGGCGACGCTCTTCATCTGCGCCCGGATCAGGAACGCGCTGTCCACGTAGACGACGGCGCAGAAGATGATGGCGAACAGGACGAGCTTTTGACGGTCAGCGTACAGTACGTCGATATCGATCTTCATTTTGTCTTCAGCTCCATGGTTACGGTGAAATCAGAGACCTCGAACGTCCCGATCTGCCGTTTCTGGACTGAACCCAGGTCAAAACCGGCGAAAGCGCCGTAGAAATCGGAATCTTCCTTAATCCGCGAGATGAAACGGTTGATCAGTTCCACCTCATCCGTTTCAAGCGAGACCGCCGAGCATCTGACAATAAGCTGGCGGTTAGAGGCCTGCAGGTCGCTGATCCAGATCCCCGGCGGCAGGTCGAGGCTGAGCCGGTTGAGCTTCTTCGACCACAGGCCGCTCTTGGCAGCCAGCTCCTGCATGATCTGGCCGTCCTGCGAAAGGCTGTCATACGCGGTCTTGAAGCCCTTGACGTCCTTGAGCTGCGGCTGAAGCGCCTGCATCTTCCTTTCCAGCGACGACAACCCCATCGAAGCGGTCATCTGCGCGAAGACCAGGTACAGATGCGCGAGCAGCAGCACTCCGATCACGGCCGGCACGAGATAGATCAGCTTCTTGAGGTTCTCGGACGCCGGGACAGCCGGTTTGCCGGGCGCGGCCGCTGCCGCACGGACCTTTACGCGTTTCTCCTCGGGAAGCAGGTTTATCTCTATCATTTCTCTCCTATTGTCTGAGCGCCAGGCCGATGGCGACGGCGAGCTGGCTTGAGGCCGCCTTGACCTTTGCGGGGTCAAGTCCCTCGGCAACTGTTATCTTGCGCAGCGGGTCCCAGTGCTCGACCTCTATGCCGATCAGGGACGAAAGAGATTCCTTCAGCCCCGGGTCCCGGGAACCGCCGCCGCTCAGGTAGATCTTCTCGACGGAGCTGACGCTGCGGCTCTCATAGTAATCGAACGAAGAACGGACTTCCTTGGCAAGCTTGGTGACCACGGGCTCGATCGCGGTGGCGATCTTCTCCGCCTTCTGCGCGTCCCCGGTGGTCTTGAGCTCCTCCGCCGACTTGAAATCAAGGGAAAAGACGTCGGCGATCCTCTGGGTGAGGTTGTTGCCGCCGATGGTAATGTCGCGCGAAAGCGACGGGGCATGGTTCTCAAGTATGTTCAGATTGCTTGTCGCCGAGCCGATGTTCAGAAGGGCGACGGTCTTGCCCTTGAGCTTCTCCTCGCCGGCGTAATTATGGTTGAAGGCGTTTATCAGCGCCAGTGAATCGATGTCAACGATGTTCACGGTCAGTCCGGCCGAGGCCAGGATCTTGAGACGCTGATCGAGATAATCCTTCTTTACCGCGGCCATAAGGACCCGCATCTTGTTGTCGGGCAGGTCCTCGCGCAGGATGCAGGCGTCGAGGTTCACTTCGTTGACCGGGAACGGCATGTATTTCTGGGCCTCGAACTTGAGCGCCTGTTTGAGCTCGCCGAGGTTCATCTTCGGGAAATCGATATAGCGTATGATCGCCTGCTGGCCGGAGACGGATATGTTGACCGTCGTGACCTCGTGGCTGTGCGCGGTCTTCCTGATCAGATCCTCCATGTCGATCTGGCTCTGCTCGATGCTGTAGCTGACCAGCTCGACATGGTCCTGGAGGACCTTGAGCTTGGCAAGCTTCATGGTGGAGCCGCCGACATTGAGACCGACAGGAGTCTTTTCCTTGCTGCCCATCTTTCCTTTAAGGAAATCAAAAGGGCTCATTATCTTATATCTCCTTCCATGAGACGACCTTGGCAGTGGCGAACGTCAGGAGATTGAGCGCGTCCGCTATCTTCTGCAGGTCGTAATTGCAGGTCACGTTACCGGTGACAGTCGTATCGTCGACGGTGACGCCGCTTTCAGCCAGGACCGTCCCCGAGAGGATCGGGGTGCCCGACATGCGCAGCTTGCCCATTACATAGATGATGCCGTCCCAGTTGACCGTCCCGGCGATATGGATATCCCCCTCGACGATCAGGATGCCGTGACCGACCAGATCGCTGGTCAGGTCCCATTGAAAGGCGGGTCCCGATCCGGTCGGCGGCTGAAGCCATACCACCCCGCTCATCGCTGCAGGGATGGAGTTGTAGATCGTGGCGAACGCCTTGACGTCCTCCTTGGTCATCGAAAAGAGATCGTTGAAGTTTATGGTCGCGTATTCCAGCGAGCTTCCCGCGGGATTGATCGAAACCGAACCCTTGACGACCAGCCTGACCGTGGTCTCGAGCGCGTATTTGAACTTTGACGGGTCAAGCAGGACCGTAGAGGCAATGGCCTGGATCCTGCGCGTAAGCGCACCGCCGTCCGGATAGGTGTACGTGCCGGTCGATGTTATCTGGTAGTAGTTGGGGCTGAGCTGCTGGGTAAAGGACGAAAAGGTAACCCCGGATTCAAGCGTGCCCGCCTGCGCCGCCGGCAGCGCCCACACCGCCTGCGCGGCCCCCGCCTCGGCCGCCCAGAACGCCTTCGTCGAGTCCACCGAGCGGCGGGTCATCTTCGACTCGTTGATCGACGCGTAGAAAAAGCCTGCGCCGGCGATCGTCAGGAACGTCACGACGAGCAGACCGAAGATAAGGGCCGATCCTCTTCTGTTATCCATTGCGTATCTTTATGTTCTCGATAAGAGTGCTGCTGACGTCCCTGCCCCTGGCGGCATGATGCGTCCGTATGACCAGGATCATCTGGCGGCTGGCGAGCAGGACGTTCTTATCGAACTGGTTTGTGAACTCGTCCGTGTACGACGTGTAAAAAGGAGAAAGAATGACATCGGGAAAATCGGTTTCCTGAAGGACGGTGCCGGTATTGTCCAGCAGCCTCCTGGAAAGCGTCGAAGTGGCGCTGTTATAGGAATACTCGACGAACTGGTCACCCAGCTTCCAGGTGTTGGCGGCGGTGTCCCAGCTCCAGAGATTGAACTTGACGTAATTCGACGTGGGGTTGTTGGCGTTTATCTCCCAACTGATGGCATTGCGCAGGTCGCGCGATACCCAGTCCATGATGGCGCGGGCCCTGGCCTGCTGGTTCAGCTTCTCGGCGCTCACGCTGATAGAGGAACCTCCCACGGTCAGGGTCATCAGCAGCGACCCGAACACGACGATGGTCAGG
>JBLMZF010000069.1:0-8756 GCA_050258655.1 Deltaproteobacteria bacterium | reverse complement strand
CCCTGGCTGCGCCACTACCTGTCCTCTGCCAACGGAAAGACGAAGTCCCTGATAGGTCATATGACGGACCTCCCTGTGGCGAACGTCAGGCAGGCGGGCGTCCTTTCAGGCGAAGGCAGTTACATGGAATCCGCTCGGTTCTCGCCCGACGGGCGTTTCATCGCCGCCGGAGGATGGGAGTTCGTCGCGCTGATATGGGGCGCCGACGATCTCCAGCGCAAAGCCGTGCTTAGAGCCCATACCGCTCCGATCACTTCCGTTTCCTTTAACAGGGATTCGAGCCTCCTGGCTACTGCCGGCATGGATTCCAGGGCCGTGATCTGGGAAACCGGGGACTTTTTGAAGCTTGGCGAGTTGATCGGGCACACCAACTGGTTGAACAGCGTCACTTTCAACAAGGACAGCAGCCTGATCATGACCGCAAGCGATGACACCACTGCGCGCATCTGGGACGCGGATTCCTTCAGCATGGTACATGTGCTCAAAGGGCATAGCGACTGGGTGAGGGCGGTCGTCGCAAGCGGGGACGGCAGGTTCATCGCTACCGCGTCCTGGGACGGGATGGTCAACATCTGGTCAGGAGACGATTTCAGCCTGCTGCATTCCGTGAAGGTCCATGAAGGCCCCATACCTTATATAGCGTTCGATCCCGAAAGCGAGGTCCTGGTCAGCGCCAGCTGGGACCAGACAGCGGGTATCCTGGAGGCCGAGACCGGCAGGATCGTCGGCCGCATAGCAGGACCGCTCTTCAAGAACTGGCTCACCGGCTGCGGTTACAGCGGAGACGGCTCGAAGATCGTTCTCGCAGACTGGAACGGGGAGATATTCCTGTTTGACGCGCGCGATCTTGCTTTCCTCTATAGTTTCAAGGCGCATGATGCGGGCATAAAGGAGGTCTCCTTCAGCCCGGACGTGAACAGACTGCTTTCCGCCAGCTGGGACAAGACCGTTAAAGTGTGGGATATCGACTACCGTTATCCTGATAACGGCAAGAAGGACGGCGGGGAAGGATTTGTGTTTTACGGCGTCCCCGGGATGGAAACGTGGAAGATGCCGATCATAACCGGGACCATAAATGAAGAACTGTTCGACGGCGTGAGGGCAAGGATAAGGGATGAGTTCTTCCCCGGTCTCTACCCCTCGGGTCCGGGTTTTGCCGGCTTCTACTGGGCGAGCTACATGTCCTGCGGAGTAGGCCTGCTCCAGCATGAGGGTGAGTATGGTGTGTTGGTCGACAACTGGCTCAAAAGTGAGCTTGTGGAGGATCGGTTTCTGTTCGAAGCATACGCGTTCCTTGCGCTTGTATTCGCCGGAAGCGCTCTTTATTTTGCGAGGAACGGCGGCGGGGAACCGGAGGACATCAGTGCCGCGGCGTTCCTTAATGTTCGCCGGGCCTACGGTCGTCTCTACCCTGAAGAACTGGAGAAGCTCGAAGAGATGCGGGCTGATACCATGGTGTCGAAGATCATCGGGGATCTGGGGCCTCTGCCTGCGAACGCCACGGCCATGGCCTCTCGCATCGATCTGAGGACGGGGACGTTCCGCAGGCTGCGGGAGGCGAAGGTCACAAGCACCTTCATTTACGCCTTGAACGTCAATGGTGAGCTGCCCGCGATCACCATGGGCGAGGGAGTCGCTGATCGAGTCCTTCTTCCCGGGCAGATCGACAGGATACATTCCTTCCTCAGGGAAGGGCAGGAACCGCTTTGCCTGGAGAGCGAATATGAAGAGGTATCCAGCCTGGCAGAGATCGAACCGGATTACTCGGGCACGTTAAGGCTGATCCTCAGGTTCAGCGATGAGAAGGGGCAGGGGTATCTTCTTCTTCACCGTTACGATTTCTCGACGAATTTCCCTCCGGATAATGAATTGAAAGATCTGGAACTCGAGCTGCTCAACGAGGTCCGTGAGACCGACGGAGGAGCGAAGCCCGTTCTCAAGTGCATCGTCACCGATGCCGATGGGGTCCTCTGGGACGGGATACTCGCTGAGGACGGGTTCGGTCACCTGAGCGTCGACGGACCCTACGCTCAATACCAGGCCAAACTGAAGGAATTGAAAGCAAAAGGGGTGCTGCTTGCGATCAGCAGCAAGAACGACGAGAAGGAGCTGTGTGTGGCGCTTGAGCGTCATCCGCAGATGATGCTGCATCAGAGCGATTTTGCCTGCATCCGCGCCAACTGGAACAGCAAGGCGGCAAACCTGAGGACGATCGCCTTCAAGCTCAATATCGGCCTCGACAGCATGGTCTTCATCGATGACAACGGCCACGAGCGTTCCCTGGTCAAGTCGCTTTTGCCCGAAGTTACCGTGCTTAAATTCCCGGCCGGCGACATTGGAGCCCTGCTGAGCTCTCTCGATGAGCTATTCGGGACCAAGCCTCTGACCGCCGAGGACCTGCGCCGGACGGAGATGTACCGTGAGGCACAAGAGCGCAACGCTTTCTCTTCAGGCTTCTCGTCAGAAAATGGTTATCTCCGGGAGCTCGGGCTTAAGGCCGTCATCCGCGAAGGTGACGAAAACCTTCCTTTTGTCCAGCGTCTTTCGGACCTTACATACCGTACCCACCAGTTCAACCTGACCGGCAAGGCCTACGGTGTCTCCGAGCTCAAGGAAATGATACAGCCGCATTTCTATATCTCACATTCCCTGCCTCAGACGAATGTCCGCGTGTTCTCGCTCGAGCTGGTCGACAGGTTCGGTAACTGGGGGATCGTAGGCCTTGTTGTGTGCCGGAGGATGCAGCACCGCGATATCCTGACCGACGACTGGGTGATCGAGCAGTTCTGCATGAGCTGCAGGTCTCTCGGACAGGGTGAGGCCGATCTGAAGTCCGAATACGCGCTGATGGATTCGGTGGTGAGGACTCTGCGGGAGCAGGGGGCACAGAAGATGATCGCTTCGTTCGTCCCTGCCGAAAGGAACGCGAGGGTCAAAGACCTTTACGGCAGGTTCGGTTTCACCAGGATGCACGAAGGAAAGGTAAGCACTGAATGGGAGGCGGATATCGACAGCCTCGCCATCGTTTCTCCGGAATGGATGGCGGTCGAGACGTGCGGTAAGGCGTCCGTTGCGGGAAAAGACCACGTTTCGGCCATCAGTGATACCGATGAAGCTGCCAGGCTCCTCTTTGAGCGGGCCGCCGGGCTGGGACTGCGCGGAGAGCGGCTTGAAGCGGCGGTCGCAGACGCGAAAAAGACTATCCGCGCGCAGGAACTTCTTTCCAAGCTGCTCTGCCTCGAGACGCTTTATCTCGGCAATGACGTCGCGATCGGTGAAGTGAGCGGTGATTTCAAGACGCTCAATACCGAATGCACCTGCCGCGACGCGGTGATCGCGCGCCTGGAGCATGAGGGATACGTCATCCTCAAGGAGGAGACTATCGATGTCGATCGTGAATCCCCGCACATCTACGAGACCTTCCGCATCCATTACTCCCTGCCGGGCAAAGCCTCGGTCGAACGTTTCGCCGTCCCACTGTCCGAAAGGATGAAGGAAGCCATGGAAAGGTTCGGGTCCGAACCTGTCATCCGCGCCGTATACCGTTTATGTGTCGGGGAAGGGCGCCGCGGGCTCCTGTTCCCGACCTGGACCCGCATGCTGCCGCGCTCGCTCGAGCTCAACGAGAACCTTTACAACATACTGCGGGAGAAGCTGGGTGATGGCGGTTGCGGCGATTTCTTCGGCAACCTGCGGGCAAAAGACATCACTGCCATCGAGAGCGCGCTGAGCCCTTCGGCCCGCCGTTCGTCACAGGTCAGGATCAGGGAATGCCGTGAACTCCCGGCGTCCGATTTCGGCATCGATTTCTATTCCGTGAACGGCTACTATTTCTCCGGCCCGCTGGCATTCGCCTGCTCCGACTTCGTCTATGGCAGGCTCAGCTGGGGCGTATGCGAGGTATATTTCTCATGGATGGTCTACAGCTATCTCCATGATCGTTTCAGCAGACAGGATCTTCTGCTTATTTTCAGGGCCATTGGCGCGTCGGTCAGGGCCCAGCTGGTCGAGGGTAAGACACCGGTCGAGGCAGCGGCTTATTACCAGGCCGTTTTGAAGGACCGCCCTGAGATAAAGGATCGGTTTGTCAGACTGATGCGCGAGCTCGCGCAATCGCATCTTAAGATAGGGTCGGATATCTCCGGCTTTGACCCGGAATGGGGAACGGATGAACTTGACCAGTCGAAAAGGCTTGTCCCGATCATAAACTCCTTCAAAGACGGCGGCGAGGCGTACAGCAGCGACTTGGTCAGGGCAAAAGAACTCCTGTTGCAGCTTGCGCGGGGACAGTCACTGGATAGCCGCGCGGAGGAACTGGAAGAACTTTTCCTTACCGGCCGTACTCCTAAAAAAGCTTTCCTTCAAATCAATGAACCGGAGAAGGCAAAGATCTATACCCGTCTCTGGAAAGAGGGGTATGCCTACCTGGTCAAACCGGTTTCCGGTCCTCTTTACGCCGATGCCCTGCTTGAAGCGATGACGCAGGCCGGTGTGAGGCGGCTTTCTGCCGATGGGATCCGCCGCCTGAAAGAGTTCTCCTACCGGGCATCCGCTTCAAAAGTGGGGCGGGATTTCGCCTGCAGGAAGAACGTCCCGTTTTTCGCTGCCCGCAAACATGTGCGCAAGGTATTCGATATCCTGCAGGACCGGAATAAGGATCTGT
The DNA here is from genome assembly GCA_050258655.1 of Deltaproteobacteria bacterium. Taxonomy (GTDB): domain Bacteria; phylum Omnitrophota; class Gorgyraeia; order Gygaellales; family Profunditerraquicolaceae; genus JBLMZF01. Next base: position 4,093 of record JBLMZF010000069.1, on the reverse strand, counting down.
ACCGCCTGTCTGCTCTCAAAGGGCTGCCCGTTTCAGCGCGCACGGTCTTTACTTCCAAAGAATGGCAGGATACGTTCCCGGGTATCGAGATATATGACCTGATGGGATTGATCATGGTCCAGAGGGCGCGTGACGGAAAAGAGGTCGACTGGTGGATCCTGCGCGTCAACAGCCCGGTATTCGAGGCCCTTTTAAAGACGGAAAAGACGGATTCCAAAGACGGAGGGAGGAGAGGGATCTGGAATCCGAGGGCTCCGCCCCATCGTGAGATACAGCTCGCTCCCACGATCCAGAAGCACGGCGACATCATGTGGCAGGCCGTGGACTACACGGAAGAAACGGGCGAGAAGCTGCTTATTTTCAACAGTGACGCGCATGATGACAAGACGCCCGCCCCCGAAGCGCCCGACGCTTCCTGGGCCCTCCTGCTTGAGGAAGACGATATCGCCGTCGTTCCCCATATGCCTTCCTATTACGACCACACCACCGGCAGCTACCGGGTCGCCAATTGGAAAGCTCCCCGGCTCCGCGAAGAGCTTGCCGCGGCCGGAAGAAAAGCGCGTGAAGAAGGCCGCAGGCTGTGGATCTCCTTTGATTACGATTTCTTCTCGCTCAGCAGGATACCCGGGGACCTGCATCAGAAAGAGGTCGTCTATGAGATGGCCGAGCCCGCCGTCCGGTCGGAGCTCGGGGACATAGTCGGATTCCTGCTGGAGGAAGACCTTCCGGTCGAGCGCATCATTCCCTGTGAATCCAGGGAGTATCTGGCAAGCGCGCGGGCCGTTCCTTTCGAATTCTCTTTCAATCTGCTCGATATGTTCGTCCGCAAGCCCGGGCCCGCCCAGATCGTCGATCCCTATTGTTCGATGGTTAGAAGCAATATTAAGGAAGCCTTCGGCAGGATGGGCAGGGTGGTTGAGCTTAAGGGTGGACGCCGGCCGGATAAGCGCTTCCTGGACGATGGTGGCAACGATGACGGGACGCTTTTCCTGCTCAAAGAACTCGATCATGAAGATGATTTCGTGAGGTCGGTGCTTGAAAAAGCTGATAAGGAAGACCTCGAGGGACTGGTCGACCGCATCGTCCTTGGACGCGACCTTTCCGGTCTTCCGGTCTTTATGGCAGGCAGGACCATCAAAGCCGGCAACGGCACCGGGAAGGCGATGTGCGTTGCTGCGGGCGCCGCAGTTGTACTCGCGGCTTTATTCGGCGGCGTGCTCTTATATGAGATGTCCGACAACCAGGTACACGTTTTCGTCGTCGATAGCGGCGTACAGGCAGGCACGGTGACGGATGTGATCGCGCATCGGCCCGCGGACGCGCAGGACTCTTTGCTGAAAGATTCTTCTCTCCATGGGACGATCGCCGCATATGAGATAAGGCAGCAGGCACCCGATGCCGTCATAGAATCGATCTCTGTCGCGGGAAACTCGACGCTCCAGGCCGACACCGCGAAGATCGATTCGGCTTTGCAGGAGATCATCATGTTCATGGACAGCCATCCGCATGCCCGGGTCATCGTCAACCTTAACTTCGCTTCACACGACCCCGATCTTCAGGAACAGAAATACATTGAACACATAACACATAAGGGAGGGGTCGTGGTCTGTCCGGCAGGGAATGAATGGGGGAGGGAAGGACTCGAGTTTCCGGCGGCTTTTGAGGATTCCTTCGCGGTCGCCGCTTCTCATACCTACGGCAACCAGACCTTCAGGGCGTTTTATTCGGATTACGGCCCGAACGTCGATATCTGCGCCCCGGACGAACGGACCATCTGCCTCGATGTCCCCGGGCACGGATGGGTCAACGCGACGTACAAGGGGACTTCATTCTCTGCTCCCGATGTTTCCGGTGCTCTCGCTGCCCTTTGCTGCGCCCGTCCCGACCTGACCCCCCAGCAGGCTGCTGGACTGCTGAAGCAGACGGCTGCCCCGATGAATGACGATCCCTGTTTCTCCAAAGGTCTCCTGGGCGCCGGTCAGATGGATGTGGAGCGCGCGCTCGATGCCGCGAAAAACCGGCAGGATGGGGGACGGATAGTGTCGTTCGCCGGCGTGATCTCCCGCGCGCTGATCGGACGTTTTCTTAACGAGAGAAGGACGGACCCGGAGACAGCCGAGAAAGCGCGTTCGGCCGATCCGGCCCTGGCGATACGCCTTTACCGCGAACTGCGCCGGCTTGAGTCGCGTTACTGGGTCGAGCCGGAAAAGACCTCCGAATTCTCGCGGATCACTACCTGTGACGGCAGTCTTACTGATCTGGGCGAGGACGATTTCATCCATCTTGGCTCTTCCACCGATGTCCGCGGAAACGGCCGTGACGTCTGGCTGGCTGACCGGGCGAGGTTCTATGAAAGCCTGATAGCGTTCGTGCTTGCCGATGAGCAGGGAGGGCTCGAAAGACTCTCCCAATTGCGGGATAACGAGCGCCAGTACGTCCGCCGCGAACGCCAGGAGCTGCGCCAGCGGGTTTACGATCACCGCGCGATCGGATTTAACGAGCGCAAGAACGAGACAAGGTATGCTTACGCCGTCTGCCGTGAGTACCTGGTCTTCTACCGTTTCGCTTCCTCCCTGGATGAGGCTGATTCCTTCACTGATGATCTGCTGGACCGGCAGACTGTTGAGAAGCTCCTGTACGCCCTTAAAGGCAGGAAGGGCGAGCAGTTCAAGGAAAGCTATGTGCGCAGGACCCGCGAACTGCTTTTCGCCTTCCAGGCCCAGGGTTTTACGCCAGTGTATCTGAAAGAATTCATCCTGCAGCGCCTGTTCATTCTCTGTGCGGACCGACCGGAGCACTACGACAGGTTGATCGTCCTTGCCCTGCGTATCGCCAAGCTGGGCATCGGCCCGTGCGACACCCTCGAATTCGGCGTGATCCCGCTCCTTGAAGCGGGGTACCCGCTCGACGTCTTCGAATCGAAGCTGCCGGTGCTTGAGAGATTCAGCGTCAGGTGGCACCAGAAGTTCGGAGACAGGGCATGGAAATCACGTACCGCTTACCACCGGGTTTTTGCATCCTTCCTTATATATGCTATAGAAATAGTGAAGTATACGGATGTGAAGGGGGAAGAGGCAGTCGCCGAGCTCGTGGATAGGACGCTGGAAACCGTCAAGGTCGTCAGAAGGGAATGCGCGGACTGGGCCGAGTACGAAGGCCTTGCTTCCTACATGAGAGCTCTGACTGGAAGCGGTAAAAGCGCCAGGGATGGCGGCCGGTCTGAATTCCTCCTGCCTGATGAGATGCTCTGGCCGCTCAAACCCGCGAAAGCTTCCGCGATCAGGGAAAGGCTTGCCAAGGTGTATGAAGACATCGGCTGGGAAACTCTCCTGGCTATGGACCCCGCTGATTTCTGCCGCGTGCTCGCCCGCCGCTTCCGCTGCACGTTCATACAGGCGGACGATCCCATTAAGGTAAAAGAGCTCGGGATGGAGGAAAAAGCCGCCTGCCTGTTCGACGGCAAGACCCTGGTCTACAATACGGCACGGCTCAAGGAGCGGGCGTTATACAGGCATACTACGGCTGTCCATGAGATGGCGGAGTTTTTGACCGGGCGGGCGGGAGGCCGGAACAACGGTTTCTATTATCTCTACGGGCATTTCAATGTCTTCGTGCTGGAGCGCGAATTCGATTTCGCCTGCCGGATCAGCCCGGACCACGGCCGGGATATCCTTCGCCGCTGCTCTCCTCTTTTACCCGATCCCCTTTTCGAGACCGAAGACCCTCTGACCCGTTTCCTTGAGCTTGGCGGAAAATACCTGCGGACGTTCAAGGACGGAGGGAATTATGTGCCTGCCATTTCCGGTGTCTTCTCCCAGGGCAAGGTCACGCTGATCGAATGCGCCGGGTGCGAGCGCCGGGACGACGTGGTCAACGCGATCGAATGCGCGGTCGAGATCCTCAAGGACAGGAAGGTATGGGGATGCGCCTACAACAAGACCGATCCCGATGAGTTCGCCTTCTCGTTCACTGATTCCGATGAGAATGCCTTTGCGGGAAGACATCAGCCGTTCCTGCTGCCGTTCTCGTCGCTCCAAGCCCCTTCGGTGCTCGCGTTCCTGCTGCGCTATCGTCTCCACCGCCTGCGGTATCC
>JBLMZF010000068.1:0-6981 GCA_050258655.1 Deltaproteobacteria bacterium | reverse complement strand
TGAGCGACAAAGGCCTGAACGCGGCGCCTCCCGATGGAAGCGCTGCGGGCAACCCGGAGATCGGCGCCGTTACCTGGGCGAACAAAGGCTCGTCCAGAGCAAAACAGGCACAAAGGATGATCGAGAGGATTTTTTTGAACATATTTTTCTTATTAAAGTCTTTATTAACCAGGCAAAAATTTACCCTTCATGCAAGGGTACTGTAAAGGTTTATCAGCCTGCTCTAAGTATTTACTATATAACGGGTAATTTCAAGCGGAGAAGGGAGGGGTTTGAAAACGCTTTCTCTTGGACTTCCTAGAAGTGCTTTTTCTTAAAATAAAAGGCGAGATTGACCAGGCCTATCATTACGGGGACTTCAACCAGGGGACCGATGACGGCCGCGAACGCAACACCCGAATTGACCCCGAATACCGCTACGGCTACGGCGATCGCCAGTTCAAAATTGTTGCTTGCCGCGGTAAAAGCCAGTGATACCGTCTTCTGATAACCCGCTTTGAACTCCCTGCCCATAAAGAAAGAGATCAGGAACATCGCCACAAAGTAAATAAGCAGGGGAACGGCTATCCGTACCACATCAAGAGGGATCCGGATGATGTAGGAGCCTTTAAGCGAAAACATGACGATAATGGTAAAAAGCAGGGCGATAAGCGTTATCGGGCTGATGGCGGGGATGAATTTCTGTTCGTACCAGTCCTTCCCTTTTATCCTGATAAGCGAGAAGCGGGAGATGATACCCGCGATAAAGGGGATCCCCAGATAGACGAAGACACTTTTGGCGATCTGCGCTATAGTCACATCGACCACTACACCTTTTATCCCGAACAACGGAGGGATCACGGTGATGAACAGCCAGGCGTAAACGGAATAAAACAGGACCTGGAATACTGAATTGAAAGCCACCAGGCCGGCGCAATACTCGCAGTCTCCCCACGCCAGATCGTTCCAGACGATGACCATGGCGATACAGCGGGCAAGGCCGATCATTATCAGCCCGACCATGTATTCGGGATAGCCTCTGAGGAACGCTATAGCCAGGACGAACATCAGGAGGGGGCCGACTATCCAGTTCTGGACAAGCGAAAGGCCGAGGATGCGGACATCCTTGAAAACGTCCTTCATCTCTTCGTATCTGACTTTAGCCAGAGGCGGGTACATCATCAGGATCAAACCGATGGCAATGGGTATATTCGTGGTCCCGGCCTGGAACGTGTTCCAGAAGCCGACGACTGAAGGATAGAAATAGCCAAGGCTGACGCCAATGGCCATGGCGAGGAAGATCCAGACGGTAAGATATCTATCGAGAAAAGATAATTTTTTGACTTTGGATCCTTTCATTTGAAACCCAAATTATCATAAACAGTATTGCGCTGCAACAACTTTTGTAGATATAAAGGGTTCGGGTTCGGGGAATAAGGTCGATGAAAAGCGGAAATGCGCACTCCCGGTTGATCGGAAGAGAAGTCCATAATATTTGTATGAGTTCAGGGCGGCGGCTTTACCATTTCCCCTTTATCCCCGCGGTCATCCTCGCAATCACCCTTTCCGGCTGCTCCGGCCCTTCCGGGCCCTCACTAACAGTTGCGATGAGCCTCAGCGAGCAGGAATGGACCGTCATGCGCCGCGATATCTTCCCCGCCTTCGAAAAAGACCGCAACATCAAGGTCAACGGCTACCAGATAGAGGCCGATCAGCTGACCGGCAGCCTTGAAGCGCTGCAGAAAGGCGGCCGGTCGAAGATAGATCTCTTCGCGCAGGACAACATGGACCTGGCGCAGATGGTCACGAAAGGGCTGGTCGAAGACCTTTCCTCGTGCGCTTCACAGCTGCCGTCCCAGATCCTGCCTGCACTGATCGAAAATTGCAAGTTCGGTGACAGGATGATGTTCATGCCCTTCCGGCCCAATGTGCAGATCGTCTATTACAACAGCAGGGAGTTCGACAGGCTTGGCCTTGCGGTCCCCCGCACCTGGGATGAACTGCTCGACACCGCCAAAAAGCTCAAGGCGGCGCAGGGCCAGGGTAAAGTGCTCCTGCAGGCCTTCGGAGGGAACCCCACCGCTACTCAGATACATGAGTTCGTGCTCCAGGCCGGAGGTGATCCCTATGCCTTTGACGACGAGGGGACTATCAAGGCATTCACCTTTCTTGCGCAGCTCTGGCCGTATTGTTCCGAAGATTCGCGGCGGGCCAAGTGGGACACCGCCAACGAGAGCCTGGCTACCGGACAGTCGTTCATCGGCCAGAACTGGACCTTCGGGATCAATGTGCTGGTCAAGGATTACCAGCTCCCCTACATCAAGACATACAGCGGCTGGAAAGGGCCGGCGGGAGAACGCCATGTCATCGGCGGCGACGTCCTCGGGATCCCCAAAGATTCTCCACATAAGTCACTGGCGCTGGAATTCATCGCTTACCTGCAGTCAAAACCCGTACAGGAGACCCTGGTCGCAAAACTGGGCTGGCCGTCGATCCGTACCGATGCCTATGCGGCGGTCGAGGATTGGCAGAAGCCGTATTACGAGTCGGTGCAGGCCGCGCTCAGGCAGGGCGAATTCCGCAAGAACGTCGCCTGGTGGCCCGCGTACAGCCGTTACATCACCGATGCTTTCCGGGAGATCGTGATGGAAGGTGCTCCCGTAGAACCGACGCTCAAGAAATACAAAGCCCTTCTCGAAGAAGAGAAAAAGCGTTATTGACGTATGACCGAGTTCTTTTGTCTCCTTCCGCTGCTGTTATTCCTCTTCTTTTTCACGCTTATCCCTATCCTCGGCGTGATCGGGCTCAGTTTCTCGCCCGCATCGGGAGGGCCCGGTCTTACCTTCGCCAACTATAGCGGCCTTTTCAGCCAGCCTGAGTTCCTGAGCGCATTCTTCAATACACTGGTCATCGCCCTGACCAGCCTGGCCATCGAGCTTGCCCTCGGCCTGATCCTGGCGCTGGTCCTTTCCGGAGAACGCCGGTCACTGCGCTTCTTCCGTCCGATAGCGCTTCTGCCGCTGGCCATTCCCACGGTCGTCGCAGGAGTGGCGATGCGTTTCCTTTTCTCGAACACCGGCTGGATCAACCGCATCCTTCATGACTTGAGGCTGGCCGATTCCCCGGTCTACTGGATGTCCGGAGGCACGCGCTCGCTTTTAATGGTCGCCCTGGCCGACGCCTGGAAAGTCACGCCGCTGGTCATGCTCATCCTGCTTGCCGGCCTGCAGTCCATCGACAGGTCGCTTTACAAGGCGGCGCGGATCGACGGAGCGGGGACCTGGTATACGTTCCGCCGGGTCACCCTGCCTCTTCTTCTGCCGTCTATCACCGCGGCCGTGATCATCCGGGGTATCGACGCTTTCCGGATCTTCGCGCTGCCCCTGATCCTCATGGGCGAGAACCTCAAGGTCATCGGGACCTACTCCTACCTGGAGTACACGGAATTCAACGATCCCTATGCTTCGGCGGCGAGCTCGGTCGTCCTGCTCCTGATGATCCTCTTTGCGGTGACCGTCTATTTAAGATCCGTGGGAAAGAGGGGACTGGGTGCGTTATCTTAAAGCTGTTCCCTACTGGCTCCTGGTCTGCGCAATGGCCTTTTTTTTCCTATTCCCTCTTTATATCCTGTTCAAGATCTCCTTCAGCGCTCCCCAGGATGTCTTTGCGCCCCGTCCGCCGTACCTGCTGCGGCATTTCACACCGCAGCATTTCCTCGACGTGTTTTCTTCCGGTACCGTCTTCTCACAGCCATTAGTAAAAAGCCTTGCGGTCGGGATACTCTCCAGCCTCGGCTCGCTTGTCCTGTCCATACCTGCGGCCTACGCCATCAGCCGTCTGGGCTACCGCCTGCGCTATATCCTGGTCCTGGCGATCTTCATCACGCGCATGTTCCCCGAGGTCTCCATCGCCCTGCCGGTCTCCATCTTTTTTATCAAGGCCGGGCTTTACGATACCCTGTTCGGGCTGACCCTGGCGCACATCATCCGGAACCTGCCCGTGGCCTGCTTCATCATGACCGGCGTCTTCTCCGGGTTCCCCTGGGAGCTGGAAAAGCAGGCTATGATCGACGGGGCGTCGCGCCTGTCCGCGTTCTTCAAGGTAGTCCTGCCCCTGACTGCGGGCGGCATGACGGTAGCGGCGATATTCTCGTTCATGCTTTCCTGGGACGAGTTCATCTTCGCTTCGTACCTGACACTCGCGCAGCCGACGATGCCGGTAAAGATGTACTATTATGTCTCGCGCGGCGACATCTTCTCGTCCGCGGCTTACGCGGTGATCATTACGGTCCCCGTGCTGGTGATGACCATCGCGCTGCAGAAATACCTGCGCCCGGATTATCTTGCCGGGGCGGTGAAAGGATGATATGGCTGAGGTGAGGCTGGAAAACATCTCCAAGCGTTTCGGGGAGACCTACGCGGTCAGGGATATCAGCCTCGTGATCGAAGACGGTGTCTTCTGCGTTATCCTGGGCCCTTCCGGCTGCGGCAAATCGACTCTGCTCAACCTGGTCGCGGGGCTTGAGCCCGTCAGTTCAGGAAAGATATCTATCGGCGGCAAGGATGTCACCGGCGTTCCCCCGCAGAAGCGTGACATCGCCATGGTCTTCCAGAACTACGCTCTCTATCCCCATCTTACCGTTTACGAGAACATCGCGTTCGGACTGCGCGCCCGGGGAGAAAAAGAGGTGGTGATAAAAGAAAAGGTGGAGCAGGCCGCCGCTACCCTGAATCTTATCGGCAAGCTCAAGCGGTTCCCCAGGGAGCTTTCCGGAGGCGAACGTCAAAGGGTGGCCACGGGGAGGGCGATCGTGCGCAACCCGGCCCTGTTCCTGTTCGACGAGCCGCTTTCAAATCTCGACGCCCGTCTCCGCCTTGAACTGCGGGAGGAATTCATCAAACTGCACCGGCGTCTCAAGAACACCGTCATATATGTCACCCATGACCAGATCGAGGCTCAGGCGCTGGGAGAAGAAGTGGTCGTGCTCAAGGACGGAAGAGTCCAGCAGGTCGGGCCGCCGCAGGAGCTTTATGTGCACCCTGCAAACGTCTTTGTCGCCCGGTTCATCGGCACCCCGCCGATGAACATGCTCACTGCCATTGTTGTTGAGAACGGCAGGCTGCTGGCGAGGGACACATTGCGGATCCCGGTGCCGCAACAGATACAGCCTAAGCTGGCCGCTCTGGACGGTAAAGAGGTCTTTCTTGGATTTCGTCCTTCCGGATGCCGTATCGATGCCGCAGGCGGGCTTAAAGGGGAGGTGGAATTCGTCGAGACTATCGGCGAGGACTCATTCGTTCACGTCAGACTTCTTCCCGATGTCGAGGTGACCATCAAGCTGCCCGCCGGTTCACCGCCGAAACCGCAGGAACACATGGGCCTCATCATCGATACACCTTTCATTTTCGATCACTCCACAGAGACCCTGCTCTGAGACCTTTTTTCCCCGAATGCGTCCGATGCGATAGGAGCACGGCTGCGAAGGAAAAACCCCGCATCTCCACGTTTGGAAATGCGGGGTTTTATTTTGGTTGCCCCCTCTGGATTCGGACCAGAATTAACTGACCCTGCCCTGCCCGTTATTTTTAAAACGCTGGGCGATAACGCCCGCAAGCCCGGAAGCAAGCAGAAGAATGGTAGCAGGTTCGGGCACGGGACTGCTTACCGGTGTCCCGTTGATCCTCGCGCCTATTCTAAGAAGGCCGCCATTGATAGCGGGATCATAATAATTGAACCCCCCGTTGTTGTAATCCGACTGGCTCCGGGCAGCGATCAGAAGCGGGTTGGTAGCTCCCGGCATTGCGCCGCTATAGGTATCGGAATGCGCTCCCCTGAACGAAACCCAGTAGTAGCCTGCCGCCAGAGAGTTGTCCAGCGACGTGCCGTGCGATCCGCCAAGCAGGAAATTCTCATGGTCGACTTCATCAATGTCGATCGTTCCCGTATAAAACTTAGTTGAAACATCGGGAGTGGAAACCGTCAGTTCACCCGGAGTGGCAGAAAAAAGCGCATCATAGAAATAACCTCCGATTCCGGGGATATCCGCGTCAGCCGCGAGGTCGAACTGGGAAGCAAGCCAGTACTGCTGATCGGATTTGCTGACCCTCCCCCCATCCGGGTTCCTGTTATCCACAAGAAGGATCGCGTGAGCGGTACCGAGCGGCAAAAGCAACAATATGAAGACGATTAATAGATTACGGAACATACCACCTCCTGTTGATCTCATTGCTCTTTCTACCGTTGTTTTATTAATCATTATTTTATCATTTCAAATCCTTAATAAAATTCGCCTTTATCCGCTTTTTTCTGACCCAAAAGCCTGTCTAACAAAAAGCCCCGCATCTCCAATTATCTCAAGGAAATGCGGGGCTTTATTTAAATTGCCCCTTCTGGATTCGAACCAGAATTAACTGGTCCAGAACATCCTAGTCTTTACCGTCTCCCCTGGTCACGCTTATATTCGAGCTTGTAGATCATATCCTTGACCGCTTGCGCGTCACCGGCGGACGGCGACAGCTGCAGATATTTCTGCAGATCCTTGATCGCTTCGGCATAGGCGCCGGCCTTATCCTCTATCAAGCCCAGATTGTAATAGATCTCCGGGGTCTCGGGAGCCATCTCTTTTGCCAGGTTGTACTCGGCGATCGCCTTCTGGTAATCCTCGGGCGCTTGTGCCGCTTCCACCGCCGCCTGCGCCCTGAGCATCTGCCGCCTGAGCACTTCCGGTTTGATCAATGCGGTTATTTCAGGGAAATCGATCTTCTCCTGGCCGGACACCTTTCCCTCGGACAGAAGCACCATGAAAGGCTCAACCTGCGCCCCTCGGCCGAGCAGATACTTGACCATCCCGATATCTCCGTTCTTGATCGCGCCGCCCAGAGCTGACATGCCGTTGTTGTTCTTCACATTTATGTCGGCTCCGTGCTCAACGAGCAACCCGGCCATGGCCTGATCCCTGCGGTAGACCGCGTAATTGATGAGCGGGGAGGCAAAGCGGTACTT
>JBLMZF010000067.1:0-3566 GCA_050258655.1 Deltaproteobacteria bacterium | reverse complement strand
CTATGAAGATCGTCGTTGTGGGAGCGGGATCGATCGGTACTCTGCTTGCCGCGCTGCTTTCGCGCTCAAAGGAAGAAGTCTGGCTCCTGGCAAAGAGCGAAGAAACCGCGGCGAAGATCGGCGGCCAGATCAGCGTCGAGGGCGTCTCCGGGTCCTGGCAGGCCCGGGGGGTCAAGACCTGTGGCGATGCCCGCCAGATCGGGACTTGCGACCTGGCCGTCATCTGCGTGAAGGCCTACGATACCAAGTCGGCGGTCAAGTGTGTCAAGCCGGCGATAGGGGACGAGAGCTTTGTGCTGACACTGCAGAACGGGATGGGGAACATCGAGCTTTTGCAGGACGCCTTCGGGACGGAACGGGTCATAGGGGGCTCGACGAACATGGGCGCCACGCTCCTTGAACCGGGGAAAGTCCGGCACGCGGGTAAGGGGGAGACGACGATCGGCAGGATCGACGGGAAGATCCCTGTCGTGATGCGTTCGATCCGCGAGATCTTCAACCGTTCCGGGATCGAAACCAAGATATCGAAGGACATAAAGGGGACCCTCTGGTCGAAGCTCTTGATAAACGCCGGCATCAATCCGCTGACCGCGCTGACCAGGCTCAACAACGGAAGGCTGGTCGAGTTCAAGGAGACGAAGGACCTGATGCGCCAGGCGGTGACCGAGGGCGCGCGTCTGGCCAAGCGCAAGAAGATAAAACTGATCTATGACGATCCGCTGGCCAAGGTCGAAGCCGTTTGCGAACTGACGTCGACGAACGTATCATCGATGCTGCGGGATGTGCTCAGGAAGCGGCGTACCGAGGTCGACCACATAAACGGCTACATCGTCCGCCAGGGCGAGGAGCTGGGGATCCCGGTCCCCGTGAACACCGTGCTGCGTGACCTGGTCAAGACCCTTGAGGCAAGCTACGAGCAGACGGTAAAATAGAACAGGCATGAAGAACAGCCAGGTAGTGAAGATATTCAGGAACATCGCCGATATCCTCGAGATAAAGGGCGAGAACGTCTTCCGCATCCGCGCCTATAACCGCGCCGCCGATGTCATCGAAGGACTTTCGGACGACATCGAGGAACTGGCGAAACAGGAGGCGTTGACCGGTATCCCGGGCATCGGTAAGGACCTGGAGGCGAAGATCAAGGAGATCATCGCCAGCGGCACCTGCGGGGCGTATGAGCTCCTGCGCAAGGAGGTGCCTGAAGGCCTGCTGCAGATCATGGCTGTTCCGGGCATAGGACCCAAGACCGCCAAGTCGCTCTATGACCAGCTCCAGGTCAAAAACGTGGCTGAGCTCGAGCGTGCGATCGCCGACGGAAAGCTGCGGGGGATGCGCGGCGTCAAGGACAAGACCATCGGCAACATCCTGAAAGGGATAGAGCTCCTGAAGCAGGGGAACGAGCGCATGCCCCTGGCAGCCGCCATCGAGACAGCGCGGTCGTTCGTCGCGGGGCTCCAGAGGCAGAAGGAAGCCGGGAAGATATCCGAGGCGGGATCCCTGAGAAGGAAGAGGGAGACCGTGCGGGACATAGATATCCTTGTGACTTCTGATAAACCCGGCGAGGTGATGGATAGCTTTGTCTCTCTTCCGAGAGTCGAGGACGTGGTGGCCAGGGGAGAGACGAAGTCCACGGTCCGCACCGACGAAGGGGTGCAGGTGGATTGCCGGGTGGTCGATGAAAAGTCGTTCGGGGCCGCGCTGGTCTATTTCACGGGCTCCAAGAACTTCAATATCCGGCTGCGTTCCATCGCGCAGAAGAAAGGGTGGAAGGTCAATGAGTACGGTGTATTTGATGTGAGCGGGAAGCAGGAAAAGCTGCTGGCCGGCAAGACGGAAGAGGATATATTCAAGCTCTTCGGCATGGAGTTCATCCCGCCGGAGATCCGTGAGGACACAGGCGAGATAGAGCTGGCGCTCGAGCATAAGCTCCCCCGGCTCGTCGAGCTCAAGGATATCAAGGGAGACCTGCACTGCCACTCAAAATGGTCCGACGGCGGCGAAACGATCGCGGCGATGGCCGCAAAGGCCCGTTCGCTCGGTTATTCGTATCTTGCCGTCACCGACCATTCCGAGAGCCTCAAGATAGCGCGGGGCCTGGACAGGGCCGCGCTGAAGAAGAAGAGGAAAGAGATAGATTCCCTCAACCGGGGATTCAAGGACTTCAGGATCCTTTTCGGCGCCGAAGTGGATGTCGACCTGGAGGGGAAGCCCGACTATCCGGATGAGGTGCTCGCGGATTTCGATATCGTCGTGGCAGCGGTGCACACCGGCTTCAAGCTGCCGAAAAAGCAGATGACCGCGCGCATGGTGCGGGTGTGCAGGAACAAGCGGATACACATCATCGCCCATCCTACCGGCCGGCTCTGGGGCGCCCGCGACGGCTACGACGTGGACCTGACCGAGGTCTTCAAGGCGGCAGCCGACACCAACACGGCGATGGAGATAAACTCGTTCCCGCAGAGGCTCGATCTCAACGACCAGAACGCCCGGCAGGCCAAAGACCTGGGGGTCAGGATCGCCATCGACACCGATTCCCACGCCGCCGGCCATCTCGACAATATGATCCTCGGCATCGATGTCGCCCGCAGAGGATGGCTTGAACCCCGCACCGTGCTCAACACCCTGCCCGTAGACCAGCTGCTCAAGACCGTCAGAAAATAACTTCCGTTCCAAAAAGGGAGGAGTCATGTCCCGTAAGGTACTTCTAGCGGCCGCGCTGTCCGTACTGCTGTTCCCGCGCATCCTGACCGCCTATACGACCCCTAAAGACCTCAAGGATTCGGTCACCTTTATCTTCGGAAAGAACGAGCAGCAGGAGTTCGTCGCCAAGGGGACCGGTTTCTTCGTCTGTGTGAAGGACGAGCAGAACCCGGAGAAGTTCTACACCTATTTTGTCACCGCCAAGCACGTGATGCTCGATCCTTCCGGCGCCCTCACCGGCTCCGTCTATATCCGTCTGAACACGCTTGACGGGAAAAGCGATTTCCTCGAGGTCCCGCTGATAAGCGGCAGCACGAGCTGTTTTTTCACTCACTCCGACCCTTCGGTCGATATCCTGGTCATACCGATCGCCGTCGACATGAGTAAGTACAAGGTCAAGTTCATCCCCGACGCCATGCTGACCACACCCCGGGAGTTCCTCGAGCGCGAGATAACGGAAGGGGACGACGTCTTTTTCATCGGCCTTTTCACCCCGCATATTGGAGGGAAGAAAAACTATCCGATCATCAGGTTCGGCACTGTCGCCCTGATGCCCGAGGAGAAAGTCTGGCTCGAGAACAGGGAGAGGGACCTGTACCTGATCGAGGCTGAGGCGTGCGGAGGCAACAGCGGCTCGCCCGTCTTTTTCCACCTCGCGGGGGGACGGGTGTTCCTTGCCGGAGTACTTATGGGCGGGTACTGGGATTCCCGCACCTTCGATCTGGTCGACTCCACAAAACGGGTCGAGATGACCAACGCGGGGATAGCCGCGGTCGTCCCCGCATACAAGCTTTCCGAGGTCCTGTCGAGCAAAGAGCTCAGGGAGCACCGGCAGGCCGTCAGATAATACTTTTTTAAACGGTCGT